>NZ_CP040272.1:5818125-6145000 GCF_013393905.1 Nostoc sp. C052
GCCTTGCAGAAAGGCAATTAGAAATATTATTAAATTTTTATTAAATTTCTCGGAAGTGTTGTTAGACTTATTAAAAGTTCTTTTAGCGTAACATTTACATGGAAATGGATGTAATGTGGCAAATATCCATAACCTAACCAGCTAACCGTTAATACAACAGCTTTTCAACTTGATGGCAAAAGTAGATTTTTCACCAAAATTAGTGCCCACATTTAGGAACATAACACCAATACAATTGGGCTGTTGATCGTAAAAATTAGAAAAATAACTTAGCAGCTAACTAGAATCGATGTTTTCTGGAATAGGATTAAAGTAGCTTGTAGCTGCTACGAGGGTACTACCCAAAGTAGATGTGTAGACTTTGAGTTGATGCCAAAGTGAAATTACAGTTCACTTTCGAGCGTGAATCATTTACAATTCTCATTCCAAAGAGATTAATACAGCAGTTATGCTCCAAGACACACAAACCATCCGCTATTACCAAAGACTTACCGATGCCTTCATCGAGCTATGGAATCGCGGTTATCGCACGGATGATATGCGGATGTATTTGGATGGATATCTAGCCGCACTGCGACATAGCAATGTCATTGAACCTTTCCTGATTCATCGCCTAGAACAGGAAGCCAGCCGCTACTTGTACGATGGATCAAATTTTGCAGTGCCGCAACCACAGCCACAGCCAGATTACTACTAAGTACCATTTACTTGGTCATTGATAGTAACCGCTAATTACCGCAGATGATTATAGCATATTATCTGTATTGGTCAACGGTTTGCCGTGGTGTGAGATTTTGGAGATATTGTATTGATTAAACGCGTCCCCTCAGCCCCATATTGGTTTTGCCAATGTGACTGAGGGGATTGTTGACGTAACTATAAATTTACTTCGGTTAAAACTCAATCCACCCTAATCCTCTTTAAAAAGGAGTGGAATTAGAGCAAGTCTTTTTCATATCCTGATTTTGTCAAGAGTATGAGTGAGAAACTTAGGGAAGTAATCGAAAAATTATCATCTCAACGAGTCAATCTATTTTTATCAGAAACCTATTAAAAAAACCTTGAAAGGGGAGATAAATAGTATTTCCCCTTTCAAGGACATTAAAAACAGTACATTGCCTTGATTAAAAAGCGCTAATTCAACAGTACGCCCCTAGTTTGTTGTAAACAAGACGTTATGAGGCTATAGCGACTTCTACCTTTTGCTGCAATTCACCTTTTTGGTACAGTTCAATCAAGATGTCAGAACCACCAACGAATTCACCATTGATATAAACTTGGGGAATTGTGGGCCAGTTAGAGTATTCTTTAATTCCCTGACGGATTTCAGAGTCGGATAGAACGTCAATTGTCTCGAAGGGAACTCCCAAGGTATTGAGAATCTGCACAACGTTGTTGGAGAAACCACATTGGGGCATTAACTTGTTTCCCTTCATGAAAACCAAAATCTTGTTCTGTTTTACCAAGTTATCAATTTTTTCTTTGAGTTCTGGCGTCATGGTATTTGTGTTTCCTATGTTGCATTAAGAGAGTGAGGAGTGAAGAGTAAGGAGTGAGGGGTTAAAAATTCATAATTCATAACTCCTAACTTCTGACTCATAACTTTAGGAACTTGCTGTTGCTTGCCATGCTTCAGGAGTGTATGTTTTTAATGCCAAGGCATGAATCGCTTCAGTTGACATAGCTTGTCCCAACGCACCATAAATTAACTGATGCTGTTGCACTAGTCCTTTACCTGCAAAGCGCGATGAAACTACTGTCACCTGATAGTGGTCCCCGCCACCAGTCAAGTCTTGCACCTGAACCTGGGCGTCTGGCAGTTCCGCCTTGATCATTGCCTCAACCTGCTGCGGACTAATCATCGCAATTCCTGAAAAAACTTACTTTTCTATTATTAACAGATATAGAGCAAATACCTGTGCCAATTTCAGGTTTTGGCAAGGACAGTAATAAATGCGCCTCAGAGGTATATTTTTGAGAACGCTGAGGAAAGACTATGGCAGATAATCCTATCCTAGCACTGGGCGTTCCAGGGCGCTGTTCAGGGAGAGAAGGATGTGAAAGATGAGGGAGATGGCGAAAAACAGGCAACAAAAATTTAATTTATTTTTTTGGGGATGAGGAAGATGAATTACCACCTTCTTTGGGATAGGGAGAATCGACAAAACCCAATTCAAACAACTGTTTATAGGCTTTTTTGCCTAAATCCCGCGTCGGGTTTTGACTTTTAATTATTTGAATCAACAATGGTACAGCTAATTCTGGCTGATTTTGTGCCCGATGTACCAATGCTAACTGAAAGGTTGCTTCATCTCGTTTTTGGGCTGTTAATAGAGCTTTTTGACGTTGAGAATCAGAAACTCTATTGTCAATTCCCGAAAAGCTAGAATTTAACTCTTGATAAAAATTAGATAGCTGATTATAAACCTGACGTGCTTCTTGCAGTTTCTTGGCAGCTAAGGGGTAGTTTTGAGCAGAAACAGCTTGTTCTGCCTCTTTTACTAAGCGATCGCCACCTGCAATGCTCAAAAGGCTGTTACTTTCGGTTACGGGGCGAAGATTATTCGGATCGTTGGGGTCAATGGGTTGCGGTTGGCTGGTAGTGCCTGGTAACTGTGGTACCTGAGCATTCACAGGTGATAGCAGACTGAGGACTGCCATAACTGATAAAACAGTACGGTGCATCAAGGTAACAGCGGCAGCAGTGTTCATGGGATCAATTAGTGCGACAACTAGATAAAAGAGTTATGGAAACTTCGGGTATCTTAACTCTGTTTTGGTCTTGGACAAAGCAAAGTTACATCCTAAGTATCTCTGATTTAGACTAAAAATCGGTTTAATAGAGTTCCCATTACCCCTGTATACCAATTAACTTCTATCGCAGTGACGAGCGATACATATACTACAATGCAGTTCAGTTAGCCCCAAAAACCTTAAGTTGTGTAGAAACCCAACATTTTCATAGCTTTGTTGGGTTGCGCTTTGCTTCACCCAACCTACAATTTTTCTTAACTTTTTTTACTCAGCACTGTTTCGGTGATGTCTCCAGTTCACACTTCCAAAAATTTTGTTTTTACCAGTAATATTTACGACATTAAGAATTAGTAATTTCTGCAAATGCGTGATTAGTAACTTTTGTTTCTTGATGACTTAGTTGTTGCAGTGCCTTGGCTAAATCAACTGTAATACTTTTGGCATCTTGTTTTATACATCCACTCATGTAATCCCTTACCCTAATTGGGGAACCAATGTCAATACTCACATCTGTACCCCAATTGGGATAAGGTTGGCTGTAATTAATGCCTATAGGTATAATTTTCACTCCCAGCCCCGAATGACTAGATTCAGCATTCAAAGCAAGACGAGCAATTCCTGGTTTCAACTGGTGAACTTGACCATCACGAAAAATGTTACCTTCTGGAAAGATTACCAGGGTTTTTTGTTGCTGAAGTAGCTCGACTCCATGTCGCAGCGTGCGGATTGATGGATGCTTTGAATTTACAGGAAACCCACCCAAACGTCGGACAAACCAGCCTTGCAAACCTTGGCATTCGTCAATTGTCACCATAAACCGCAAGTCTTGTTTTCTCAGACAAGCGGTAGCATAGGGTACGAGCAAGGCATCCCAACGCGCCCGATGGGTAGGTGCAAGGATCACAGGCCCAGTTATGGGGATATTTTTTTGTCCGGTTATTCTAATTTGTCCAAAGAATAATGGTAATAAGCAGTGACGCCCTAATAAATGTGCCAGAGGACTTAACCAAGGAGAAACCTTTGAGGTAGCACTATCTACCTGAGGATTTACTGGTGTGCGCTGGCAGTTATCGGATGAAGAATAAAATTCCATCATGACGGATGCAGCTAGCTGATTGACAGGTAAAAATTTAACGAAAAGTCTGATTAGTTACACCGTAGATTCTCTTGCGTGAATTGTGTCGTACTAGATGGACAGTTTTACCTCTGTCCGTTATTTTCCCCGACGCCGCCTAGTGGCAAACCAAGTCTGTAATTGCTGACGACAAGCTGACTCCAGAATGCCTCCGATTACTTGTAAGCGGTGATTTGAAGCAGCGCTATCGGGTATGTTAATAACTGTACGAATTGCGCCAGTTTTTGTATCGTCTACTCCATATACAAGTAGTCCTAGACGCGCTTGCAAAATCGCACCTGCACACATCGGACAAGGTTCGAGAGTTACGTAGAGGGTGCATTCATTAAGATGCCAATTTTGTAAAGTTGTTGCAGCTGTCTTGAGAGCGAGAATTTCCGCATGAGCGGTAGGATCTTTATCGCGCTCTTTTCTGTTTTCTCCTTGTGCTAGCAATTTGCCTGTTGAATCAATGATAACAGCACCGACAGGGATTTCACCTGCATCACCTGCTGTTTTTGCTAATTCTACGGCATAACTCATCCATTTTTGATGTATAAGATATTCTGTATACTTAGTTAGCATCTTCTTATGAATGCCTGATGTGCAACTTAATATTCTGACCTCTCTCTAAATGACCAATACTGTGCGGTTAAGGCAAGAGACGTGATGAATTGCCGTTTCTACAATCATCAGAGACGCGATGAATCGCCGTCTCTACAATAATCTTTCGTCTTGACGGCGATTTATCGTGTCTAAATAGCGACTTGGGCTAAAAGGGGATCGAGTTGACTTTGTGTGTCTAGCTGATAAAGGTCATCGCAGCCACCAATGTGCTGGTTATTAATAAAAATTTGTGGTACTGTACGGCGACCGTTAGCGCGTTCTGCCATTTTGGCTCTGGCTGCTTCGTCACCGTCGATTTTGTATTCAGTAAAATTTACGCCTTTCCACCACAGCAGTATTTTGGCACGAATGCAGTAAGGACAAGTTTGCCATGTGTAAAGTTCGACATTGGCTTTGACTCGCTCTGGATGGCGATTGAAAAGGGGATTAAGAAAGTCCAGCATATTGATCTTAAGCAAGGTTTTAACTATGTTTCTAGCCTAGAACATTGCTTACCGCATCGGCGCTGGAACCCACTTTTGGAAACTCTCTAAATGATTCCAGTAAGACAAATATCCAGTCAATGCCCAAATTAGAGCGGCTACTATCAGCACTGCTACGCCAATTAGCCGCCAGGTTCGGTTGGTTTTCCAATAAAGGGTTGGCGCGGCAAAAATACCACCTAAGCCAGTTAAAATAAAGCCGATTCCCGATAAAAGCGGTTGCTTTGTCAAATTTAAGTTGATAATGCGGATACCGACTACGATCGCAACTGCACCAGCAAAGAAGCCGTAAATTGCTATTGTCAATAAATCCCAACCTTGAGCCAGGGCGATCGCCGCTGCAATAAACAAGATTCCAAATAGGACACTCGTCTCACCAAAGGCAATATTAAAGCTTCCGATAACTGGCCAAGTGAAGCTCATGTGTAAACCAGTTGTAACTGCGATCGCACCCGTAATTCCAAAACCCGGAATCCACTGTCTTTGATTAGAACTATCTATACCACGATACACATAGTCAGCTAGTAGAAATAAGCCAGCCACCATGTTAATTAACATGAGGGTGATGTAGTCGATAAACACGATTAACCTCTTAATTTAACAAGCTCTTTATTCTGCACCTCGTTTTTCAGTTTTTAGTGAATTTAGCAGCTTTTTTCTTCATTATTTTATACCTAAAGATAGATACTGAATAACTGCTACCCATTTGTAATAGTTTTTAACTTAGTTAATTTTGAACACGCTTTATACTGAAATACTAAGGGTAAAAAACAAGGATGTCTTAAATGGCACTTTTGTAACCAGTTAGCAGTAAAACTTAACTTTCCTCCACGTGTATCCGCCCTTTGGTAGACTTGAAAACTGAAATAGGCAGATGAAACGACGCAAATTCAAGCAGCTGAGAGGGTAGACTCTGTGGAAAATACACTTGGGTTAGAGATTATTGAAGTAGTGGAACAAGCGGCGATCGCATCCGCAAAGTGGATGGGGAAAGGCGAAAAAAACATCGCTGACCAGGTAGCTGTAGAAGCGATGCGGGAACGGATGAATAAAATCCACATGCGTGGTCGCATCGTCATCGGGGAAGGCGAACGCGACGACGCACCGATGCTATACATCGGAGAAGAAGTTGGTATCTGTACCCAACCAAATGCTGAAAGTTTCTGTAACCCAGATGAACTAATTGAAATTGATATCGCAGTTGACCCCTGTGAAGGTACGAACTTGGTAGCTTATGGACAACCTGGTTCGATGGCTGTGTTGGCAATTTCTGAAAAGGGCGGATTATTTGCTGCTCCTGACTTTTACATGAAAAAGTTAGCAGCACCTCCCGCAGCTAAGGGTAAGGTAGACATCAACAAGTCAGCCACGGAAAACCTGAAGATTCTCTCTGAGGTTTTAGACCGGGGTATTGATGAACTTGTAGTAGTAGTCATGAAGCGCGAACGCCATAACGATTTAATTAAAGAAATTCGTGAGGCTGGAGCGAGAGTCGCCCTAATTTCAGATGGTGATGTGGGTGCAGCTATCAGCTGTGGTTTTGCTGGAACTAATATCCACGCGCTGATGGGTATCGGTGCGGCTCCTGAAGGTGTAATCTCGGCAGCAGCAATGCGTGCTTTGGGTGGACACTTCCAAGGTCAACTGATCTACGATCCAGCAGTAGTAAAAACAGGTCTGATTGGAGAAAGTAAAGAAGCCAACATAGAGCGTTTAAAGTCTATGAATATCAATGACCCCGATAAGGTCTATGATGCTCATGAACTGGCATCTGGTGAAACTATTCTGTTCGCTGCTAGCGGCATTACCACTGGTAATCTCATGCAAGGTGTGCGTTTCTTCAAGGATGGGGCAAGAACTCAAAGCTTGGTTATTTCCAACCAGTCGAAAACGGCTCGATTTGTTGACACAATTCACTTGTTTGGTGAACCAAAAGTTCTTCAACTGAACTAATTTTTAGGGAATGGGGAATGGTAAAAGTAGGGGCGAAGCATAAGGAAAAAAATCTTTCTATAAAACAGAAAAGTAGTCACCAAAATGCTTACCCTTACAGTAGTTAGTAGTTAGTAGTTAGTGATTAATTGTTGGTTGCAAAAATATCAACCAAGAAACAAAAATTCCCCATTCCCTATTCTCCTTCAATACCAGATTGCCAACTACCAACTAGTAACTACAATTTAGCAAATGAATATAGCAGTGGTGGGGTTAAGCCATAAGACAGCCCCAGTAGAAGTCCGGGAAAAACTGAGCATTCCAGAATCACAAATTGAAAGTGCGATCGCTCAGTTGGCTAGCTATCCCCATATAGACGAAGTTGCAATTCTTAGCACTTGTAACCGCCTGGAAATTTACATTGTTACCAGTGAAGCAGACCAAGGTATCCGGGAAGTTACCCAGTTTCTTGCAGAATTCAGTAAGTTACCTGGGCAGTCTTTGCGACAGCATTTGTTTATGCTGCTACATGATGATGCCGTGATGCATGTGATGCGGGTAGCAGGTGGTTTAGATAGTCTGGTTCTCGGAGAAGGTCAAATTCTGGCTCAGGTGAAGACTACTCACAAACTGGGGCAGCAATATAGCGGTATAAAAACCATTTTGAATCGATTATTTAAACAAGCGCTAACAGCTGGTAAGCGGGTTCGCACTGAAACTAGTATTGGTACTGGGGCTGTATCTATTAGTTCGGCAGCTGTGGAGTTAGCACAGATAAAAGTGGCAAATTTAGCTGCTTGCCGAGTGGTAATTTTGGGTGCTGGTAAAATGTCGCGGTTGCTGGTGCAACACCTACTTTCTAAAGGTGCTGTACAAATTAGTATTGTAAACCGCTCTCGCGATCGCGCCCTAGAATTAACAAAGCAATTCCCTCAGCAACCGATCAATATTCATCCGCTATCGGAAATGATGAGCGTAATTGCCGATAGTGATTTGGTATTTACAAGTACTTCGGCAACAGAGCCAATACTTGACCGCGCCAAATTGGAAATGGTTTTAGAAGTTCAGCGCTCTTTAATGTTATTTGATATCTCTGTGCCGCGTAATGTTCATACGGATGTAAACGAATTAGAAAACGTGCAGGCGTTTAATGTGGATGATTTGAAGGCAGTAGTGGCACAAAACTACGAAAGCCGTCGCAAGATTGCACAGGAAGCCGAGCGACTTTTAGAAGAAGAAGTGGAAGCCTTTGATATTTGGTGGCGCAGTTTAGAAACTGTTACCACTATTAGCTGTCTGCGAAATAAAGTCGAAACCATCCGCGAACAAGAGTTAGAAAAAGCTTTATCGAGATTGGGTTCGGAATTCGCTGAAAAACATCAAGAGGTGATTGAAGCATTAACACGGGGAATTGTCAATAAAATTTTACATGACCCGATGGTGCAATTGCGATCGCAGCAAGATGTGGAAGCCAGAAGGCGCTGTATGCAAACTCTGCAAATGCTGTTCAACCTCGATGCAGAGGAACAGTTTAGTTAAATTAAACAACAAGTTAGATCCCCGACTTCGTAAAAGTTGTCGGGGATCTTTTGTTTTAAATTAGATATACTTCTAATTAGATAGATATCTAATTAGAAGTTAGTTATGCAGCCAGAGCAATTTAACATATTACTGCGCTTTTTCAAGGCATTAGCGGATGATAGCCGATTGAAGATTGTAGGTATCCTGGCGAATCAGGAGTGCAGCGTCGAAGAATTGGCGGTGCTACTGCAACTCAAGGAACCGACAGTATCTCATCATTTAGGGAAACTGAAGGAGCTAAATTTGGTGACAATGCGCCCTGAAGGTAATAGTCGGCTATATCAATTGGATAGCGAGGCTTTGCAAAGCATTAGCAAGGAAATTTTTACACCTGAGAAAATAGCATCCTTGATTGGGGATGTGGATACTGAAGCTTGGGAAAGCAAAGTGTTGAAAAACTATTTCGAGGGCGACCGCCTCAAAGAAATTCCTGCTAGTCGCAAAAAGCGCCTAGTTATTCTTAAGTGGTTAACAAACCAGTTTGATGTCGGAGTCAACTACCCTGAACGCCTTGTAAATGACATTCTCAAGCGCTACCATCCTGACTGCGCCACCCTGCGACGGGAGTTGATTGCTTGCCAGTTAATGCAGCGAGAGGATGGGGTTTATTGGCGTATAACATAGGTATGAAAGATGAATAAGCAACCGCACAATCATAGGTCGTATTTTTATGCAGTTAGAAACACAAAAAATATATTACACACCTGAAGAGTATTTAGAAATTGAAGAAAAAGCAGAATATAAAAGCGAATACCGTGATGGAGAAATTGTACCGATGACAGGCGGCACTACAAATCATAATAAAATTGCTTTGAATTTAGCTGCATCCTTAAAAATTGCTTTAAGGCGTAAAAATTATGATGTTTATATTGGTGATGTACGTTTATGGATACCCCGTTATCGGCAGCATACGTATCCCGATGTGATGGTGATTGAGGGACAACCTATTTATACAGGAACTAGCACAACAACGGTTATGAACCCGATGTTAATTGCTGAAGTTTTATCTAAATCGACTAAAAATTATGACCAGGGCGATAAGTTTCTTTATTATCGCTCTATTCCCGAATTCAAGGAATATATTTTAATTGACCAATACCAGTATCATGTGATGCAGTATGTAAAAACTGCGGAAAGTCAATGGTCATTCACTGAACTTGAACATGAATCTGCAATTTTATCACTGCAAACAGTTGATTTTCAGATTGAATTGCGCGACCTTTATGAGCAAGTCAATTTTGCAGAAAATAACGAAGATTGAAATAATGATGTAATTGCGAGCAAGATATGCAAACTCTGCAAATGCTGTTCAACCTGGATGCAGGGGAACAGTTTAATGAAACTCAACAACAAACAAGATCCCCGATTTCTTTAAGAAGTCGGGGATCTAAACTTTTCGATTTTCACAAGAGTTGTTCTGGGTCAATTCCCCGTTCTTGCAGTCGTGTCAATAAATCTTGATATCGTTGGCGTTCTTCCTCTAGTTGCTGGAGAGCTATTTCTTTAGCTTGACGTTCTTGTGTACGTACTTGGTCAAGCTCAACAGGTGTAAGAAATTTATATCCATCAAGGCGATATATTTCTAGGGTTTGTGGGGTGAGTTCAAAGCGGATTCCCAAACGGGGACTTATCCATCCATGAATCTGATTAATTTCCTGTAACCAATCTTCTGAGCGCAGAAAACCTGTTAATTCATTTCGGTCTGGGTCGTAAATGTAATATTCTTCAACTCCATAGCGTTGATAAAACAGGAGTTTATTTGCCATTTCTTTAGTTGTATTACCAGGAGATAATATTTCAAATACCACCTGTGGCGGAATATTATCTTCTTCAAATTGCTTGTAAGAGCCCCTATCTACTTTGGGTCTACCAAACACTACCAGAATATCTGGTGCTTGTTTGATGTTAGGATTGCTTGCAACTGGATACCAAAATAAATCTCCGGCGATGAATACATCTGGTTGGGATGCAAATAAAATTTCTAAATTTTCTTTAATAGTTACTATCCAGCGAAACTGCTTGGTATTATCCGCCATTGGTTGTCCGTCGCTTTCGGGGTAGATGACCTCAGATGCGGTATTAGGAGTGATTACCATAATGCTACGCCTCCACTCTTGGGCTTTCTCATAGTTTAGATGGTGGGATGGAAGTTGTGAGCTAATAATGGTAATTATGTACTAATTAAATATTGAGCGATCGCTATAAAATATTGTTGATCGTGCGATCGCCTCTTCTTCAACGACAAACACGCACCGAAAAGTGTAGAAATATTATTCCTACACTTTTGCAATTTAGCGATCGCTAAATTGCAAACCAGGATTCGAGTTTCATCTAGTAATCTAAAATCGCATAAACAGAAAATTCATAGCAGTTTATTTGCCCAAATAAGCTTCTAGAACTTTGGGATTAGTTTGAATCTCCGAGGGTGTACCGTCAGCTAAATTTTGTCCTTCAGCAAGTACCCAAACACGATCGCACAAGGACATCACCACATCCATATTGTGTTCGATAATCAAAAAAGTCATGCCATCTTGGCGGTTCCAAGTGATAATGCGATCGCAAATATCATCAATCAGCCTGGGATTCACCCCGGCGGCTGGTTCATCCAACAAAATTAACTTGGGATTAGTCATCAACGCCCGTCCCATTTCTAGCAGCTTACGTTGTCCACCAGACAAGCAACCAGCATAATCGTGTGCTTTTTTTTCCAAGCCCACTGATTCTAATAAAAACATTGCTCGCTCTTCGAGTTGCTTTTCTTCCTTGGCGACAATGTGCGGTTGCAACTGCACCTGCCAAAAATTTTCACCAGTTTGTTTTTGCGCCGCCAGCAGCATATTTTCTAACACCGACAACCGCGAAAGAGTGCGTGCAACCTGAAAAGTGCGGATTACCCCCTGCTGGGCGATTTGATATGGTTGCAAATTGTGAATTGGTTCGCCATCAAAAATCACTCGTCCCTTGTCGGGGCGGATGAAGTTTGAGAGTAAGTTAAATAAAGTAGTTTTTCCAGCACCATTGGGGCCAATTAAGCCCGTAATGCTGCCTTTAGCAACTTCGATTTTCGCCTCATTAACTGCTTTGACACCGCCAAAGCTTTTAGAAAGTCCAGTGGCTACCAAAAGGGGAAGTGGGGATGAATAGTTATTTACCAAGGGTGAGTTCCTCCTTTTTCCCTAAGATACCTTGAGGACGCCAAATCATCAGTACCATCAAAATTAGTCCGATTACCATGATCCGAAATGCACCCAAACGAGCTTCATCAAGGGGGACGATTCTAGGTAAGACTTCTCGCGTTAGCGCATCGTAAGCAAAGAAAATTACCGCACCTAAGATTGTGCCAACGTTATTCCCAGAACCACCTAAAATCACCATAATCCAAGTGTCAAAGGTAATTTGCGGTTGAAAGTTATCAGGGTAAATAGCGCCCAGTTGCCAAGCGAAGAAAGCACCAGCGATACCCGCGATCGCACCCCCTAACATTAATGATTGTAATTTATACCAAAAGACATTTTTTCCCAGCGCCTTGGGAATTTCTTCATCTTCACGGATGGCTTTGAGAATTCTACCCCAAGGCGATCGCACCAAAATTTCTAACCGCCAGTATACAAGTGCCAAAACCAGCAGCAACACTAGCATTAAACCCGCTTTTGGGTTGTAATTATACAGTCCAATCACCCCGGAAATATAAATTGCTGCCGCCAAAATTGCTAACACAATTCCTACACCCAAACGCGATACGAATTCTTGCTTGCTAGTTGTCCTTTTGCCTAAATCAGTAGTCCGAGATACTTGAGTAGTACGAATCCATCGCCATAAGGTAAAGAAAGTTACAGCAGCTAGCAGCGTTAACAACCCAATCATCCCAAATCTGACAAACAAATTCGGTTCTGTGGATAGGGGTATGGAATAACTTTGCACACCAAACGCCCCAGAAATCCAGGTATCACCGACAGGTAAATCTTGATTATTCACCACCAAGCGAATTAATTCGCCCGTACCAATGGTGACAATTCCTAGATAATCTTCCCGTAAGCGTAGAGTTGCAAAACCAATTATCAAACCCAACAAGGCGGCGACAATTGCCCCAGCTATTGCCGATATCAGTAGGGGTACACCCTTTAAGCTTAACAATACGGTTGTATATGCTCCCAGAGTCATGAAAGCAATATGACCAAAGTTAATGAGTCCAGTGAAGCCCCATTGCAAATTGAGTCCGAGTGCGAATAGAGCGAAAAGTGCTGTAGAAATTGCTAAGAAAATTAGATAGTCAACCATATTTTGGAATGGGGAGTGGGGAGTGGGGAGTGGGGAATGGGGAATTGGGAATCGTTATTTTCGCTTGTGCCCTACTCCCTACTCCCCACTCCCACTCACTAAGCGAATAAATTTTAGCGTAGCTTGAGCGTAGCTAATTTTATGGGAATACTATCTATTGTTGGTGTTTGCTGGTAGGGAATAATTGACGTATGAATTTGCTGCGACTGAGAATGCATCATCTAATCGAGCAATTAGGTGATGACGATTTGCAAGACATTTGGAACGTTCTGGAAGGTTTATATTATGACTTTTATATGCTCAAAGCGATACAACAGGTTAAGCGATCGCAGCAACCGTGGGATATCTTAACCCATGAAGAAGCGGTAAGACTGTTGATGTTTTTCTAATTCAGCAGCGCTTTTAGTAGTGCTGAGTGCTGAGTGCCCAGTAGTAGCCCATAGTTAAAACTAAGGGATTAGTTATGATTAGGAAGAAATTTATTTATTATTTAGAACTAAAGTCAGAGGATTTAGATCCATATACTGAATTGTAAGTCTTAGTACTGGTTCTTGACTCAGCACTCAGCACTTTCAACTCAGCACTCTTTGGCCCCTCAAGTTTTGGTGAAGGTAACGCCCAGTGAGTCTGGAAATGCGCTATGCAAGGTCTTTTTTACTAGACCTGAAGAATCTAGAACCTGCCGCCTACGAGCGGGTGTATGATTTTGTTTTTATTGAGTTAGCCCAAAAGTGGCAGTTGAGTGATTTACAAGAACTACGACAGCTTGATGGTGAAGGCATTTTTCACCGCTTCACCCTAGATAATTATCTGATTGGTATAGAAATCAGGGGTGAAATTGTGAAATTTCTGCGTGTCATCCCTATGCCAGATGTTTAAACTGAGGAGTCAATCAATTTTGAATTTTGGAATTGCGGATTTTGGATTTGTTCCACCCACGTTCGCTTTCTTGGCACGTTCGCGGTAGCGACTGGTAAAGAAGTGCGGGGCATCAACCGAAATAATTTTTAATCTAAAATCTAAAATCTAAAATCTAAAATTGGCACGGTTAAGGGAACACTGAAAACTGTAAACTGTATAAGGCTAGGCAGGGATCGCTATAACCTTACATTAAACTGGTTTTTGAAAAACACTTTATTTGAGATTTCCCTATGGATGCTAGGGCACTTTGGCAACGATACCAAAACTGGTTATATTTCCACGAGGGATTGGGATTGTACTTAGACGTGAGTCGGATACGGTTCGATGATGCCTTTGTGGAATCGTTGCAGCCGAAGTTTGACAAGGCGTTTGCGGATATGGCTCAACTAGAGAAGGGTGCGATCGCAAATCCCGATGAGAACCGCATGGTTGGACACTACTGGCTGCGAAATCCTGATTTAGCGCCAGCGCCGGAACTTACACAAGAAATAGTCCAAACCCTAGAACAAATCGAAGCCTTTGCGGAAAAAGTCCAAACAGGTGCTATTCATCCTCCCAGAGCAAGCCGCTTTACGGATATTATCTCCATTGGCATTGGTGGTTCCGCCCTCGGCCCCCAATTTGTCGCGGAAGCTCTCGCTCCTGATTTCCCGCCCCTGAAACTTCACTTTATCGATAACAACGATCCAGCAGGTATCGATCGCGTTCTCAATCATCTGCGAAATAGCCTCGCTAGCACTCTGGTGTTGGTAATCTCCAAATCTGGGGGAACACCGGAACCCCGCAACGGCATGATTGAAGTTAAAAAAGCCTACGCTGGACACAATTTGGAGTTTGCTCAATATGCGGTAGCAATTACCAGCGTTGATAGCAACCTCGATAAGCTGGCTAAAGATGAAGGCTGGCTAGCTAGATTTCCCATGTATGACTGGGTAGGAGGACGTACCTCAGAAATGTCTGCTGTGGGGCTAGTACCCGCCGCATTACAGGGGATTGATGTTCGTGCCATCCTAGATGGCGCAAAAGAGATGGATGACGCTACCCGCGTCCCAGATGTGAAAAATAACCCAGCAGCCTTACTCGCCTTGTCTTGGTACTTTACTGGCAACGGCAAGGGCGAAAAAGATATGGTTGTCCTACCTTACAAGGACAGCTTATTTTTATTCAGCCGCTATTTGCAACAGCTGGTGATGGAATCCTTGGGCAAAGAAAAAGACTTAGACGGTAATGTTGTCCATCAAGGCATCGCCGTTTATGGCAACAAAGGCTCAACAGACCAACACGCTTACGTCCAGCAGTTACGCGAAGGTGTAGCGAATTTCTTTGCTACCTTCATCGAAGTGTTGGAAGATCGTCAGGGCCCATCCACTGAAATAGATCCGGGAGTTACATCAGGCGATTATCTTTCCGGTTTTCTCCAAGGAACCCGGCAAGCGCTTTATGAAAATCACCGCGATTCCATTACAGTTACGATTCCCCAAGTTAATCCCCGAACTGTAGGGGCATTAATTGCTTTGTATGAACGCGCTGTTGGTTTATACGCTAGTTTGGTTAATGTCAACGCCTACCATCAACCAGGGGTAGAAGCTGGCAAAAAAGCTGCCGCCTCCATTCTGGATTTGCAAACACGAGTGGTAGCAGTACTACAAAAAGAAAAAACTCCCCTTTCTCTTGACGAACTCGCCGAGAAAGCAGGCGCATCAGATCAAGTTGAGGCAATTTACAAGATTTTGCGTCATATCCACGCCAATCAGCGAGGTGTAGTTTTACAAGGTGATCTTCAGAAACCCGGTAGTTTGAAGGTTTCTGCTAGCTGATAGCTCTAGTCTAAATATCACGTTTTATCTATAATTGTTGTATCTGCAACAATTTTTTATTGTGAAGCATCCTAGATAGAAGATATATCTTCCGTCTAGGATGCTTCACTGTGTAATTCGTAATTCGTAATTCGTAATTCGTAATTCGTAATTCGTAATTAACTTCTCTCTGGGTTCTCAATACTGTTCGGTTAAGGCAAGAGACGCGATGAATCGCCGTCTCTACAATAATTATTTTTTCGTCTTGACCATAGAGCCACAGAAAACAGAAAAAACAATAAATTTTACGAGTCACCTTGAAAGAGCTAGTCCTAAGTAATTACTAATGACTAGTTACCATGAGGCGTTGACTAAAGTAACTCTTGGGTAAAAAACAGCCATCAAGTAAAAAAGGATTGTTAGTATTTTCAGATAATAAATTATCTGGTTTATCCCGATGACAGAATGGCGGTACGATTCCCCAATGTTCTGCCAGCCAAATCCAGTATCCTATTTCAATTCTGCCGTAGCTTGAGACCGTAAGAATCTCTCCAACACTGTTGTTAATAGATACTAAATCTGAAGATGATTTGATTTCAATTAACAGCCAAGCTAACTCATCTACACAAAAGTAATAGCCGTTTTCGGCAGCGATATCAACAAACTGCTGTGGATCTTTAGCTATTAGCAATTCTTCTTTAAGAGATGGCATTTTTTGTGCAACATCAAAAAGATCCCAAATCTGTCTTCTCGTAATTAGAAACCAGGCAAGTTCTTCTGCGGTTAAATTGTAACCATTTTCTGTTGCTAGCTTGAGAAAAGGCTCAAGGCTATCGGTTTCTGCTAGTTGACTTTTTAACTGGAAAGTTTGCTCTACTAGTGACAAAAAATCAATAATTTTTTGCCATGTAGCTTTGTCAAAGTTTTTGTTAACTTTTATTTTTTCTTTCCAATAAATGTATTTATCTTCTTTAAGAAAGAAATTCCAAATTTGATAATACATGGGTCATTTGCCTAAGCTTTAAACTTGGTAGATATTTGTGATCAATGAATACCAGTGTAGTAAGTATAATGTGTTTCTTCGACAGTACTAAATCTACTATCTCATGTAAATGAAGTTACACAGTGGTTAAGTATGAATTTTTTGTAAAGTTTGTTACTAGGAATAATATATACTGAGAAAGAACGAAATATTACAATGTTTACGCTCGTTATTTATTCTCATAAAATACAATTAAGTCAATATATAGTATTAATTATTCATGAATGAATTAACTGCAAAAAATTGCACTTCTGTTATTTTTAAACGAACCACAGAGGCGCAGAGAACGCAGAGGTAAGAAAAGAGATATATCTTGCTATCTTTAGTTAATAGGTAAATCGTGGAGAAAGTAAAAGCTATGCCTACGGCTGGCTACGCCTACGCTATTCAAATTATCTGACTTTAAATTTTGTTAAAATAAGCTTAAAGCTGTCAATAAACTGGAATATCAATCATGAATATCCAAATTAAACCTGAACTAGAGCAAATCATCGAAGCGCAAATTGCTACAGGTAGATACGCGAATCCTGAAGAAGTTATTAGTAAAGCATTGAAGTTACTATTAGAGTGGGAAAAAGGTTATCAGCAGTGGGTTGAAGAAACACGCGAAAAAGTTGAGGTTGCTATTGAGCAACTGGATAGAGGGGAAGGTATTGATGGGGAACTTGTAGTTGAACAATTGCGAGAGAAACTGCGTAAAGCAAGAGAATTACAAGGATGAATCAACATATTATCTCTCCAAAAGCCAGTCAGGATTTATCAGAAATTATTGATTACTTTGTCAGGGTGAATATTGATGCTGGGGAGGATTTTATTAATAAGTTTGAGAAAAAGTGTAAATATTTAGCCAATTTTCCCAGTATGGGACGCAGCTACGGAAATATTAAACCTGATTTGCGTGGCGTTCCTCTGGATAATTATATTATTCTTTATCGACTTATAAATAGTGGAATTTAAATTGTCCGTGTAGTTAGTGGTTATCAAAATTTGGAATCTTTATTTTCAGAATCAGATGAGTAAGTTGATAGTTGAGTTGACTTCTAATTATCTCCTAGCTTATTTTAGATTCGTTAATCAATTACCCAGAAAGTAAAAGCGATAACTCTGGCTGCCTACGCCTACGCACTTCAGTTATTTTTAAACGAACCGCCAAGACGCAGAGAACGCAGAGAGAAGAAAAAAGATATATTGTACTATCTTTAATTAATAGGTAAATCGCGGAGAAAGTAAAAGCGATCGCTATTCCCACCACTACCTTTAATTCGCCCTAAATAGCCTGTTAAGGGTGAGGAAAGTTCTATTAGTAAATCGTGAACTACTTCATCATTTAGCCGTGGATTATGAGTAACATTGTAATGAACACGAATTTCTGTAACTGTGAAACTTGGATGTATAGCTTTTGAAGTTTCGTTGTCTTGTTCAGAGAGTTCTTTGACTGCTGTGATTATCTGCGATCGCAGGCTGATCTCTATATAAATTTGGTCAATATATTTTTCTACTTCCTCATCAGATTGACCTGCTTTTAAATATTCTTTTAGCTGAAATAAGTCTACTGAGTTGCGATAGTTGCTTTGTAACTTGACTAATTTCTGAAGCGTTTCTGGTTTAATGATAGCCATACCTTGTATTTTTGCAGCGTCTTGTAGTTGGGTTGTTGGTTCACCAGGGCCAATAATTAATTTAGCAGCCTGATTAAAAAGGTCTGGTCGGCGTAGCATTCCCAAATTCAATAGTTGCACTGCGGTATCATTGGGAATCTTTCTACCTGCTTTGCATTCACCAAATAATGGGTATGGTTTGGAACAAAATAAATCTAAACCACCCGCACCGCCTTTGTGAGCATAGTCAATAGTAAATCCCAGAAGCTCTAAGCTATCACGCACTACATTTTCAAAATCTGTACCAGCTTGATAGTTAGTTTTTCTATCATCTTGTTCGATACTGCGATCGCCCAATGCTGCAATATCATTTATCCAAGCTAAATTTGGATCGGGTTGCTTAATTAGCTTGTCACTGCTCCAACCCAAAAATACTTTGATGTCGTCGTCTAATTGTTTAGCTGCTGGTTGGCTAATGGTTAAAGATGCGATCGCACTCTGCAATTCCTCCAATTCACGATGTAGCGGGGGTTCTAGCTTTTCTAACTGGTGTTTGCGTTGGGCGAAGGTGCGATCGTTTAGAATTGGATTTGCTTCAGAAACCGTTAGAGAATTAGGTAAACTAACAAATTTTCCTAGCTTTTCCTGAATGTTGGGATTAACTGATATTTCTTGTAACTGAGGTAACTGATAGACGCGCAAGTAAGCCAGGAAAAGATACTGTTGTTTTTGTAATATCTCCTTTAATACTTTTGGTGTCCATATTGTTAATTTAGACAAAATATCTAATGGCTTAGTCTCGTCTAAAATTTGGCAAAGTTCACATTTCGCCCAAGCTTTTATTGAACCTGAAGAGTCAGCAGGATAAAGTGCAAATCTTTGCCCAGGACGAATAAACATCTTTGGTAAAGCTGCAATTGTTCGTCCGTGTATTAAGGCTTCAATATCAGGGACGGGTAGACATAGCGCTGTTGGCATTGAAAACTGCTGATTCATTTCTAATTAGCTATAGGTTTAGTTCGATGTAATCGGCAGTAGCAACGCTTTGAGGAATACTAATAGGTAATCCATCATCAGTTAAATTAGTAGGTTCTTGTCCAGAAGGATCGCTAAGTATTTCTCGAATCAAAGGATTATTTATTGCTAGTTGGTTCTGCTCAATAAAATCAAAAATTTGTTCTTCTGTTATTTTATAGTTTTCACTATTATAGTAAACAAATAATATTGCTAAAAGAGGTTTAATATCTTGGCTTTGCAAGCCTACCCACTCTCCACCCTTTTCTTTCAACAGGATTCTCAAATGCTGTCTAGCTAATGCTGCGCCTGGATTAATATTCTTTGAACGCACCAAGCAACCACGAGTTAGGTCAAATTTTCTGTAATCAATTAGTCGCTTCAAGGCAGCACCTATAAACCTACCATCTTGCTGAATTACACTTACTCCGATCTTAACTTTCCTATTATTGCCAACAATTCTGAAATCAATAAAACCCTTATCTGCTGAACTAGCTTCTATTTCTTCAATGTCTTTAATTGTTACTCCCTCTACAGTTTCATCGATTAAACTATTAAAAGCTAACCAAAGAGCATCACCAATATTTTTTTGATCTTCCATTAAAAAATCAATAGAAGCCTCAACTTGCACTAATTCATTATCGAAATACGGTTTAACTGGATGTGCTTGTAGTATAGGAGGTAAAGGAGGTATGAAATTCTCTGTACACCATTTTAAAACTGACCTAACTGTAGGTCTGCTTTTACCAAGCTCTCTGAGTTTAGTTTCATCAAATGGATAGAGAGGATGAGGTGGGATTTGTTGATGTTCCTCATAAAAGTCTTGTAACCATTGACTAACTAAAGCAACGATATCATCAGAATTGAGAAAGCTTAATTTTATAGGCTGTCTGTCAGCTTGATCGCTGACTAATCTATCTATAACTGCTTCCGCTTCTGGTAAAGCCTTGATTTGGTCTTCCCAGGTACGAGGATACATTGCTAACAATAAAACACCTTGTTTTAGACTGTTATATAAATCCTTAACTAAGTTTGCAATAACTTGTGCTGCTAAAAATCCATTATCAGCAGCATCGGTTATATCTAATTCGTCAAAACAAATCACTGGAACTCGATAATTACTAGTGATATCTAGTATTTGACGAACAGTGCTTAATGCTTCAGCTTCTCTATCCTCGCTTTTAGGATTTGGCAACCCCATTTCTTCAGCTTGTGATTTTGCTAATTCCAAACCAGATAACCAATAGCTCGCATAATTAATATGGACTGGAGAAAGTGTCCACAAAATTGCTTTCACTATGTAAGGGTTAGTTATTTCAGGCTTGACTTTCAGAACACTTTCTGTCAAATGAACTATCGCTTTAGTTGAGTGTTGGCTCAACCAACCTGGATACATATTAATATACTGTTGTGGTGTATATTCCCACTGTTTGGCTTCGTTAATTAAAGCTGCTGCAATTTCCTGCCATTGCATTACTTTTTGACTACCAAAAGCTCTGAGACTAGATGCGACACTTTGCAGAAACAGAGACTTAATTTGATTCAAGTTATCATACTTACTCATATAGATAAATAAGCTACCATCCCCTGTCTGTAATTGGTGGCGAATCCGACTAATAATATGGCTTTTACCTAACCCTTTTTCTGCTGTGATTGTGATACCTACAGTTTCACGTTTTCCTTTACGGACTTTATCAACAGCATCAAAGACTGCATTAGAAGCATGAGCATTAATTGAGGGAACATCAGGAAAACTTTTACCCCATATTTGTTGCGGTCTAACCACAATATGTCCTGCAAAAGGGTTTTGATTTTGAATCAGATCATCAATGGTAGATGTGGTAACAGTCATAGTGTTGTGAAATTAATGTGTGAAGAGTCAAATAAGGTTTAAGGTTTAAGGCGTGTGGCGTAGCAACGTAATCCATCTAATTCTGTAGCTACCGAATCTTCAATTTTGTCGGGTGCGCTGTCTTCTACACTCCCGCCCTGTAGTTGCAAAATATCGTTAGCTTGGGTTTCCAGCAGCCAATCATTAAACTCTGTACGACTCACGCGATCGCCAATTCCTCTTCTAATGCGATAAATTGGCACTAGATTATTAAAGTTGTACTCATAGTTCAGCTTGTCGTAGACTTCCAACGCCACAGATTTAAACTCGTCGTAAGAAGCGATCGCACCCTTACCATTAACCAGTACATCTGCACCAGTCACCGCAATATCAATCTGACTAATCCACTTCACCAAAGCATTCGCCGCCCAAGTACCAACAATCGTCCCTTCAAACTTAAAATCGCCACTTCTCAAACCTTCACCCAATGCCTCTAAACCCTTGCCAGATGTGAGAGAATATCCCTTTTTGGAAATTGCGATCGCACCTTCTTTCTGTAAATCGTCGAATATGCCCTGATAATCTGCTACCTTCTGGCTTTTCGATACAATTCGCTTTGTAAGCTGACCTTTCTTAACTTCTTGCTGCATTCCTCCCAAATCCCACAAAGCCAAAAGAAGACGAGTGCTAGTATTTTTTGATGTCATGTTGAGTGTACTTTTTGACAAAAAGCATCATAGTAACTGTATCTTTTTAAATTATTTACGCAGGAAAAATAACCGAGAAATTGCTGAAGATTCCAGCGTTTCAGCTAAATAGACCCATAAAAAATCAATAATATATTTCCTTGGGATGAATGCAGCTTCTCTCGAAGGCAGGATGGAATACTTGAGAAAATCCACGATCATGATAGAGAAACAACGCTGTAGCTGTGCAGTTGTAAATTAAGTGGTATATGTTTTTTCAATTCCCCGCGAAATAACAGGAATTCCAACTTTGTTTTTGCAACAGCAAGGCTTTTAGCAAATACAGGTGAGAACGAAATCCAATGAACACAATATATAAAGAACGTAAAATAGTTTCGCGTCTATTTGCAGTCATGCTTTCGGCATTGCTAATGGTGCCCTTGTTAAGTAGCTGTGGAGGCGGTTCCAGAAACGCTTCAGTTCCACCACCAGTGGATGATACCGTCGGTAGAACAGTGAGCGATCGCACCAACCAAACCGAAGCTAAGAAGGGCTTGTCTACAGGGCAAAAAGTTGCTATTTTGGCAGGAGCGGCTGGACTTTATTACCTCTACAACCAACATAAAAATGCTCCCCAAGAAGGAGCGCAAGGTAAATACTATCTTTCCAAGAATGGGCGTGTATACTACCGTGATGCTGAACATCGCGCTCACTGGGTAACGCCACCAGCAGAAGGAATTCGCGTACCAGAATCGGAAGCACAAAAGTATCGGGAATTCCAAGGCTATAACCGCAGTGCCACAGGTCGCGATCTCACTGGTATAACTTCATCCGCAGCACCAGCACTCTAAATCAGCGAAGCGTGTGTAAATAAGAAAGCGGGTTTCCCAGAGGATAACGCCGATCGCGCCCGTCGGAAACACGAACTT
This sequence comes from Nostoc sp. C052, assembly GCF_013393905.1. GTDB lineage: Bacteria > Cyanobacteriota > Cyanobacteriia > Cyanobacteriales > Nostocaceae > Nostoc. The sequence continues at coordinate 5,840,711 of NZ_CP040272.1, forward strand.
AAATCAGGAGACAGATTATGGTAAATGAATTTTTCCGAAAGGCGAAAGACTTACTTTTGGGGTCGAACAGCGATCAAGCCGATCAAGATGCCGAATTTCGCGATCGCAATGTACGTCCAGCCAGCGAAGATCCTTATGGCGATCCCGCAGATCCGGCATCTTACGGCAACGTCACCCCAGCCAGTCAAGACCCTTACGGCGATCCCGCAGATATATCGTCTTACGGCAACGTTCGCCCAGCTAGCGAAGACCCTTACGGCGACCCCGCAGACACAGGGGAGTTTGGTGATGTCCGTCCAGCCAGCGAAGATCCCTACGGCGATCCCGCAGATCAGGATTCTCGCCGCTAACACCAAACCAATCTTGTGATGTTGGTTTTCATAAGGTGATGAATTCTGGAATAACAATAAAAAGGCAGTGGGATTTGAACCTACTGCCTTTTATTTTTGCTGCTATTTCTACAAATCACGAATTATTTCTTGCGATCGCTCAATATTTTGACGCACAGATCGAGCCGAAATATGCAAACCCTCTCTTTCTTCATCAGTCAGCGTCAATTCCAAAATACTCTCAATTCCACCGCATCCCAACCGACAGGGAACACCAATTACAACATCATCTAAACCGTATTCACCTTGCAGATAGGCCGCCACAGGCAACAACCGCGACTGATTTAATAAAATCGATTCTACCATCACACTAGTAGCCGATGCCGGAGCAAAAAAAGCACCACCCATCTGCATCAATTCCACAATTTCTGCACCACCGTTGCGAGTTCTTTCTACCAAGCGTTCAATTGTGGGCGCATCCAGCAATTCAGTAATAGGAATGCCGTTCACTGTAGCATAACGAGACAAGGGAACCATTAAATCGCCGTGACTACCCAATACCATTGCTTTGACATCGGCGGGTAAAACCCCCAATTCTAGGGCAATGAAGGTTTCAAAACGGGCAGAATCTAACACACCAGCCATACCCATAATGCGATCGCGTGGTAAATCTGTTGCTTGCCAAGCTAAATAAGTCATCACATCTAAGGGATTGGTGACAACAATAAAAATAGCATTGGGAGAATGAGCGATCGCATTTTTTGCCGCTTCCACCACAATCTTGGCATTAATTTTCAGCAAATCATCCCGACTCATCCCTGGTTTGCGGGGAAGTCCGGCGGTAATCACCACAATTTGAGAACCAGATGTATCAGCATAATTATTTGTGCCGATAATCTGGCGATTATGTGTTTCAATTCCCCTAGCTTCCATCAAATCCAGTGCCAAACCTTGAGGCATTCCCGTAATAATATCTAGTAAAACGACATCTGCCAGGTTTTTCTCTGCAACGCGTTGAGCTAAAGTACTACCAACCCTACCCGCACCGACGATGGTGACACGGGGTAAATTACAGACAATTGGCGAGTTAGGGGAAGAAGACATAAATATAAGATGCGATTTTTCTCAGCAAGAATTCAGGAGTCAGAATAAAAGGGAAAAGGTTAAAGGTTAAAGGGGAAAGGGATGAACAGGTCGCGCCACTTGCGGGCGTTAGCGGAGCGGGACGCAGTACGGTTTTTACCTTTCCCCCTTCCCCCTTCCCCTTCTTCATAAATGCTGAATTCTGAATTCTGACTCCTGAATTCTTTTTACTTATTTAAACTCTTCGAGTTGATCCACGCGTAACCAAATATTAGGTGTTGGCACGTTCCCAAATTTAATCAGGGCGTAATCACCTTTGATATCGACAATTTCGCCCTTGGTTTCAAACAAATAAGAAGGAAAGCGAGGATCACTGGCTTTAGCCTCCAGACTGTTTTCTAGTTTCTCGCGCACAGCGCGAACCGTATCTCCTTTTTTGACTGCCATGAATTCCTCTCTCAAATTTGTAACGTCTTTCACCTGTATTTTAAAAGAGTTCCGAGTTATAACTCCTAACTCTTGTAGAGACGCGATTAATCGTGTCTCCTGACTCCCCTTAACGTTTGACACTGGGAGCAAAAATGACTAGAACGCCCAGCTAACCTGATCCGTTGAATTGATGTACCACAAACTCGACAGGGTTCTCCAGCGCGGTTATAAACCCAGGCTACACCACCATAATTGCCGTTAGTACCTTTAACATTTAAGAAATTACTAAAAGTCGTCCCACCAGCCTCAATACTGGTTTCTAACACTTGAATGATGGCGGTTCGCAAAAGTTCAATTTGCTTTAGCTGCAAATCTATACACAAGGTTTCAGGTAAAATCCCACTCTTAAACAACGCTTCATCGGCGTAGATGTTACCTAATCCCGCCACCACCGATTGATCCAGTAGCGCAGTCTTAATCGGACGGCGGCGGTTTTGGAGTTTGCTTGCTAGATATTCAACAGTAAATTCTGGTGAAAATGGATCTACTGCCAATTTTGCCAAACCGGTGATAATACTTTCTACAGCAACACCAGGCGGAACCCACCATATTTTACCGAAGGTTCGCTGATCGACAAAACGTAATTCCTGCCGATCCCCAAAGAATAATCTAACCCGCGTGTGTTTGTGTAGTGGTTCATCTCGATTTAACCACAGTAGTTGACCGGTCATTCGCAGATGAACCCCTAACCAGCCGGAAGATGAGGAGAGTTCGGCGAGGAGATATTTACCGCGACGATGCCAAGCAGCAATCGCACTTTTTTCAATTCCATTAATAAACTCACCAACAGAAAACGGGTAGGCGATGGTGCGATCGAGCAACACATCTCCACCCGTGATTTCTTGGTTGAGGGTCAATTGATTTAGACCCCTTCGGACTGTTTCAACTTCAGGCAGTTCAGGCATTCAAGCTGAGTTAAGCAGGCAATTGTGATTTATTTGAGCGATCAATGAAGGAGAGATGGGATAGTAACTTACATAGCCGTATATAGCTCGTATTACTACCCAAAAGAAACCGTAAATACCCGCAGGGCGGCTCTCGTAGATTAGGGTAGGCTAGAACGAAGAATGAATGAACTGAAAATTTCAGATTTCATACTTCAGACTTAAGACTACCCTTCATCATCGCATCAAACAACCCCCTTATAGCGTTGCTGCTATTTTTTAGGTGGTTTAGCCTTTGGTGCTTCAACCTCGACTAATTCATCCTGGGCAAAGTTGTTGGTATTGATACCAGAGTAATTGACCTTTTCAAAGCGGACAATTACAGGGTATTTGATGCCGCTTTGGTCAATGGAAGCCACAGTTCCTAAATCCTGAAACCAGTAGGATTCAGGGCGGAGAATACGTACTTTAGAACCACGTTGAACCATGATTATTTTCCCTTTTAGTTATCAATCGCCAATCTAGAGGGCTAATTGATTTCACTCTACATCCTCAAGGTCGCAGCAGGAGTCTTTGTTAAGTTATTTGTCTGAATTGGGCATGGGGTATGGAGCATTGGGCATTGAAAAGAGGCAGAGGGGCGGGGTGCTGCCCTTGCTGAGGGGAAAACTCTTCTCCCTTACTCCCTGCTCCCTTGCTTCTTCCTCATCTCCCCGATCACATAGCACATCTAAAATTGCAAAAGGTATTAGACCCTACTTGACAAGGTAGACGTTATAGTATACTTTCATTCGCAAATAGCTATTTTGTAAAAGCTTATGTTTTAGTTAAGACAAACACACTTCCCTCGTTACCTCTGTTGATCCGCAGGTCGTTATCTATATAAGTGATATCTAACCAGCCTTGCTGTTTGTCACTTTTTATGGCAACATCAATTCCGGGAAATTTTCTACCTTCTTCAATTTGTTGGATAAAAGTTACCGGAGAATTGTATTCTATTAAACGTTGTAAGCCGATAATAGAACGCTCAAATTTTACTTGGACACGCCGACCTGAAACAGGCTCAAATTTAGCAGCAACGCTGACTAATCCTTCTAAAAAAGGTAAGCCATAAATCTCAGCTATGTTGTAAACGCTGGTAGTCTCTACCCGGATACACTGATAGATTTGACCCAGTTTACATAAGGGTAGACGATCTAAGTTTAAAAGAGCCTTGCTAGTGGTGTATAGTAATCGCCAATTGCCATCTAGCAAATTACTAGCTTCCACCGGACGGGGTGTAGGATTAAAGTCTTCTAAAGTAGCGATCGCTGCTAAGATAGCTTGTTTCTGTGCTTCGGTCGCTAGTAGACCGCGATTTGTACCAGCGATCGCATCCATAAGAGCCGCTTTTCCCATCATCGCCTGTCACCTCAAAAATTATTCACTTTCCATCAGCATAAACAAGATATTAATGACATATATGTAGAGCCATAAAAATTACTAAGAATTGCTTGGACTAAGCCTTATGCTTATTAAATAAAAAAATTTCTATCTGAATGCGGATTTATCAACCAAAGGGTTGAAAAGATAACTAAATTAATCCGTGTCAAGTGATAGACTCTAAATGTCAACTTACGTCAACCTTTTCTTGTCCTGACTCGATATGTTGAACTCTCCATTACGTGAAGCAGCTCGTAACCAACGAGCCGATGTCATCCCCCTAAAGCCAGAGTCTTCTTTGTTGGACTGGTTACAAAATAATGGTCGCATCATCGCCCGTGACGTTCACGAACCGGATTTTCAAGCTGACGAAGAAGGAATAGACTCCCTAATGGGTGTAGAAGATGGAATTGGCTACGACCTCGATGATGATGATGACGATATAGGAATCGCTGAGGATTAGCCTTTTGAGGCTAGGGACTTGGTAGTATCCCTAGTTACTAGTATTCAATTTTATAAGTGTGGAGTGAAGGGAAACTTTTGTGGACGCTAAATTATCTCCTGAGCAAGGATTAAATATTTCTGGAATCGCTCTCGCCTCTTTATTAGCCATAGGGCTAGGTACAACAGCATTTTTCTTGGATTCGATAGCCAATCGGCTACCCTGGCAAAGCATGTCGCTAACTCTGCCACTGCTGTTGTGTACGTTGGGTTCAGGTGTGGTGGGCTATTGGGTAATACCTTTACTTCAAGCACTTAAAACTGGGCAAATAATTCGCGAAGATGGGCCCCAAGCTCATCTCAAAAAAGCAGGCACTCCCACAATGGGCGGTATATTTTTTATACCTGTATCTGTACTGCTTGCCTGTATATTGTCTAACTTTTCTCAAGAAGTACTTGCAGTTTCGGCTTTGACAATCAGCTATGGATTGATTGGCTGGCTTGACGATTGGCAAATTCTGCGCCGGAAATCAAATAAAGGTATATCTCCCCGCACAAAACTAGCTTTGCAGGTGAGTTTTGCGGCTGTGTTTTGTCTATGGCTGATGTTTAATCAACCTTCTAATATTACAAATATTGCTTTGCCTTGGGTGGGTTTCACACTACCATTAGGATTTCTATTTTGGCCTTTAGCTGGTTTTGTGCTAGTTGCAGAAAGTAATGCGACTAATTTAACAGATGGTATTGATGGCTTGGCAGCAGGAACAGTTGCGATCGCACTTTTGGCATTAGGTGCTTTAGTCGCACCGACAGCACCAGGATTGATGGTTTTCTGTGCTGCTTTAAGTGGCGGGTGTTTAGGTTTCTTAGCCCATAATCGCAACCCAGCCCGCGTTTTTATGGGAGATACTGGTTCTCTGGCACTGGGAGGAGCTTTAGCTGCTGTAGCTTTATTGACAAACACTTTAGTAGCTCTGTTTATTCTCAGTGGTATCTTCTTCGTAGAAACCCTTTCAGTGATGGCACAGGTAAGTTATTACAAAGCCACGAAAGGACCCGATGGCAAAGGTAAACGTCTCTTTAAAATGGCACCTTTACATCATCATTTAGAACTTACTGGCTGGTCTGAATTGCAAGTAGTTGGAGTATTTTATATAATAGCCGCTATTTTGGCTACCATCTGTTTAGCATAGGCGCAGCCCGCCGCAGGCATCGCTCCATTCTGAATGTTTTAAAAACTACTTGAATATAAAAAACAACTCCCAAATCTTCAGGGAGTTGTTTTTTTGGTAGGAGGAAAAAATTCCGACATTAATTATCAACGTGAGTTCGATAAACCTCTACCTGCCTTGAACTAAAGTTCAAGTCTGTCCCTCTCCGAGTCTGAGAGGGACGGTTTTGCATAGTAAAACCAGGGAGAGGTCTTTTTTACGGCTAATTAGATGGACACCAATACTTGTCGGTTAAGGGGAAAAGGGGAAAGAAAAAACCTTTAACCTTTACCCTTTAACCAAAACCCAATTCCGAGTTAAAAATGCTTAACCGAGCAGTATTGAGATGGACACTATATGATTCGTCGAACTCACGTTAATTATAGGTATTTACATACTCCCTAACTCGATTCTTTCCTGTTCGCTTTGCCTCAAGCATCGCTTGATTTGCCCGATTCAGAAAATCCTTAACCGTAATCCCTGGTTCTGATACAGCTATTCCAAAAGAAGCAGTGATACCTTCGAGGATCTGATCGCTGTCCTTCAATTGCATTTGTTCAATATCTATCCTTAATTTTTCTACTCGCTTCCTAAGCGTTTCTAGTGTCATATTAGGCATCACAATCACAAATTCTTCACCACCCCATCTGCAAGCAATATCAAAAGAGCGAATAGATTTTAACAGTAATTTTGCTAATCCTTGGAGAACAATGTTGGCAGTGATGTGCCCATAGCGCGAGTTGTAAGATTTGAAGTTATCGATATCAAGAAAAATAATACTAAGAGGTTGTCCCGAACGTTCAGCTTCAGCTAGCCTTTGTTCTGTTATACTCTGCGTATAGCTTTGATTGAATAGTTGGGTCATCCCATCCCGCAAGTTATCATGGGTTAGACGTTGTTTTATCGATAAATTATTCAGTGCAATACCGAAAGTTCTAGCAATAATCTCAATAATTTGTTGATCTTCTGGACTGATTTCTTCAAGTGCATCGATGTGTAAGATCCCAACTACTTCGCCTTGTGCAAACAATGGAACACACAAATGTGTACCGTTAACTGGCTGTATTAAGTGGCTGCACGTCAGTCCTAAATTACGAGGCGATAAAAGATTTAATTTTCCTCTCCGCAATGCCCAACAATCAGATAGTGAAAATATTTCCTCACTGCTTCTTTCACCTCCCCAAAAACTATTCATCTGAACATAATTCTTGGAATTGGAAATGATATAGATAGAACCACTTATATTCGGAAATAGCTTGGAACAAGTTAAAGCAACTACTTTATATACCTCATTTTCAGACTCGCAAGAATAAAGCATATCCGCCATATCTGAGAGATGTATAATTTCTCGTTTTTTTTCCTCTAATTCCAGTGTTTTTTCTGCTAGCTGCTGATTGAGATCGGTGAGCGATCGCTGTGCTTCTATGGTTTCTGTAATATCAATACTGATCCCACCGATACGGTAAGCGCCCGTTGCGTAATCGCTAAACGGAAACTTAAATGATAGCCAGTAGCACGGCTGATTGTTACCAGGTACTTTTACCTCTTCAATTAGCTTCAAGGGACGTAGAGTTTTCAAAACAACTCGATCGTTCTCCATAACCCGCTGCCCCTCTTCGGGATCTGGCAAAAATTCACTATCCGTTTTTCCCAACCATTCTTGTGAATCTACCGAAAATCTAGACTGTATTTCCTGGTTGTAGTAAAGCACTCTAGATTTCTCATCTTTGATATATGCTGCAAATGGCCCCTGATCTAGAAATAGCTGTTGCATTTGCTGGCTGCGTTGAAGTTCGCGGGTATCTTCTTGAGATTTGGCGATCGCCTTTACAACTAGATAAGCGGTTGGCGTCAGGTAGAGTAAGGCAGACAAAGAAATAAATGCCATTACATCTAGCACGCCTAAATGTAGCAGAGATACTGGCATATACGGCTCAAAGATCGCCAGAAAATGATGAAATCCGCAAAATAGCACGAATCCACCCGATAAGAAAAAGGCTAGCCAAAACTTAGAAGGGATAGTTGCCTTTGTTTTGGCAAAGAAAACCCCTATGACTATGGGGATGCCAAAGTATGAAAATGCAGTGATGCCGTGAGCAATTATGCAATTCCAGTAAATAGGCTCCATGCTGATCTGATATTAAAATTTCATCCGTCTCACTATAATTCTGGGTAGCCTCAAGATGTAAGGATAGAAAGGATGATTTCAGTACCTCATGCCTCAGTTTTACAAAAGTTATCATAGTAACTTTCTAAACGGCTACTCATGTCATTCCCTTACCAACCTGACTTACCAAGTGATTGAGTTCGGGCAAAATCAGTTTTTCCATCGCCAGTCGCACCGCATTACTAGAACCAGGAAGCGAGAAAATTAATTTATCTTGATAAACACCAGCAACAGCGCGAGAAGCGATCGCCCGCGAACCAATTTCTTGATAACTTAAAAAACGAAATAACTCACCAAATCCCGGCAAAGTCTTCTCCAGTAACTTCTCAATGGCATCATAAGTGGTATCTCTTGGTGCAATACCTGTACCACCATTGAAAATTACAGCATCCAAATTTGCACTTTTACCCAGATTTTCTATCTGCCCTTGAATGTGTGTTGGTTCATCTTTGATAATCGTGTAGCCTCCCACAGCATGGTTAGCACCAACGAGTAACTGCTGAATTAGCTGGCCACTTTTGTCTGTTTCAAAAGTGCGTGTATCGCTAACAGTAACCACAGCACAAGTTACCGTAATTATCGGCGAGTCTGGGTGAGGTTGTGACATCATCGGTAAGTCATGAACTTTGTGATCCTGGATAATTGGGTATGGGGATTGGCGATTGGGTTATGACAATAATTAAGCTAATCAGCATTCAAGTTGCATAATCAGGGCGGGCAAGATGCCCACCCCACAATAGATTGAGAAGATTTTAATATGCAAATTAGATGTGTTTTGGCTTACCGATGCCCAATGCCCAATGCCCTATACCCTATGCCTCATTTTTACTCAGTCCTAGATCGTTTTCGGCAGCATACCGCTCCATGAAGCGTATAAAGCGATCCCATTCTTGGACAGATTTCATCACGTAAAGTGCTTCTAATTCTTCCGGTTTCCCATTGACAAATTTAGCTTTGACTTCGCGGGTAATTATCTCTCCTTCTTCGTCAATCAAGTACATCCCGGTAATATCTTCGGTGCTACCTTGATCTAAAATCTTTGGATTCGTAAAAATAAATGTTGCTGTGCCACTATCGCCACTGCGCGATCGCGTCAAGCGCACATCTGGAGTTACTTCTTCGTCAATACCTCTAGAAAACTGGATTTTCGCCATGATAAATGAATTTAAGCTTTGGTGATGGTTAATTTAATATTCTCTCATCAATTAGAACACCACGGTCTAGAGGCTATTGTTATTCGTTTCTGCGTGTATATATTTAGACTAGTTATTTTTCAAGTAATAAAGTTACGGGGCCATCGTTTTCAATTGTCACTTGCATCATTGCACCAAATTGACCTGTTTCCACTTGCAAACTGCTAGCTCTTAATTTGGTAACAAAACGATTATACAAATCTTCTGCTGATTGGGGAGCCGCTGAACGGTCAAAAGAAGGACGGCGGCCTTTGCGACAGTCACCGTAAAGGGTAAATTGACTGACTACCAGTAACTCACCGCCAATTTCTTGTACAGATTTTTGCCAACGATCACTTCCTTCTTCGTCAGGAAACAGCCGCAATTCTAAGCACTTACGAACCATCCAGTCGAGTTCAGTATCAGTATCGGTATTAGCAATACCTACGAGTAAATTTAAACCCCGCCCAATTTTGCCAACAATTTCGCCGTTAACGACAACTTGAGATGATTTAACTCGCTGGATGATAACACGCATTTTAACTAATTCGTAATTCGTAATTATGCTCCTACGTCGCTAACGCTGCGCTAACGTAATTATTGGCGAAACACTCGCACGTAAATGCAGGGGAGTGAGGAAGCGATGACTACGATGGGCTATTCGGCGTTGCTATTCTCTCATTTTCATTGTTCAAAATCGATGGCGGAGGCATTGGGAAGGCATTCCCAGGTGGAACCTGGGAACGAGTAATGAACTTTTGTACAGACGCGATTCATCGCGTCTGTATTTATTTGCCAAAGCCTTTACCGCGAGAGGTTGAAGGTAGACAAATACAGTTTTCGAGTTGACTGATTAAAGTCTCACGATCTAAATTTTGACCAATCAGCACTAGCTGATTTTTCAATTTACCTTGCCATTCATCATCATCCAAGGTAAAGCGTTTACCACAAAGGTGGAAAATATGACGCTTTGGACTTTCATCAAACCACATAATGCCCTTGGCTCGGAAGATATTTGAGGGTAGTTGGTTATCTAAGAAATACTGAAACTTCCTAATAGAAAAAGGCTTGTCACTTTGGAAAGAGATGGAAGTAAAACCATCATTTTCTAAATGGTCAGAATGATGGTGATGATCGTGGTGATCGTGGTCATGGTCGTGATGATCGTGACCACATGTTGAGTGATCGTGATCATGGTCGTGATGCTCATGATCGTGATGGTCGTGTTCATCCACCACTGTGTCAAAATATTTATCTGACTCAAACAGACCAACACTCAGAATTAAAGGAAGTGGCACTTGCGATCGCGTTGCGCGAATGATTCTCGCTCCTTCCTTAACTTCATTAATTTTTCTTTCTAACTCCTTCAAAGTGGCTTCATCAACCAAATCAGCCTTGTTCAGCACAATCACATCACCATAAGCAATCTGGCTGTACGCTGCCTCAGAGTTAAATAAATCTAGGCTGTAATTCGCCGCGTCTACCACGGTAATAATCGAATCCAAACGGGTTAAATCCCGTAATTCTGTGCCCAGAAATGTTAAAGCGACTGGGAGCGGATCTGCCAATCCAGTTGTTTCCACTACGAGATAATCTAGATTTTCTTGGCGTTCTAAAACTTTGTAAACTGCATCTACTAAATCATTATTAATAGTGCAGCAGATACAACCATTATTTAGTTCCACCATATTCTCACCAGTGGAAACAATTAGCTCGTTGTCGATGCCAATTTCACCAAATTCATTCACTAGAACAGCGGTTTTTAAACCCTGTTGGTTGTTGAGGATATGATTAAGTAAAGTCGTCTTACCACTACCGAGGAAACCTGTAATAATTGTTACTGGCATTCCTTGTTTAGGCGTATCCATTGCGGAAGATTCGGGTGTAACTGCTGATTGCATAGCGCTGTTATCAAATAGTCAAAAAATAGTAATGTAGCGAAAATAGTCCAGAAAACACTAACGCCGCTATGCGGAAGTCAAAAGTCAAAAGTCAAAAGTCAAAAACCCTTGATTTCTGGGCTTTCGAGATTTTGCCCAATAGTTATGTTGATTTCCACCGTGACGTACTAGCATAGGGATGCTGGACTGTCATCCCAGCTGCTTTCCCCTATTATTGCGTATCTCCCTATTCAGGATTACACCTGTTAAGCTGTTCGACTTTTGACTTCCATACAGTCAGCAGCCAGGACGCTTGCCAACACGAGGTTTCCCATTTTGAATTTTGAATTTTGAATTTTGAATTGATTATGACCCTAACCCTTTACAATACCCTCACCCGTCGTCAAGAACCGTTTGAAACAGTCGAACCAGGCAAGGTTAAGATGTATTACTGCGGCGTGACGGTGTACGACTACTGTCATTTGGGTCATGCTAGAGCTTGCATCGTTTGGGATGTAGTGCGCCGATACCTCCAGTTTATCGGTTATGAAGTCCGATATATCCAAAATTTTACTGATATTGATGACAAGATTCTGAATCGAGCCTGTGTTGAACATTCATCAATGGAAGTTGTAGCCGATCGCTTCATCAAAGCATATTTTGAGGATATGGCGCGCCTGGGAATCAAGGAAGCTGATGAATATCCCCGCGCTACCCACACGATGAATGGCATTCAACGGTTAATTCATGAATTGGAAAATAAAGGTTTTGCCTACCCTGCTGATGGCGATGTGTATTATGCAGTACGAAAGTTTTCTGAGTATGGCAAGCTTTCGGGACGTAAGTTAGAAGATATGCAGGCAGGGAAAAGCGATCGCGTCAACGTCGAAGATCCAGAATATCAGAAAAAGAAAGACCCCTTCGATTTTGCTTTGTGGAAGGCAGCAAAACCGGGAGAACCTGCTTGGGAATCACCTTGGGGCGCAGGTCGTCCGGGGTGGCATATAGAATGCTCGGCAATGGTGCGCGATCGCCTGGGAGATACCATAGATATTCATGCCGGTGGTGCTGACTTAATTTTTCCCCACCACGAAAACGAAATTGCCCAATCTGAGGCTGTAACCGGAAAACCCTTAGCAAGTTACTGGTTACATAACGGCATGGTGAAGGTAGATGGTGAAAAAATGTCCAAATCTTTGGGCAACTTTACCACTATTCGAGAATTGCTGGATCGAGGAGTTGACCCGATGGCAGTGCGGTTATTCGTACTGACTGCTCAATATCGCACACCCATAGATTTTACCGACGAAGCGATCGCCGCAGCAACCAACGGTTGGCACACCATTAAAGAAGGCTTACTCTTCGGCTACCAATACGGTAAAAAACTAGAATGGGAACTAGAGGAGGGTGAAAATTCCCTAATCCAAAATCCAAGTTGCGCTGAAAGCGCACCAAAGGTGCGACCTAAAATCCAAAATTCAGATGTTGAACGCTTCCAAGAAAGTGTAAATAACGACTTTAATTTTCCCGGTGGATTAACAGTATTGTTTGAATTAGCCAAAGAATTGCGCCGTGAGGGAAATATTCTTGTGCATGAAGGGAAAACCGAAACGTCAGCAGAGGAGTTACACCAGCAATGGCAAACACTCGTCACACTAGCTGGAGTCTTAGGTTTAGAAGCCGAGATAGAAACCGAAACTCACACGAGTAATGGTTTAAGCGATGCGGAAATTGAGGCGAAAATCCAGCACAGGCAACAAGCACGTCAAGCTAAAAATTTTGCCGAAAGCGATCGCATTCGTGACGAACTTCAAGCACAAGGTATTACGCTAATTGATAGCCGTGATAGTACGCGCTGGCATCGTAATTAGGGAGTGGGGAGTAGGGAGGAAAATCCCCATTCCCCATTCCTTATTCCCCATTCCCTATTCCCCATTCCTTAAATTATGTGGTCTGAACTTAAAAAAGCGATCGCTAGTTTCGATATAACCGCTGATTGGATTGGTATTAGAGCCGTAAAGGAAACTTCTACTACCCGTTTCGTTCGTGACGCCTTACCCCAACTAAACGGCAAATCCTTCACTGCTGGAGCCATGCTGGAAGTTTTGGTTAATGGCAGTCTGGGTTATGCAGCTACTAACTCTCTGGAACTATCTTCCCTGCAAGCGGCTGCTCAAACAGCCTATAAACAGGCACTAGCAGCCAGTGAATGGTGGATACATCCCTTCCGTGAAAGCGAGCGTCCAAAAGTCGTTGGTGAATATAAATCGCCATTTCTGGAACCATTAGATGCTCTGAGTCCGGGAGAAATCAACGATTTACTGATTCGGATTTGCCAAACGCTCAAAGTTGATGACAAAATTGTGCAAACCATAGCTAGTGCTAGCACAACCGAGAGAGAATCTTGGTTTGTCAGCAGCAACGGCTCAGAAGTCTATCAAAAAATACTATCTATAGGCACTAATTACGGAGCCACTGCCCAAGATGGAGCAATTGTACAGCAGCGCAGCAACAACGGCTCCCAAGCAAACTGCTACCAAGGTGGACTCGAACTATTAAAACAAGAAAACTTATGGCATCGGGTGCGGCAAATTGGCGAACAAGCAGTAGAACTCTTGACAGCAGAAGAATGCCCAACCACCCGTACCAATTTAGTTTTAGCCCCAGATCAGATGATGCTGCAAATCCATGAAAGTGTCGGGCATCCTCTAGAAATTGACCGAATTTTGGGAGATGAGCGTAACTATGCTGGAGGTAGCTTTGTTAATAAAAGTGATTTTGGCAACCTAGCTTATGGTTCGCCGCTGATGAACATTACCTTTGATCCCAGCGTACCTGGTGAATTTGCTAGCTACGGCTTTGATGATACGGGTGCTGTCGCAACACGGGAGTATTTGGTTAAAGAAGGTGTACTGCAACGGGGTTTAGGCAGTCTGGAAAGTCAAGCCAGAGCAGGTGTAGCAGGAGTTGCCTGTGCCCGTGCTTCCTCATGGAATCGGCCAGCGATCGATCGCATGGGTAACTTGAATTTAGAGCCTCTCAATGGTAATTTTGAAGACATTATTGGCGGGATAGAACACGGCGTTTACATGGAATCTAACCGTTCTTGGTCAATTGACGATCGCCGCTACAAATTCCAATTTGGTTGTGAGTACGCTAAATTAATTGAAAACGGTAAACTCACCAAAACCCTTCGTAATCCTAACTATCGCGCCACAACACCAGAGTTTTGGCATAGTCTAATTAAAGTCGGAGATGCGACAAACTGGCAAATGTATGGTACTCCTTATTGTGGTAAAGGAGAACCAAATCAGGCCATTTGGGTAGGACACGGTTCACCTGTCTGTGTATTTGCTAACGTCGAAGTTTTTGGTGGAGGAACTTAGATAATTCGTAATTCGTAATTGCGTCATCCCATCTACCTATTCCCTATTAATATTTAATATCCATGAAAATTGAGGAATTATCTGCATTAGAAGTCAGCTTTAATCGACTGATTGAAAGTTTGCTGATCAAAAAAGCAGAAGATGAACAATTTACTGTGAGACTCAGCAGTGAAATAAGTCAATTTACTCGTTTTAATCATGCGAAAGTACGACAAACTGGTTGTGTTGCAGATGGTTGGATCGAACTGACTTTGATGAAAGAGCAGCGCAATAGTGTTCGGCAGTTTCCCTTTACTGGAAATTGGGAGGTAGACTGGCAGTTAGCATATACCGCTTTGCAGGAATTACGCGACGAACTTATTCTACTACCCATCGATCCATATCTAGTTTTGCCATCAGGAAATAATACTAGTCGAGAAATAAATTCTGGGAATTTATTGGCGGCTGAGGCAGTAGTACCAACTGTGCTAGAACTAGTTGCAGAATTGGATTTTACCGGGATATATGCAGGGGGAGTGGTAATTAAAGGTTATGGTGATTCTAGCGGTCAAAAACACTGGTTTGCTACTGATTCTTTTACCTTAGATTATTCTCTATTTTCCACCTCTGGACAAGCCGTTAAAGGCACATTTGCCGGGAGTGATTGGGATGAATCTGCTTATATCGCCAAAATTAGCGAAGCGAAAAAACAACTAGAATTGCTTGCTCGTCCAGTTAAAGAATTGCCACGGGGACAGTACAAAACTTACTTTGCACCTGCTGCTGTTGCAGATTTATTATTGATGCTTTCTTGGGGATCTGTAAGCGAAGCTGATATTCAGCAAGGAAACAGTTCTTTAGCTGCTCTATGGCGTAAAGAAAAACAGCTTTCCACTGCATTTAATTTGAAAGAAAACTTTCAACGGGGATTAGTACCACGCTTTAATGAATTGGGAGAAATAGCAGCACCGGAGTTATCTGTAATAGAAAAAGGATATTTGGTCAATACTTTGGTGAATTCTCGGACTGCTAAGGAATATCAAAAAATTGCCAATGGCGCTAATGGTTCAGAGACTTTACGAGCGCCAGAAGTGAGTCCGGGAAATTTAGTATTTGAACAGATTCTTCCGAGTTTAGATACAGGATTATATGTATCAAATTTGCATTACTTGAATTGGAGCGATCGCCACACTGGTAGAATCACAGGTATGACTCGTTATGCTTGTTTTTGGGTAGAAAACGGAGAAATTATTGCACCTATTGAAAACTTACGTTTTGATGAAAGTCTCTATCGATTCTGGGGAGAAAACTTAGTAGATTTGACCACTTTTCAAGAATTCATTCCCGAAGTAGGAACTTATGAAAGTCGCCAACTGGGAGGTAGTTTGGTTCCCGGTATGCTGGTGGAAGATTTTACATATACTTTGTAATTAGGTGTTGAATAGCTAAAAAACATCTATATGAATTCAACACAACTCTTGTGGGGTGGGTATCTTGCCCGCCCTATGCAATTTAAATATGGAACAGCTTACCAGATAGCTTCCCAAAAAGTCTTCATTCATAAAAATCTTTGGGTTAAGCAGTAGCGAAACCCAACCGATAATTTTTCCCCATCTCTCGTTAGAACCTCTATCTTTTTTTGCCAGGAGGTGAATTGCGCTGGGTGAGGTTATCAATTTGCAGTTGTTGCCGTCCGTTGGTGACAATTCGCAACATCTCTTTGAGATCCTGCTCAATATTTCCCAAAAGTCCATCGGCATATTGATCGGCACCATCTTCAATTTCTTGAGCCTGAGCGATCGCAGTTTGTCGCATCATCTCTAATTCTTGCTGACAAGCATACCGTTTACGTTCAATCTCAGCGAGGGTTTCTTGCATTATTCCCTCACACTCTTGTTGCACTTGTCGCCGTAGTTGTTCAGCTTCTTGTTCCGCCTGGTGAATGATATCGCTTTCAGCTAAAATTTGCGCTCTTTTTGCTTGTGCGGCCTCAACAACCTGCTGTCCATACTCTTCCGCTTCCAGCAAAATTTCGTCCTTTTGCTCAAGAACTGCTGCTGCTTCTTGAAAAAGCGATGGTAAAGCCAGCCGGATGTAATCAAGCTGATCCAAGAACTTTTCTTCATCGATGAGCGTGCGTCCCGTCAGCGGAATCCTGAGACTAGAGAGAACTATTTCCTCTAGGCGGTTGAGTTCTTGTTGAATATCTATGCTTCCCTCTCCACCGAGATATTCTTGAGGGGGGGGATTGCTTCCGTTGAGATTGGGTTCAACATTGGAGATTTCTGATTGTAGCATTGGTATATATCCAGGGCAATGTGTGGGGGAACGAGATGATCGATAGAGCCACCAAACCTTGCAATCTCTTTTACCACACTACTACTTAAAAAACTATATTCATTTGAGGTTGCAAGAAAAACTGTTTCTATTTCGGTAGAAAGAGTTTTATTGGTGTGAGCCATTTGCAGTTCCACTTCAAAATCTGACACAGCCCGTAAACCCCGCAGCAAAACTTGTGCTTGTCGCATTTGAGCATAGTTGACGGTAAGACCATCAAAGCTGTCTACTTCTACATTCGATAAATGTTGTGTAGAATGACGTATCTGATCTAGCCGTTGCTCCACACTAAAAAGTGGCATCTTGTTGGGGTTCCGCAGTACAGCGACAATCACCCGCTCAAACAGCCGACTCCCGCGCTGGATGAGGTCAAGGTGTCCCAAGGTGATGGGGTCGAAGCTACCAGGATAAATAGCGATCACAATTTTAAATATATCAAAGTTGTTTAAGTGATTATATCGAAACCGTTTTGTGTAACTTACTCAAATCTACCATCTTGCGCTCTGAGTAAAGATGCTAAATTCAATTGTTTTAGTGGCACAAGTTATGCTCAACTAGGCGTTAGGAACTAGACTCCTAAATATAAATATGGGATTTTTACCTATGTCCCCACAATTTGGTGGAGAATTCAAGGGTAGTTCCAGTATTCGAGATGCAAGAAACTCCGTACTTAGCAAAGTACGCGGGTAGTTAACGAACTTTTCTAGGTAATTTTTCATGGCACTGGATTTTTCCACCTTGCCCTTGGCATTTCAATTCACTTCACCAGGCCCGATTCTGGTGAAATTAGATTTAGAT
This sequence comes from Nostoc sp. C052, assembly GCF_013393905.1. Taxonomy (GTDB): domain Bacteria; phylum Cyanobacteriota; class Cyanobacteriia; order Cyanobacteriales; family Nostocaceae; genus Nostoc. Next base: position 5,858,289 of record NZ_CP040272.1, read on the forward strand.
ATACTAGGTATTCATTTAAGTATCCGTTGGTATGGCTTATTGATTGCCACAGCAGTATTAATTGGCGTTATCCTTTCCCAGGAGTTGGCAAAGCGCCGTAATGTTAATCCTGAGTTGCTAGGGGATTTGTTTTTTTGGTTGTTGATTGGGGCAATTCCTAGCGCACGGCTATACTACGTTTTCTTTGAATGGCCAAAATATGCCCCAACTCCAGAAAAAATCTTTGCAATCTGGGAAGGAGGTATTGCCATTCACGGAGCCATTCTTGGTGGCGTTGTGGCTGCGTTAATCTTTGCCAAAATCAAGCAGGTTTCTTTTTGGCAACTGGCAGATTTAGTAGCACCTTCGCTGATTTTAGGGCAAGCGATCGGACGTTGGGGCAATTTCTTTAATTCTGAAGCTTTTGGCGATCCGACTGATTTACCCTGGAAGTTGTATATTCCACCAGATCGTCGTCCTCTAGACTATGCTAGTTTCGATTATTTTCATCCCACCTTCCTCTACGAATCTCTGTGGGATTTAATGGTGTTTACGCTACTGATAACGTTGTTTTTCCGGTCTTTATCCGGTAAGCCACGCCTAAAGGTAGGCACACTATTTCTAGTCTACTGGCCAGCCTATAGCTTAGGACGCTTATGGATTGAAGGCTTTCGCACTGATAGCTTGATGCTGGGGCCGTTACGGATGGCACAAGTAGTCAGTAGTCTCGGAATTTTATTGGGATTAGTTGGATTAGCTTGGCTTTACTTACTCAAACGCCCTTTACCCGATGTAGTTCCTACTCTTAAGGGTAATGGGGAGAGTGGGAGATGAGGGGGATGCAAGGTAGAAGAGTTTTCCCCTCTGCCTCTTTTCAATGCCCAATGCCCAAAAATAAAAAATGCCCCAGAATATTCTCTAGGGCTTAACCAGGGTGCATCTACCATTACTATCTACTAGGGAAAGAAGATGAATCCGGAAAGATACTGAAGAATTTGCCACAAAAATTTTTTGAGGGATTGCCGTGTGTTCTTCTAAGAGTGAATATACAGAAAATTCGAGTGATAAAAAAACACTATATGCTTTAGAAGCATCTGTGTATATTGTGGGAGCGGGTCCCGGAGATCCTGATTTATTAACGGTGAAGGCGCAGAAACTACTGGCTGCTGCTGATGTGATTTTATTTGCTGATTCTTTAATCCCCGAACAAATTTTAGAACTTTGTCGAGAAGATGCGGAGATCATTAGAACTGCGAATCAGACTTTAGAAGAGATTTTGGGGATTATGATCGATAGGGTGCGATCGCAGCAAAAATCTCTAGTCCGTCTTCATTCTGGTGATCCTAGTCTCTACAGCGCTATCCACGAGCAAATGCACCTCCTCGCAGAGGCAAATATTCCTTTTGAAGTCATACCTGGTATCAGCGCCTTTCAAGCCGCTGCTGCCAAACTCAAAATAGAACTGACTGTACCTGGTTTAGTCCAAACGATCATTTTGACACGCATCAGTGGACGTACAGAAGTCCCTGCCACTGAAGAATTAGCGACTCTTGCAGCGCATCAGGCTAGCCTCTGCCTGTATTTGAGTGCGCGTCACGTCGAAAATGCTCAAGCCAAATTACTCGAACATTACCCAGCCGAAACCCCCATTGCGATTTGCTTTCGCATCGGCTGGCCTGATGAAAAAATCAGGGTTGTCCCCTTAAATCAAATGGCAGATTGCACTCATCAAGAAAAACTAATTCGCACTACACTTTATATAATCAGCCCCGCACTCTCGACAACAACAGGGCGATCGCGTTTATATCATCCTGAACATAGTCATCTATTTCGCTCATCTCATAACTAAATATTGGGGATGGGGCATTGGGCATTGGTTATTCTCCTCATCTCCCCATTGCCTCTGCGGTTCGATAAACTTAACAATGTCAATAAAATTCAAAATCCCAATTCGATATTATGCCTTTAATTAAAGTGCAAACTTCTGCACCTGCTCCTGAAAAAGCTGAAATTGAGTCGATGCTTTTAAACCTATCAGCCAAGTTGGCGAAACATTTGGGAAAACCAGAATCTTATGTAATGACTGCTTTTGAACCAGGAATCCCCATGACTTTTGCAGGGAATACTGACCCGGTTTGCTACATTGAAATTAAGAGCATCGGTACAATGAAGCCAGATCAAACCGCAGCAATGAGTCAGGACTTTTGCCAGCAGATTAACCAAACTCTAGGCGTGCCGAAAAATCGCATTTATATAGAGTTTGCGGATGCTAAGGGAGCAATGTGGGGCTGGAATGGCACAACCTTTGGTTAATTAACCATCTTCTTTGGTCAAGACTAAGTTAATCTGGCAGGTGTAGTATAGAGATTCAGCATCAACTCGTGATTTTTTATGTCTGCTACGCCTCTTGTATCTCCGATTGACTCACAAAACCCAGAAAAATCAGCATTAATCCCTCCCTTACTAGGTGCAACCGTTGCCGAGTTAACTACTTGGGTGCAGCAGCAGGGACAACCTGCTTACAGAGGGAAGCAACTGCATGAATGGATCTATGACAAGGGGGTGCGATCGCTAGCTGATATTTCTGTCTTCCCCAAGCAATGGCGTACAGAATTAGCAGAAATCCCTATTGGGCGCTCAATCTTACATTACCGCTCTGAGGCTCCCGATGGTACAGTCAAATATCTTTTACAATTAACAGACGGGCAAATTATTGAAACTGTTGGTATCCCCACCTTCGCAGAAAGGGGAGAAGGCCCAAAAGCCCGGCTGACAGTTTGCGTCTCTACTCAGGTGGGTTGCCCGATGGCGTGTGATTTCTGCGCTACTGGAAAGGGAGGCTACAAACGCAACCTAGCACGGCACGAAATTGTCGATCAGGTGTTGACTGTGCAAGAAGATTTTCAGCAACGGGTTAGCAATGTAGTGTTTATGGGACTTGGTGAACCGTTGTTGAATACTGAGAATGTTTTAGCAGCTTTGAAATCTCTGAATCAAGATGTCGGTATTGGGCAGCGATCGCTTACAGTTTCTACAGTTGGGATTCGCGATCGCATTCGTCAGTTCGCGGAAAATAATTTGCAAATTACTCTGGCTGTGAGTCTTCACGCCCCCAATCAACCACTACGGGAAAAACTCATCCCCAGCGCCCGCGCCTATCCTTTAGAAGATTTACTGGCTGAATGTCGAGAATATGTGGAAATAACTGGACGCCGCGTTACCTTTGAATATGTTCTCTTAGCTGGTGTCAACGATCTACCAGAACACGCATTAGAACTTTCAAAATGTATGCGAGGATTTCAATGTCATGTGAATTTGATTCCTTACAACCCCATTCAAGAAGTAGACTACAAACGCCCCAACCGCGATCGCATTCAAGCATTTGTCAACGTCCTCAAGCAGCAAAATACTGCTGTTAGTGTCCGTTATTCTCGTGGTTTAGAAGCTGATGCTGCTTGTGGGCAATTAAGAGCAAGTAAGAATTAAATCTGTTGCAGTCAGTAAATTTAATTACTTTGCTTTTACACATATATTGACGTTAGTCGCAATTGGTGCAAGAAGGCAATGGTAGAAATTGTTATATTAAGGTTAAGCGATCGCTCAACCCAACCCATAACAAATAACTGTATGTTGAATCGCTCATTGCCGCTTAAACTATGGCTACTAGTCATTGTTCTTGCAAAAGCTTTGCCGATGAATTCTCCTGCTTATGGACAAATAATTCAACCGATTCCTCAGCAACCTGAGTCCTTTCAAGAAAGAATGAGACAACAACAAGAGGAGCGAAATCAGCAAACACAAGAGCAATTTAAGGATACATGGCTACGCCTAAACCTTCCAGAACCACAACTACAACAACAACAGAAAATACAACAGCAAGAATTTACACGACAACGGCAAGAACTGATACGCCAGCAACAATTAAGATTACAACAACAAGAAACAAGACTACAACAGCAAGAATTTACACGACAGCAACAGATGAGAATACAAGATCAACAACTCAGACAAGATCAACAAATTAGACAACAGCAAGAATTGAGATTACAAGAACAGAGACAACAGCAACAACTCAGACAACAGAAAGACAATCTGTAAACTGTTCAAAATGTCTGTTGAAGAAGAATTCAGAACCGCCACTATAGTAAACCGCTAAATCCTATCCGCCAGGACTCCAATTCATACTAAATTATGACTCAATACGCTTGGGTTAAGGCCTACTGGCAACAATTTTGAGTTTTCGAGACGCGATAAATCGCCGTCTCTATAAGTGTTTTGTTGCTCATTCTGAACTTTATTGAATTCTGACTCCTGGATTCTGAATTCTAAATTCTGTTTTGAGAAATAACTTTAATTATTAAAAATTAGAGAAAACTTTCTCCAATTTTTAATTTTTTTATTAACTATCGGTGTGCATGAATTCCTGGGGCATAAGCCTCAATAACTTTGCCAGTGCGAGTGCAACTAATCATCAAATAGTCACAGCTTGGGCATTGTGTCCGAGTTAATTGACTATCAGAAATATAATAACGTTCCGCATGGCTACCACAATTTGGGCAGTAAATCTTTTGTACTGTCTGCATTTTAAAACCTCTGGTTGTAATTATTTTTTATTTAGTAAAGCCACAAGTTAAACCAAGAAAAATTCTGGTTCGACCCAACTTAACAAATTGCTGTAATATTGGCTGATTATTTTAAACAAAATTTCAGGTTTGAAAAGTTTTTGATATCTTTATCTATTATCCTAAAACTTAAGTGATTTTACTCTCCTACTTTAGATACATAAATTGATTTTTAATTAAATTTTGCTTAGAGATTTACTGATCCCTATGATTAATGCCTTGAGAGAGCCTTGTTTATAGTCATTTAGAACGAATACAAAAAAGCCGTTCTTGTATTCAAAAATTAAAACCAATAAATTACTGTATATTTGGTAACAAAATCTCTATCTTAAGATTTAGTTCATATTTGCTGACAAGATTTATGAAATAAAAAAAGAATTCAGGAGTCAGAATCAATACCCTTTGCTGGGAACTTTGGGAATCGCTCAAAGTTCTATCTACATTTTGTTTTCACCTACTCTCACCTTGAAGAGTAGGTGTTTTTACTTTAAGCAGGATGAAAATAATCGTAAATTTCTTGAGCCAAACGCGGCCCAATTCCTGCTACTTCAGCAAGTTGTGTGGTTGTCGCTTGCCGAATATAGTCAACTGAGCGAAAATGTCCTAGTAGCTGCTTTTGTCGATGATGTCCTAAGCCAGGAATTTCATCTAAACGCGATCGCTTCAATTTATCACTACGTTGTTGACGATGGAAACTCACTGCAAACCGATGCGCTTCATCCCGCAGCCGTCGCAATAACTGTACCCCCGGTTGTTCTGCATCAGTTGTCAAGGGTTTAGACTCTCCCGGTAAAAAAATCTCTTCTCGCTGCTTTGCTAAACTCACAACTCGCAAGTCTTCTAATAAATTCATCTCTTGCAAAACGGCGACAACCGATGATAACTGACCTTTACCACCATCAATCATGATTAAATCCGGCCAGTCAGGATTACCCAAACGCGCTAATTGCTGATCTTCCCCATACTTGCGAAACCGCCGTTGGATGACTTCAGCCAGACTAGCAAAATCATCTGAATGTCCTGCTGTCACCGTGGGATTTTTGATTTTGTAGTGTCGATAGTGCTGTTTAGCAGGTAATCCGTCGATAAACACAACTTGCGAAGCGACAGCATTTGACCCTTGAATATGGGAAATGTCATAACCCTCGATGCGGTGGGGTACATCGGGTAAATCGAGAATGGTAGCTAAATCTTGCATTGATTGGTGATTGCGATCGCCAAATTTCTGCATTCTTTGCAATTCATACTGAGCATTTCGCTCTACCATCTCAATTAATTCTGCCTTAGTTTGCCGTAAAGGAGTCAAAATTGTGACTTTTTTGCCTTTGCGTTGAGTTAAGACATCCGCCAATATCTCCGCATCTGGTAAATCATGCTGTACCAAAATTTCTAAGGGTATTTCCACGGAGTCAGCAGTTTGGTAATGTTCCTCTAAGGCTCGTTGTAAAATAGCTCCTGGTTCTGCATGAGCATCCGCCACAAAGGCTAAACGTCCCACCAATTGACCCGCGCGAATCTGGAATAGTTGAATGCAGGCGTGTTGTTCGTCGGCTGCCAGTGCGATCGCATCCCGTGAAACCGTATCATCTGGTAAGGATACTTTTTGGTCAGCTGTCAGCGACTTTAACCCAGAAATTTGATCGCGAATCCGCGCGGCTGACTCAAAATTCAAGTTCTCGGCGGCTGCGTTCATCTGTTGGGTCAAAATCTCAATCAATTCCTGAGTTCGACCTTGAAATACCATCGCGATCTTTTGCACAATTTTGCGATATTCTTCTGGTGAAATCAGCTGTTGACACACACCCGGACAACGCCCTAAATCAAAATTTAAGCAAGGACGGTCTTTAAAAAGTGGTTGAGGTCGTTGTCGCTGGGGAAAGATACGCTTGCAGATGCGGACAATTTCTCGTAATAAACCAGCATCAGTATAGGGCCCGTAAAACTTATCCTTTTCTTTACCAAATTGGCGTTTACGGGTAATAAAAATTCGCGGATAATCTTCTGACCAAGTGATGCAGAGATAGGGATATTTTTTATCATCTTTGAGCAACACGTTGAAATATGGCTGGTGCTGCTTGATCAAATTGGCTTCTAGGGCTAAAGCTTCAGCTTCAGTATCAGTGACGATAAATTCAATTTCTGTCACTAATTTGACCATCGTGGCGATACGTTCACTCTTGTTGTAGCCATCCCGGAAATAGGAACGGACACGCGATCGCAATTTACGTGATTTACCTATATATATAATGCGATCGCTCCTGTCCCGCATGAAATAAACCCCCGGTTCCGGTGGAATTTCGGCTAGACGGTTTTCTAGTCGTTCTGGATCTTTAACCAGTGGTAATATTTGAGTAGATATTGTCACAACCAAAATTAGGTAATCTTTCTCTATTTTAAGAAAAATTATTTTTTCGTGCCGATTCGACAGACTATTTATGAAGTAAAGATGAAATAGCCATCAAAAACTGTATACGCCAGAATAGATAAAAGAGGGACTGGGGAGAATAATAACTCTTAACTCCTAACTCAGCACTCTCAACTCCTAAGTCGGGTAGACCTTTAGCTTACACAAAAATAAGTCTGCTGTAGCTACTTTTGCAGCTTTTTGCAGGGTGAATTAGTTTCCAAGCTAGAAACTTGTCAGAAAACTTATCGTAAGCATAAAAACTTTGGAGTAAACGAGAATTTGTCTAGCTGCGACCTTAGTTCTTGACTGCTACTGTCAGAATAAAAACTTTGCTTTTTCAATCTATTATTAACTTTTTTAAATTGATAATACAGCAGATTTCAGGTAAATGAGGTACAAAATTTCATCAAAAAGCCATATACCAAGTAATTTTCAACTCTGTTCCCTGTTTACTATTCCCTATTTACTGCTGTATTTTATTATCTGGAGCTTTCCATTTTAAATAAAAATAATATTTTTTGTGTTGATTTATCTTTATTTAAAAATCAAGAAGGCGTTTAGATAATGCTTATATAAATACCAGATAAAATCTTTGTCAATTTGCGATATTTATGTTTGTTTATTGAATTTATAATATTAAGCGAATTAACGGATTGAGTTAGTTAAATTTGCGATTATGATTGAGAATATAGTTATTATAATGATTTCAAACAAGAGCTAGACCATGAATTTACAAGATTTTGAAGTACAGTATCGTGAGGCTATGGCTGAAACTCTCAATGAACTACAAACAGCAGTTTTATTGTTAGCGCAAGTACAACAGAAAATTTCAACTATTGGCAGTTCCGTACAAACTCTTAGTGAGCGCGTTGAAGAGTTTATTGCTGACCAAAAAGCAGAATAAATGCACGCATCATAGAAAAGCTTATCTGTGGTGACAAGTAAATTGTTCTTCAATTGTAAGGATCAGATCCTTAAGTTTTAAGGGTTTGACAAAATAGCTACGTGCGCCCAAACTCAAAGCTAGTTCTTGATCTGCTTTAAAAGCAAAGGCTGAAACCACAATGATCGGTATTTTTGACAAATCAGGTTTTTGCTGGACTTGTTTTAAGAGTGAGTAACCGTCAACATCTGGTAGCTTCAAGTCTAATAACATTAAATCTGGCTCGAATTTCTCAACAGTTGAGAAAAAAGTAGAGCCTTCTGATAAGCTTTGGACTTCGTACCCACAGTGAATTAGATAGTCACTAAGTAACATCCGATTGAGATAATGATCTTCGACTAGCAAAATTCGTCTAACTTTATGTGACTGCAATGGCTTATCTCTCATTGAGTAATTGTGCTGTCATTGCTACCTATTATCTGATAATTTTAAGTAAAAGCCAACAATTATTGCCATAAACTTAAATGCTAGTGTATTTAAGTTTATGATGAAACGAATAGAAAGCTGACTTATATAATCTACTCAAAAATATGAATAGATTAAATTCAATCGTACTACAATACTTGAACAAGCAATACAATGAAGTATAATTTAATCAAAAATTAAGCTTTTTTTACGAGCTTTATCTAAGTTATGATTTTAAATCAATGACTACTCTTAAACATGGAACTGCCAAGAGCGTATAAGTAAAAACACTTAAGTAATCCTGAAAATAACGGTATGTAAATTGCCTTTATAAAACAGTTTGTATCTGGATATTAGGTTAATTAATACCATTTTACAAAATACTTATTACAAATATCTTGCTAGGGGCATACAGATATATAGTCTTACAACCGATTAATTTTTTGCAAATATTTTTAGCAAAAGTATAACCTAAAAAGAAACTATTCATCAAAAAAGGGAGCAATTAGCTCCCTTTCTTATTTATAGTTTTGAACCTGCAATCTTAAATAGATACTTTTTTAAATTTGCGTTGTGTCACAAAGACGCCAGCAACACCCAACAAACCCAGTATTATAGATGGTTCTGGCACTGCTGCGGGAGGCACAACACCTTTGATAGTGACTTCATAATTACCACTATGGGATTTGGTATCACCTTTTTCAACTAAACCAGATTCGGTAGCTTTAAAGCTATACAGGTAGTCAGTCTTACCGTCATAAGTGTATTTGACGATTTCACTTGCTTGTAATAAAGATGGAAGTAGGCTAGATAGGTTAATCGGCAGTCCTAGAGAGGGTGTTATGAGGGTTGCGGCATTATAGTGACCTGCTAAACCAATACTAATTAAACCACTTGTGTCATCTTGATTGACATAGGAAATATTCGGGTCACTAAAGCGTTCAAATCCGCCGTTTTTAAGAAAGCTGTCAAACAAACTCTCTTTAGTGTAGCTGTATTTAGCGAGTAAAGTAAAAGTACTATCACTGATACCATAAGAATTTAGAGCCTGGTTAAACCAGGTGTTAGCTAAATTAGTTGACCCATACTTCGTAGTTTTTTGGCCGACTCCAAACCAGTCATCAGAAGTGAGGCTGCTTAGAGTAAGGGTTTTCCCACCGATTGTACCTGTCAAGGTGGTGTTTTTGGTGAAATCAAAATCCTTTCCTTCACTGCTAGCTCGTAGCTCCACATTTCCAGTGGGGCTAGCGGCGTTACCACTTAGAACTTTTTGTACATCATTTGCACTAGGTTTTTCTACTTTGAAGGTATTTTTGGCATCGGAATCATAGACGTAATAATCATCGGCTGCTGTTCCACCAATAGTAGCACCGGTGAGTGTTCCAGCCTGTGCTGGTACAGTGGCAAGAGCGCTCATACCAATAGCCATTGAGGCACCAATTACAAGTTTGTGGAAAGTCATTTTCATTGTTTTCAAGTCTTTGTTAGTTTGGAAGTTAAGTTTTAAACTACTGCCGTTTTTAGGCTTGGGTTGTCTTGACTACAGGCTTTTTGGCAATACAGTTGCTTAAAAACACAAACTGTATTGTTAACCATCTTTGGTATCTCAGCGCACAAACCCAGTTTAAGAAACATGAAGACCTAATTGGGTAAAGTTACTGCTGATCATCAATTAAAAAATGACGAATCTTTCGATTTTTTTATACGTTTAATTACATACTTTACCGAAAATCTTATGTATCTAAAAACTACAGTGTTATATTTTGGAGTTCAGTATAATACGGAGATTCGTAGGAACGCATATCAATATTGCGTAGATTTTGCCATTTTTCTCCAACTTGCTGCGCCGATCTAAAAAGGCGTCTCGTGGAGAAATTAGGGAGAAATGGGCACTCTGGAATTGGGGACTCTTTACTAGAGGCTAGGCAAAAAATTTATTTACAGCAGTTTTCATATATTTGAACCACATTTGTCGTAAGGGCACAGCATTACTCATTGGTGTCAACTTAAGCTGTCAACTTAAGCTGAAACTCCTTTAAAACTTTGTTTCCAGCCGGAGCCTGGAAATGCTGCTCTTGGTGGCTCTGGCGCTAGCAAGGGAGGCGGAGCCTCAAAGACGAGCATTCCCAGCCGGAGACTGGGAACGAGGCAATCTAAAAGCTAGTTATAGACTTGTTTTCACGTTAAGTTGACAGCAATGAGCATTGCTGTACCCCTACCGTGTAGTTTATTTACGTCTTGCTGTACTAGTTCCTATTTCCATGAAGAAACTCAGCAATTCTTTCTACAGCAGTTTCTAACAAAGGTGGCTCATGTACCAAGGCAAAACGCACATATCCTTCCCCAGATTTGCCAAAGCCTGCACCTGGGGAAACGGCTACACCAGTTTGTTTGACTAGTTCGGTACAAAATTCTATAGAGTTTTGACTCCAATGTGAAGGCAATTTTGCCCAGATATACATTGTGGCTTGGGGAGTAGGAACGTTCCAGCCAATGCGGTGTAAAGCATTGATGAAAGCATCACGCCGACTCTGGAAGGTAGCGACGGCAGATTTGACGCCAGCTTGCGGGCCAGTTAGGGCAGCGATCGCACCATTCAAAATTCCCCGATACTGATTAAAATCAACGGCGGCTTTTACCTGGCGTAAGGCGTTAATTAACTGGGCATTACCGATGGCGTAGCCAATGCGGAAGCCGCCCATATTATAGGACTTGGAAAGGGTGAAAAATTCAATGGAGACGCTTTTCTCTGGATCGGCTTGCAGAATTGAAGGGACTAGGGATTTTGGATTTTGGATTTTGGATTTTGGATTGGGAGAAGAATCTGCCCAGTCCTGACTCTCCCCAAATACCAAATCTACGTAGGGGAAATCGTGAACTAGGACGAGATTGTGTTGCTGACAGAAGGCGACAGCTTCTTGGAAGAAAGATAAAGGTGCGATCGCAGCCGTGGGATTATGAGGATAACTTAATACCATCATCCGCGACTGGGCTAAGACTGGGGCAGGAATATCAGCGAACACTGGTAAAAAACTGTTTTCTGCCAGTAGTGGCATTGAGTAGATTTGACCACTGGCTAGATGGACTCCCCCAGCATGAGAGGGATAACCTGGATCGAGCAACAGGGCAAAATCTCCGGGATTGAGTATTGCTAGAGGTAAATGGGCTGTGCCTTCTTGAGAACCAATTAGAGGTAGTACCTCAGTTTGAGGATCGACTTTGATGCCAAATTTTTGTTCGTACCAGTTGGCTGCGGCTTCGCGAAATCCTTGAGTACCGTTAAATAACAGATAGCCGTGAGTACTGCGATCGCTAAGAGACTGGGCGATCGCCTCAATTACATGGGCTTCGGCTGGTAAATCAGAAGACCCCAACGACAAATCAATTACCTGTCGTCCAGCGGCCAAAGCGACTGCCTTGGCTCTGTCCATATCAGCAAATACATTTGATTGTAGGGGTTGTAAACGTTTTGCAAACTGCATATTAGTCATTAGTCATTGGTCATTGGTCATTTGGTACGGACTATGAACTATTGACTAATTAGTATTTAAGTGGGTATCTAGGAGAGCTAGTAATTTGTCTTTGCCGATGACCCCCTCGGTGGATATCAAAACTTCTTGACCTTGAAATAGTCTGAGGGCGGGTACGCCTTCAACTTGGTACTGCTTAACAGTGAGTGGGTTGGGGTCAATTTCCATTTTAACGACTTTGAGGCGATCGCTATATTTGCTAGCAGCTGAGTTAATTAGGGGCGACATCAATTGACAAGGCCCACACCAGGAAGCCCAAAAGTAAACTAATACAGGCTGCTCGGCTTTTAACACTTCGGTTTCAAAATCAGCATCGGTTATGGTGATTACAGCCTTACTCATTGCAGTCTCCGTCAGATGGCGATCAAAGTTGGCACACACAATACTTTATCCCAAAGTCGTCAATAGTCCATAGTCAATAGCAAATGACTAATGACGTAAAATCCCACAGCCAACAGGTGTGGGACTAGCTCAAATAAGTTTTCTACCAATAATTTTACAGTTGATCCAATTGTTTTCGTAGGGAATCCAACTCGGCATCAACCACCTCATTAGACTTAGGATTAGGAGCAGGGGTTTGTTGTTGCGGTGGCAGTTGGGCTTGATTTTGGGGAGTTGCGGGTGGTAACATTTGTGCTTTCAAAGCTGCCAATTCATCATCAACATCGCTACTACCTTCCAACCGGGCAAATTGGCTTTCTAAATCTGCTCCTGCTAACTCTCCTGCTGACTGGGCACGAGCTTCTTGCATCAAGACTTTTTCTTCCATCCGCTCAAAGGCAGACATAGCACTGCTGGTATTCATCCCACTTACCATGTTTTGGAGTTGCTCTTGGGCTTTGGCAGTGGTGATTCTTGCTCTCAGCATTTCTTTCTTGGTCTTAGCCTCAGAAATTTTGCTTTCCAGCTGGATTAAGTTGCGCTTGAGGGTTTCAACTTGAGTGCTTTGGGTATCTAAACTAGCTTTGAGGGCAGCACTGGTATCCGTATAAGTCTTCTTGCGTTCTAAAGCTTGTCGTGCTAGGTTTTCATCACCTTTTTGCAGCGCCAGTTGAGCATTGCGTTGCCACTTATTGATTTCATTTTGAGCATCGCTATACTGTTTCTCACTGCGTTTTTGGGCGGCGATGGTCTGGGCTACTCCCTGACGCAGTTGTACCAAGTCTTCCTGCATTTCCAGGATGGCTTGCTCTAGCATTTTTTCGGGGTCTTCGGCTTTGTTAACCAGGTCGTTGAGGTTAGAACTAACTACTCGCTTAATGCGATCGAATAATCCCATAACTTTGTTTTTCCTTGTGTAATTTACGCTTTTTGTTGGACAGTTAGCTTTTTTACTTTTTTATAGCTACCTATTTCAATGTAATCTTTCCAGTTTGAATCAGTATCTCCTAACAACTCCTAATTGTTAAGATATGCCAAACCGGGGTAATTAGTCGAACTTCAAGAAGAGGCAGGGGGCAGGGGGAAAAGGAGCAGGGCTAAATGACCCAAGCTTTGAGCCGACAAGCTTTGCAAAACATGGATCTGATTCCCTCACTTATTACTAAGTGGTTCCCGAACAGGGAGGGGTCGAATCCCCTTTCTGCCCCCTGCCTTTTTTTCAAGAGTCCTGAGTTTTGGGTAACTGCTGTTGGGGAGGTTGCGCTGTCTTTTGGCTTTCCTCAATGAGTAGACTTTCGTGCTGTGTGCTTTCTGCCTCCTTGAGAACCTTTACCTTCATCGCTGCCAATTCGGTATCTACATCATTAGATTCCAAAGAAGTAAATTGTGTTTCCAAGTCGTCGCTACTAAGTTTAGCTATGGCTTCTGATTGAGCTTCTATCTGTAAAACTTTTTCTTCCATCCGCTCAAAGGCACTCAGACTGCTAGTGGTAGAAGTTGTGCCGAGCATTTCCTGGAGGCGATAAGATGCTTCAGCAGAACGAGCGCGAGCAATATACATATCTTTTTTAGTTTTTGCCTCGGCAATTTTTAACTCTAGCGATCGCATATCCTTTTTTAGCCTAACTACTATCTCGTTTTGCTGCTCTATCTGGGAATATAGGGCTGTAGTAGTTTCTTTATAAGCTTGGCGCTTAGTCAATGCTTCGCGTGCTAGAGGTTCGCTGCCTTGCTGTAGCGCCAATTGGGCACGACGATACCATTCTTCTGTTTGAGATTGGGCAGCCGTTGCCTGGCGTTCAGTGCGTTTCTGGGTAGCGATCGCTTGTGCAACACCCTGCCGCAACTGCATCAGATTTTCCTGCATCTCCAGAACAGCTTGCTCCAAAATCTTTTCTGGATCTTCTGCACCACTAATCAAACTATTGAAATTAGCGCGAATCACCCGCAGAATACGGTTGATTAATTCCATGTCGGCTCTCCATTCACGAAATCCAGTATTGAGTGCTGAGTGCTGAGTAATGAATTTAGTTAGAGAGTGCTGAATGCTGTTAGCGGTAGCGGGGCGTTTAGCCCGTGCTGAGTAATGAATTTAGTTATAGAGTGCTGAATGCCCAATTAAAGTCTTGAGTATAAGAATTATTGTTGTAGGGTCGTCAACAAACAAGATTTTGTCTCTACTAGTCAGCACTTAGCACGGGCTAAACGCCCCGCTAACGCTAACACAACCCAGCACTCATTGACTTAGGACTGTTATCTTATGGTATCGTAAATTTTTACAACTTATGGCTACTGAACCCGTGCCTTAATTCCCCTTGCCTGTAAAAGTTGCATCTGTTGTTTTACTTGCTCTTTAGTTTTAAAAGCACCCAGATAAATCAATTCTTTGTTGGGCGATAAATAAGCATCAGGAATTACTTGTCGTGCTGAGGCAAAAGCTGCGCCTTTATTATCTATCACTATATGATAGAACCCATCTGTTCCTGGTTTAATTTCTGTATTCGGTTTTGGTGAAGTTGCGATCGCCTTAGGCGAGGTTTTTATCGGTGCAGTGGGAGGCAAATTCAGAGGAGGCAAGGATTGTAGTGCCGGTACTGGTGCTAAGGCGATCGGATTTGTCGGTTTTAAGGCTGTGTTGGCCTCAGGTAAAGCCGCTTGAGGATTTACGGGGTTTTGAGAAACTACTGGATTAGGGACTACTGCGGGGTTTGGTTGGACTTTGGGTTTTAAGCCAACTACATCATTAGGATCTCTCACCTCAGGAAACTCTTCATTAGCTAGATTGGGATATTTAGGCATAGATGTACTTGGTGGCTGGATTTGAGGTTGGACATTACTGCCAACTTCTTCAGCATTTTCTGGTGTGGGAGACGAATTCCCATTAAACAAATTGCCTAAATTCCATTGTGGTAAGCTTTTGGGATTGAACACTACATAACCCAAGGTAAGACTCGCCACCAGTAGTAGCAACATCGAGCCAATTCCCAAAGGTGATAACAGAGTGTCACTAGAATTACTTGGATTCTTGGTTTCTGGTTGTTCTTCTGCCAGACTTCGCAGCAGTGCTTCACTAGATTCTAAATAGTCATCTGGGTGCTTAGGAGTGTTATCTGGTTGCAAGAGATTTTCGCTTTTAGTCCCTTTAACGAGTGCTGACACAATGCTGCTACTAAAGTTGGGTGGGGGTGGTGGAAGTTGAGTTTGTGTTTTAGCAGAATCGGAGGTAGAGGGCACATTAAGATTATTCAGATTATTCAGTTCCTCGGTTTTTGCCATAGTCGGCGCCGGGTTCATCTCAGGATTCACTGCTACAGATGTGGGTGGTACGTCAATTTTTGCCTTAGTTGGCGCTGGGGTTCCCTGATAATTAACGGGTACAGATGTCGGTGGCACATTAGTTTTAATTTCCGTTACCGATGATTGAGTTGTGCCCGATGTTGTAGAAATGGCAGTTAATGGCTGGGATTGATTACTCATGTAACTTGCAACACGGGACTGGTTTGATACTAAACCAGTTCGTGTACGTCGATATCGAGCTAACTCTTGATCTAGCGGTACTTCTAAACTTGCTAATGCTGCTGCTAGTGCTGGTTTCAATCCAGGTGTTTTAGACAATTGATGATTATCAGAATCGTTCAAGGGGTTTTGAGTCATTGTTTCTGTGCCTCAAGCGTAGATTGTTGGAATTATATTTGTGACAATAGTAGCGGAAATTATTTAAATAGATTTAGGTATTGGGTATGGGGCATTGGGCATTGGGAGGTGTGGGGGGGGGTGTGGGAGGAGAGGGAAGCAAAATTCTCATCTCCCTCATCTCCCTCATCTCCCCACACTCCCCACACTCCCTCATCTCCCCAGTCCCCACTCCCCACCTTTAACGATGTCGTTGAAATCAATTAATGATATTTTAGGGATTCTGGAAAAGCAGGCTAAATGGCAGGAGCAACCATTTCAACTGCTACTCAAGTGTTGGACAGAAGTTGTTGGCCCTGTGGTTGCTGCAAACACTCGGCCATTGTCGATTCAGCGTGATGTTTTGTCGGTAGCAACTTCTAGTGCTGCTTGGGCGCAAAACTTGACTTTTAGTCGCACATCTTTACTTTTAAAGTTAAATAAAAAGCTGCCAACGCCTTTGCTTGATATTCGCTTCTCTACTGCTGGCTGGCAAAATCGATCAGTGGAGAGAAAACAGCAACAATCTGTTTCGCCCAATGAGCATCCCAGTTATCTTGGTGATGAGATTAAACACCCTGATGCTACACCCACGAAGGATGTGAATGCGGCTTTTGGACATTGGACGAAGATTGTGCGATCGCGATCGCATGGCTTACCCCTTTGTCCCCAATGTCAATCTCCCACCCCAGCAGGGGAACTCCAACGCTGGCAAGTCTGTTCTATCTGTGCTGCTAAACGGTTTTGAAGGCAAAATAGTTGAGCATTATTCGTTAAGCAGAATTTATCCTGAACTAACTTGCTGCCGTTACATCAAATAGTTCTGAATCTTGAGAAAAAATATAATTTGCGGCTAAAATCTGCCGGATGTGGTATGCGAAGCAGACTATTTATCTAAAATTCTCTGTCTTAAGAAGGACTTAAGAAAGAAGTTAAAAGGCTGGAGAAATCAAAAGCTTTAGTTTTAATCTTGATCCCTAATAAGTTTTAGACGATATCTATATGTAACTGCTCTAAGGATTATTTAAATATATAACAAGATTATAAAAATATCCTGAAGTTTATTTTTTACTTGGGATCGCTGAAACCTATAGAAAATAATGACTTTTTGGCTTTTCTCCGTCTTTATATATAGAAGCAGAATATAAAGATGAAATTCAGCCAGAAACGACACTAAAGATGAATCCTAATGAAACCCATTAAAGTTTTAGCATCTGCCTGTAAATATTGCCGTCATTACCAGCCAGAAGGTCGCCGTGGTGGAACGTGCCAGCAGTTGGGCGCACCAGTTCAAGCAACTTGGAAGGCTTGCTCTTTGGCGCTTCCACCTTTTGCACCTTCTTGGGAAACCTTAGAAGATGCTTGGGGTTTGCCAGATGCAGCCCCAGTTTTAACATCTTGTCAATCTCTAGCTTCAGATTTAGACAATACTGCTCTTGCCCCGATAGAGGAAATAACTGCTTCTATATCTGAACAGGTAAAGACTAAAGCAGTGGTTATTTAGTCATCCATTATTACTGGACTGAGTTTGTAGTCTACTTAAAATAAGATTTGTTTTTAAGATTTTTAGTGCTGTAAAAGTTGATATCTAAAAAAATCGCACCCTTTAGTGAGGTGCGATTTTTGCAATTCTAAGGCAACCAAGGGAAAGAGCGAAAATCTGGTGGACGCTTTTCGAGAAAGGCTTGTTTGCCTTCAGACCCTTCTTCTGTCATGTAATAAAGTAGGGTGGCGTTGCCAGCGAGTTCTTGTAAACCAGCTTGTCCGTCACAATCAGCATTGAAGGCGGCTTTGAGACACCGAATTGCGATCGGGCTTTTTTCTAAAATCTCCTGCGCCCATTGAATACCTTCCGCTTCTAGTTGTTCCACTGGAACAACACAATTAATTAAGCCCATTTCTAGCGCTTGTTGTGCATCATATTGGCGGCAGAGAAACCAAATTTCTCTAGCTTTTTTTTGTCCCACGATGCGGGCGAGATAGCTGGCTCCAAAACCACCGTCGAAACTACCAACTTTCGGCCCAGTTTGTCCGAAAATAGCGTTATCGGCGGCGATGGTCAGGTCGCAAATCAAGTGTAGAACGTGTCCACCACCGATCGCATATCCAGCCACTAAAGCAATCACCACTTTCGGCATGGAACGAATCAGGCGTTGTAAGTCCAGCACATTCAAGCGAGGTATGCCAGTATTATCCACGTAACCTGCATGTCCCCGCACGCTTTGATCGCCACCAGAACAGAAGGCATATTTGCCATCAGTATGTGGGCCATAGCCAGTAAATAGGACAACACCAATAGTAGTATCTTCACGAGCATTACAGAAAGCGTCGTACAGTTCAAAGACAGTTTCAGGACGGAAAGCATTGCGTTTGTGGGGACGGTTGATGGTGATTTTTGCAATGCCATCAGCTTTTTGATACAGAATATCGTCGTAGGTTTTGGCAGTTTGCCAGTTAATTTGCATTGGTATGGAGTGCGCTGTTGTGCTTGAGAATTTTATCGCGGACGTAGGGACATGCGATACCTGCGGTGGGCTACCCCTACGCTAAAATTGGCATCTCAAGCCTTTACAATCTGCTAATTGTCTTGGTGTTGAGGAATAAAAATGCGACGTGTTCGTTTTTGGTCAATTAAGCAGGTAAGTTTCACGTAGAGGAGAAGGGCGATCGCACTCCGTAAAAAATTATGGCTACAAATAAAGTTTTCCAAAGTGAAGAAGCGTTTAATATTGCTCGGTTAAGAAGATTTATAACTGAATTGCACTAAGATTTTTCTCGTTCCCAGCCTTCAGGCTGGGAAACGGTTAGGGAGAGGGTTGTATTTTGCGATCGCATCTCGTAATTTTTTGGGCAAAAGTCATGATTTTTCATCCTTTTACTTAATCTCGATGCAAAACTCGTTTGATATCTTTATCTTCATTGAAGGCTTTTCTAATCTTTTCCGCATTTACTGATAATGACTTCCAGCCCATTCTGTACTTGCTCAAGTTCTTGGCGCTTTTGGTAAATCCACATCTTTTCAACCAGAGTTTTGTTGTGAGCCTTTTCCTGGTGTTCTAGGAGATTTTCATAAAGCGCGATCGCTTGTGAGATGACTCGACTGGCTGATTCAACTCGGTTTTCAAAGACTGAGCCAACTATTTCATTTAACTTATCGGAGAATTTATCCATTGACTCATCGAATTTTTCAAATCCTAATTCAATTACTTTCGCCTTTATTTGGTCTTTTAGTCCATCAAAATCTAGCATTCCTAAACCAAACGAACCAGCAATTGCAGCAGCTAGACTTGCAACAACTACGGCAATAAATCCAAGCCCTGTAAATACCATTAATCCAGCAGCTAAAGCACCAATTCCAAGACCACCACCAATTCCTCCGAAACCCGTAAAGTCATCATTAATACCATTAATTGAAAGTTTAAGTTGTTGACTTAAATTTGTTTGAATATGCATATCCATACTTTGAAATTCGCTTTGAATTGCATTTAACTCATAAGCTATTTTTGCATCTAAATATTCGGTATTTTGGAGCAAAATGACATCTCTAAGTTTTGTATTGCCCCATATATCTATCTCTCGTGACACAGTTTCAGTAAATTGATTTATGTAGTCTTGAATGAGTTTGTCTTGACTAACAACAGGACTGTGTACCGAATCCCAGTGTTGACTTTGATGAGTAATATTTTGTCTTAGTTCTTTATGCCATTTAGTCCATGAATCAGTAGCTTGTTTAATTACTTCTTTGTGCTGGATTTCTACTAAATTTTTAATTTTGACATCTCGCCCACTAGCTTCTCCTATTTTTTCAAATATTTTCTGCTTTTCTACTTCATGAATTTTAATGTTACCCTTTAAAACATCCTCAAATTGATATAATCCATTTAAGCTTTTTTGTACCATCCTATATATTTGAGTAAGAAAGTACTTGATTTTTAGTTTACCAATGTCGAAAGTCGGAAATTTATCAATTATCACTCCCAGAAGCACTGTGACTAAATTTGCCAGAAATATCACGAGCGGCGTGAGATTTTTTTGAATCAGCTTTTGTCCGGTAATCTGTGACAATAGCCCAACAGTATTAGAGCGAACCAGTGAAATATCCATAAAGTATATGAGGCGATAGAGTTTTCAAGCTTAGTATGCCCAGATTTAGGCAAAATTAATTAATATCCCGAATAAATACGGTTATCTTTGCTTTTTTATACCAGTTAAATTCAAGAAAATTAGCTTTTAGCAACCTATGAGTATGCTGTTCCAATTTCCGCCTGCAATTCAAGCTGGTATTGATGCTGGGAAATATCTACAAGTCTCTAGCAATGGAGTACCTTTAAGTATGGCTAGAGATACAGTTACCGGGCAGTTTGTTAGCCATGCTATTGGTGCTACAGTCAACAACAGCCCTTTATTTCCACTGGTAGCTGATTATAATTTGATTCCGAGTACGGATCTGATGTATCAAACTCATAAAAATTTTACAGCAGTACTGAAGGGATTGCAAACTATACAGACTAGCTTGGGTGTGTTGCAAGCAACTACAGCCTTGATTGGTGTGGGAACAATTGCAGGTGTCGCATTAACAGCAGTCAACCTGCATCAGACAATGAAATTAAGAAAAGAAGTAGAGCAAATGAGGCTGGAAGTTAAAAACGGCTTTATTGACTTGAAACAAGCCTTAAAAGACCAAGGAGTAGAAATTAGACAAATAATCGAACAAGTAGCCCAAGACATCAAATTTGAACAACACCGCACAGCTTTAGTGAGAGCGTATGGAGTGTTTATCCAGGCGATGAACCGCTTTCGCTCAGCCATGCAATTGCAAGATTTCAGCCGAAGAAATGCTGAGATTGATGGCGTGAGGGGAATGTTATTTACAGCTTTAGCAGATTACAGCAATCCACATTTACTAGAAGAAACCTGTGCAGCTGGTCAACTACGCAGATTTGAATGCGCGTGGGCAATTGAACAGGCAATTGTTGCAACTTATCAAGTGCAGAGTGAAGTTTCAGCAGTGAGCGATCGCCTTTCTCATCTCCAAGATAAAATCTGTAAAGATGCTCTCACTGTGATTAATCGCTGCGAATCACATGATGAGCTTGATTTTCTCTTCCCCGAAATTATCCGTATTAAAAATCATGATTTAGCGGTATTGGATTCGTGGCAAAATCATGTTGATTGGATGCGATCGCTTCCTTCATCAGAATTAAAACTTTTAAGTAGCGCTGATTTTAATAGTCCAGAAACTCACTACTCCACAATCAATGTAGTAGAACCGCCAGAACAATTAGTATATGAGAGTTTAGCTGAAAAATCTCATTTCTATTCGCTTCGTGACCAGTTGTTATTTATATTTGAGCCTGAACTACGTCGAGAGTACGAATTTTATATTAGTGAACAAGCTGGAATTACTGGTTATAAAACATTAGTTACATCTAATTTACAGCAGGCATCAGACCTAACTGTTGGTAATCTTTATTACTACTTTAAAATCAGAGATAAATCACAAGATACAGCAGAACTACCATCAAACGTATCCTTGGCAGGTTATGAGAAATTGCAAGAATTACTAGCTGCTGGTAAATGGAAAGAAGCTAATGAAGAAACCAGAATAGCTATGCTAAAGGTAGCTGGTCGAAGTAAACAAGGTTACTTTGAGCTAGAAAATATTGAAAACTTTCCATCTCATCAGCTTTACATTATTGATCAACTTTGGGTAGTTTATAGCAAAGGTCACTTTGGCTTTAGTGTACAGAAAGACATCTGGCAAAATGTACAGAAAGACTGGCATAAGTTTGGTATTCGTGTCAAATGGGCAGAGTTTAATGAGTGGAAGGATTTCAAATGGATATCGAGTGATGATCTAACCTTCAATCTAAAAGTATCTCAAGGACACCTTCCTGCTATATTTCCATGTATAACCCAATCTCGTGGATTTTCTGCTAATCTTGTTTGGTCTCTTCTCTCACGTCAAGATTTATAATTATCAAATAAAAATAGCAATAAGTAATATCATCATTATTTATTGCTACTATAGGATTCTTATTTGATTGTTGAAATACACGTAGGATATGAAAGCTTAAAATATTGCATTAGACGTAGGTTGAGTGGATCGGAACGCAACCCAACATATATCAGGATGTTGGGTTACGCAAAGCCTCCATCCAACCTACATTTTTTTGCTCTCTTGCATTACTTTGGATATACAATCACTCGAATACTACTGTTCTATTTCCATATACTAATACACGATTTTGTAAGTGCGATCGCACTGCTCTTGCTAATACAATTCTCTCCAAATCTTTGCCTTTTCTCACCAAATCATCAACTTCATCACGGTGACTAACTCGCACCACATCTTGTTCAATAATTGGGCCTGCATCTAAATCAGCAGTGGCATAATGCGCTGTTGCACCAATAATTTTCACACCACGTTCAAAAGCTCGGTGATAAGGATTTGCACCGATAAAAGCTGGTAAAAATGAATGATGTATATTAATAATTTGCGGAAATTGACTAATAAAATCTGCACTGACAATCTGCATATATTTTGCCAATACAACTAAATCTATTTTGTACTGGCGGAGTAATTCTAGCTGTTGAGTTTCTTGTTCTGATTTATTGTCTTTATTGATAGCAATATGCTGAAAGTCAATATTAAATTGCTCTGCCACTACCTTTAAATTAGAATGGTTGCTAATAATTAAAGGAATTTCAGCAATAAATTCTTTGGCGCGTTGTCGCCAAATTAAATCAAATAGACAATGGTCTTGGCGACTTACCCAAACAGCAATGCGTGGTACTGTATCAGAAAAACGTATTTCCCACTTAGCACCTAATGGTTGTGCGATCGCATTAAATGCGGGGGCAATAAATTCTCGCGGTAAATTGAACCCATCTAACTGCCATTCAATGCGCGTGAGGAATAATCCAGCAGCAAAATCTGTGTGCTGATCTGCATGAATAATATTACCACCGTTAGAATAGATAAAATTGGCAAATTTCGCCACTAATCCTCGTCGATCGGGGCAAGAAATTAGCAATGTTGCTGTCGGACTTGTCATAAGAATATCGCCAGATTTCAAATTAATTATTTGCTGTTTGTCGGACTCGGTTTAGGAATGATCAGCGGAGGAAGTTTCTGACTATTATCTACCGGTTGTTTCCACTCTGATAGTTCCCGATTCACGGCATTGGCAAAATCTGTAGATACCAACAGCACATTTATATTTCCATCTGGTTTAATAGCAGGATCAGCTTGAGCATACAAAAAACGACCGTTAAAGTTAGATTTACCTAAAATCAACTTATGCCTTTGTCGGTTTTTCAAGGTGATATTGATAGTTGCTTGGGGTTGATCTAAGGCAAATTCTCCAAGCTGTTTTACTGGGGTTGATAAAATCGTATCGCTATTATCTTTGACCAACAAATCCATTAAATAAGAAACAATAGCGTCATTTGCTGGGCCCGATATCGGAGATTTTATTAACCAATTGGGCTTACTAGAAGATTCAGGGCTGCGTTCCAGATTCAGAGTAAGTTTTTTTGTCTTGACTGTTAGAGACTGCACATCATCTTTTCCAAAAGAGAAAATTTTCTGTTTTTGCCCTTTGATTTCTTCTCGCTGAGTTGCACCTCGAATTTCATAAAAGTAAACAAAAGTACCTAAACCTAGCGCTAGTAGTATCAAAATTAAAGTCGTTCGCGGCAATTTCATTTTTTAATCATTTGTCATTTGTCATTGGTGAAAAGTTAGTATCTATAACTCTTAACTCCTAACTCCTAACCAATTTCTTACCGTCGTTTCCACCAGATAATAACTGCTGCCGATAACCCAATTAAAGGTAAAACTAACAAAGACGACAATATTAAAAGATTCGCTTGGGTCGTTGTCAGGGTTATCCGACGGTTTTTCGGTTCTTTAGGACGAATAGAAAGAGGTTGCTGGTCTTGTTTACTCAGCCAAGTAACTGAATTGAGGAATACATCTCCGTTTAGTTGCTGTTGAAACAAGCCATCGGTGGCGAAATTAGAATTTCCTAAAACCACTAACCGCGATTCAGTGGTTGTTTGAGATGAGGAAGTAGGGGGAGATGGGGGAGATGAGGGAGTGGGGAAAGCCTTGCTTTGGGTGGTTGGTGATGGAAGTGGTAAAGCTTGCGGAGTTTTGGCAGAAGAATTAGGGCTAGTTTTGCCTTGGGTGGTTGGTGATGGTAGAGGTGAAGGTGTAGGTAAGACTTGGGGAGTAGAAGTAGATTTGGGTGTTTGTTTTCTGGTTAAGGCAACACCCAAAGTCAGAGGCCCTTTAAGGTCTTTATCTGCATTAAACTCTAATTTTTCGCTTTGGAGATCGCTTTCTGCCCAACTGCTGGGATAGGGTTTGGTTCGCAGCAAAGGAGTAGCTTCAACACCAGGTACAGAGGTAATTTCCAGTGGTCGGGAAATCGGATAAAAAGAGTTACCGTTACCGAAATCTTTGGTAATTGGATGTTGGCCGTATTCTGTTACTAAGGGGGCCGCAGGGCCACGTCCCACGACGCTTTCTCCAGAAACATCTACGGCTAAACGATTATCCAGACGAAC
The DNA here is from genome assembly GCF_013393905.1 of Nostoc sp. C052. Taxonomy (GTDB): domain Bacteria; phylum Cyanobacteriota; class Cyanobacteriia; order Cyanobacteriales; family Nostocaceae; genus Nostoc. The sequence goes on from NZ_CP040272.1 coordinate 5,882,805, forward strand.
GCCCCACTCTTGTAGCAAGCTATTAAGTTTAGGATCGGTATTAGGATCAATCATCAGCAGTAAATTACCGCCTCGATTCAGATATTGTTGCAAGGCGTTGACTTCGCCCTGAAATAACTCTCGCTTGGGGCCAGCTACGATGACGACAGCTGCATCTTGAGGAACTTTCGAGGTTTCTGCTAGATTCAGCGGTGCTGTTGTGAAATTTTTGTCGCCTAATCCTTGAACTGCTTGTGACATTGCACCTTTACCAGCTGAAAGTTGGCGTTCGCCATGACCTTGCAGTAAGTAAACTTTGGCTGTGGTTAAATTTGTTAGTTGTTGCAGGCGACTAGTTAATCTGATTTCCGATAGACGCTCATTTTCATTTATTGTCTGTACTAATTGCCGTTTATCCCCAGATTCTAGGTAAACTTCCCCATAATTTTTGACGCCAAACTTTTCTGCAAGTCCTGGTCTAGCTTCGGGGTTGATGTATTCATATTTAAATTTTGAGCTTTGCCGCTGATAATTTTCTAGCAGTTCTCGGTCTTGGGGATTCTGGTTAATATCAAACACCCACACTTTAACTGGCTGTGCTAAAACGCTTACTAATTCCCGTGACTGGGGCGCAAGGGTAAATAATTGAGATTCTGTTAAGTCTGCCCGCAGATGATAGCGAGTTCCCAAAAAATTAATCAATCCCAAAATTGCTAATATTGCCAGAGTCACCACTAAAGCATTAGTCCCTGCTTGGGTAGAACGACGGTTCCACCAGTTAGTTTGGTAGCTTTGCCATATTATCCCCAATCCACTGATGAAAATTCCCGCAATTATAAATACTAATGGAATTAGTCCCCACTGTTCAGAAACTAATCCAACTGTTAAGCCGACAGTAATTAGGAATGGGCCTAACCAAAACAGATATTTCCAAAGTTTCTTTTTTGCAACTATCTTCATATAATTTGTCATTGGTCATTTGTCATTTGTCATTTGTCATCTGGTACATTGCCAATTTAGTTTAGGTAGGAGTTTAATTTGGGCGCTAGTTCGTTAATGATTGTTTTGGTTGCATTTATCTGTTCGTTAGTTAAAAGGTTGCGAGTGTAAGCTCGTCTTAACCAATGTTGAGTTTCATTCAAAGAGCCTCTTGCTATTTTTATAAAACGTCTATTATCTTGAAAACTACCTCTTCCTAAACCTTCCGCTATATTGGCACCAATACTATCAGCTGAACGTACAATCTGTTTACCAATCGTATCTTTTGCAAAAAAATTCCATCCCTCAACAATTTTCCAAATTTCATCCGCTAATTGTTCTGATAATTTATAAACTTGTAATTCTTGGAAACGCTTTGTTGGCATTGATTGAGTTGTCTTGATGATTTTTAGTCAATCAATTTTCATCCATATATTTTTAAGTGTCACTATTTTTTGACTAATGACCAATACTTCTCTACAAGATGCACTCACATTCGCTCAGTACAAATGACAAATGACAAATGACAAATGACTATCGCCTTTGAAAGCGCAGTGCATCAATTGATTGAGCGGTGAGAAAGATGCCTAAAAAAATGTAACTGGCGAATAAAACCAAGGTGCTGGTATCGACAATCCCTTGAATTAAGGTGCTGTAATGTTTCAGCAACGATAGATAACCTAAAGCTTCGCCTACGGGGCCAGGGACAATTTTGCCGATTAAATCAATCAATAACAATAATAAAATGACTGCAAAGGTGAGAACGGCAGACAGAATTGTGCTGTCTGTTAATGAGGAAATAAACATTCCGATAGATAAAATTGCTGCTGCTAGCAAGATTAATCCAAAATTACCCAGCAAGGGAATTGAGGGCGACATTGGTGGATTTGAGGCGCTGATGGCGATCGCTTCAAACACTATCATGGGTAAAACCATTGTGGTCAGAAATGTTAGTACGCCTAATAATTTACCCACAGCTACCGCCCAATTGGTGATTGGTGAGGTGGCTAACAGTTCTAAAGTGCCCCGCTTACGTTCTTCTGCATAGAGTCCCATTGAGAGGATGGGCAGAATAAACAACAATAGCCACTCCATACGTTCCAAAAATATTCGGACAAATTCGTAGGGGACATCTATGGGCGGTACTGGTACTCCCAATTGTTGCCCTTGTGCATCCATTGCCGCCACTCCTACCAAAATGCCATCTGGCCCTAGCAAAATCATCACGAAGAATAACCCGGCAAGGAACCAAAATATGCCTGCGATCGCATAAGCTAAAGGCGATACAAAATAACTCTGTAACTCTCGGCGATAAATGGCAATAATATTACTCAGCACTATACCCATTTAGGCTGCCTCTCCTTCTTTGTCTGCTGCTAAGTCTACCTCAGGATCGAAATTCTTTTCTTCTGTGGTCAGTTGCAAGAACACGTCTTCTAAGGTGGCGTTAACCCGCCGCAGCTCATGTAAACCGAATCCTGCACGCACTAATGTTGTGGCAATATCCTTTCCTGGTTCTTTTCCTGGTTGCGATATTACCCGCAGGTAAGCGCGATTTTCTTGGGGTTGATGGCCGTGGATTCCGGCTGTGGGAATTGATTCTATCAGACTCACACCCGCAACTTTTTGCAATACCTGTTTCGCGAGAGCAGCTTCTCCTTCTATTTCCAACTCATACCCAGAACCACCTGTCAACTGAGTCATTAGGTTTTCTGGTGTATTAGTTGCCACAACTTTACCGCGATTGATGATGGCGACGCGGCTGCAAGTCATACTCACTTCTGGCAGAATGTGCGTGGAAAGAATAATTGTGTGCGTACCAGCGAGGCTTTTAATTAAATTCCGCACCTCAATTATTTGTCGAGGATCGAGTCCAACGGTGGGTTCATCCAAGATGATTGCTGGGGGATCGTGGACGATCGCTTGAGCAATTCCTACCCTTTGACGGTATCCTTTAGAGAGTTTGCGGATAATCACTCGCCGCTTATCTTCTAAGTTGCAGCGTTCGATGGCGGCTGTTATCTTGTTGGGGCGATCGCCTCCCGGAACTCCCTTAATTCGGGCGACAAAATCCAAAAATCCCTCCACCGTCATATCTGGATATAACGGCGGTGTTTCTGGTAAATAACCAATGCGTTGGCGCACAGCCAGAGAATTTTCATGGACATCATAACCAGCAATTCGGGCATTGCCATTGGTTGCTGGTAAATAACCAGCCAGAATCCGCATGGTTGTGGTTTTTCCAGCCCCATTGGGGCCTAACAACCCTAAAATTTCCCCAGGTTCGACGCTAAAGGTGACATCAGTAATCGCTGGGGTAGAGCCGTATATTTTACTCAGATGTTCAACTTCGATCATCGGTATAATGGCGATCGCAATTTATAGAATACCCAACAATCTTAGATCGCAATATTGAGTATGGGGGACTGGCACTAAGATTCGCCGACAATGGGTAAAGTTCCTGGAAAATCTCTTTGTCTCATCGCCTCAGTTAAGTACTTGAAAATTTTAACCAATCTTTTCTGTGTCTGGAGTTAACGGAGTCTCCATTCCTCTTTGTGTTGCTCAATTAGCTCACCCTTTTGGGTGAGTCATAGATCAACCGATCAGATGACCTGGACGAAGGAAGCTGAGATTAATAATAAAGGGGACTCTATTACTAAAGAACACCGATTGCATTTTACCTAAGTATAAGTTATGAAACTTGTTACCTTAATAAATTCTGCACTTATTTTTACTTTTCTTGCCTTTGTACCTGGAATCGCTGGCGCTCAAACAGCTAATAACAATAGCAGTGAAACAATAGCTGTTAACTCTAACAATATATCCACTAACTCGGCTGCTGTGAGTTACCTACAACCCTTGAATCTAGTAACTTTTGCTTATCAAGGAGGCTTGCGACAACATGGTATTCCCAGCGGAGAAGCGCTAGTACTTGGAACTCAAAACAGAAATATTCTGGCAAAAGATGTGGTTCAAGCTGCTGTTAATGCAGATAAATTACCATCACAAGTTTTAAACGACCAAAATTATCTAAGTGCTGTTAATTTAGAACTCAACGTATTACCCGATTACGCTGCTGCTGATTGATTTGGTTTTTCTAATATTTAAAGTCTTTTATACACAGAGAAGACAGGGTATAAAATAAGGTTTAATATTGAAGAATAATTTCTAGGTTTTTAAGAGAAGTTATGCCTATAAGTTTCACTTATCCTGTGCTAAAGGTACAGAAAATTGTATAATCAACAGCTTATTAACCAAAAATTGCGTTTTCTATAGAGAATGACAGAAGTAATTAGATCCGGGAGCCTAAATAACATTGAAATAGGGACTGGGGATTGGGGACTAGAGATTGGGGATTGGGAAAATTTGGATGGGAATTCAGATCCCAACGAAATCTTAAAGGAATTTCCTGTCCAGTCTCGTTCGGACTTCGGCGTAAGTGCTGCTTCTCTACTAGGGGCTGCGCCAACGACACAGCTTAATACAAGTCAGTCGAATGCTGACACCGTAAGCGTCAGCCCAGTACCCAGTACCCAGTCCCGGAACGCCGAGGATTCCTCAACTTTGGCGCAGCAATCTGGGGAATTATGGACGCAACCTGTTGAGTCCATTGAGTTTGAAGAACGGTACTTAGAAAAAGCCAGAGAAACAGACGATAGCGACGGTGGGCGAAGCCGACCCAATGAGGAAGTTATTTCTTTGGGAAGTTTGGGCAATGCTTACCAGTCATTAGGCGAGTACCACCTAGCAATTGAGTTTTATCAGCAGTGGTTGGATACGGCTAGAGAAATAGGCGATCGCTTGGGGGAAGCCAAATCTTTATCTGGGTTGGGTAATGCTTACCAATCACTGGGCAAATACCAGCGAGCGATTGAATTTTATCAGCAGTGGTTGAGTATCACTAGGAAAATTGGCGATCGCACTGGAGAAGGCATTTGCTTGGGAAGTTTGGGCAATACTTATGAATACCTGGGCAAGTACGAGCAAGCGATAGAGTTTTATCAGCAGTGGTTGAGTATAACGAAGAACATAGGTGATTGGACTGGAGAATGCATTTGCCTGGGAAGTTTGGGCAATACTTATGAATCGTTAGGAAATTACCAACTGGCAATTGAGTTTTACCAGCAATGGTTAGGGGTGGCAAGATTCATCAGCGATCGCAACGGCGAAGGCATGGCCTTAAGTGGCTTGGGCAGTGCTTATAAGGCTTTGGGACAGTACCAAATGGCCTTTGAGTTTCATCAGCATTCATTAGAGATCAGAAGACATCTCGACGATCGACATGGGGAAGCAAACGCCTGGTTTAATTTGGGTTTGGTATTAGAAAAAATCAATCGAGAATCAGAAGCGATCGATGCCTTTTGCAATGCTCGCGAAATTTATCACGCAATGGGCCTTGATGCCAGCCTGCAAGATTGTAACCATGCTATTGAACTTCTTTCTCAAAATGTTGCAACCTTCACATCTGGCTTTTGGTTTGGGAAATGGTTAAATAATTTGTCACAGATAGTTAAATCTGGTTCTAATAGACATCCCTAGAAATTAAATATGCGTTATCTAGAACCCTTGTAGAGATGTGGCAGTGCTGCGTCTCTACGCTCATTTTCACTTATATTTCTAATGAGTAATATCATGTCCGACAAATTACCTGTGATCAGCTAAACCATATCTAGTTTGCATATCTAAAAATTTATATAACTCTTGTGGGGTGGGCAACATGAGCGCCCTAATGATGCAAGTTAAATGTGTAACTCGTTTAATCGATTTAAAGCTGAAGCATAACAATTGACTAAAGGCAAATTTGCATATTCTCGAATAACTGTAATTTCGGAATGCTTGCTATTGTTTTTACAGCAATTTGATATCAAACCCACCACAAAGCTCGTAAACTGTAAAAATGTAAAGAATAGTATTTAAAGATGGCAGCATATTCAATTGACTTACGACAAAAGATATTAAGTGCGTGGCAAAACAAAGAAGGCAGGCAAAGGGAATTAGCAAAACGATTTAAAGTCAGTTTGTCTTTGATTCGTGACTTTTTATGCCGGTATCGAGAGACGGCAGAGATTGCTGCCAGACCCCAAGGAGGAGACCGCCGCTCGAAGCTTAATAGTATTGAGCAAGAATTGTTAAAGGTAATCGTGACAGAGCAAAGCGATATATATTTGCGAGAAATTCAAGAAGCCATAAAAGAGCGCACAGAAATAGACGTAAGTATATCCAGTTTATCCCGCACTCTTAAACGCTTAAAATTAAATCGGAAAAAAAACTTTAGTATCGACTGAGCAAACTACAGAAAGAGTACAAAAATTGCGCTATGAATTTCGACTTTGGCTAGATACGATAGATGTCAAAAACCTGATATTTATTGATGAAACATGTGTAAATCTGTCTATGACAAGACATTATGCCAGAGGAATTGACGGCGGAAGAATCTATGATGAGCGACCAGGTAATAAAGGCAAAAACATCACCGTAATTGGGGCTATGAGTGATGAGGGATTAATTGCCACTATGACTTTTCCAGGTAGTCTGAACACTGCTAGCTTTTTAGTTTTTATTGAGCAAATATTACTACCTCAGTTATGGATTGGAGCAATTATAGTCATGGACAATTTACCCGTTCATTATGCTGCAACTGCAAAATCTTTAATAAAATCTGTTGGCTCAAAGGTTAAGTTTTTGCCTCCATATTCACCTGATTTATCGCCAATTGAGTTATGTTGGTCAAAGCTAAAAGAAATTCAACGTTGGTGCTAAAACTCGAACATTCGATGCTCTAGATGTTGCAATAACTATGGCTGTTAATGCCATTACTGACGATAATGCTCTAAATTGGTTTAATCATTGCGGTCTCTTTTTTGAGCCTATTTAGATAACTCTTCTTGTGGCGCTTTTGCTCACAAACTGCTGTAAAATATTACTGGGTTTAATATCTTTATGAATAATGCGATGACGAATGACAATATCTAATGTGTTAGACAGAGATATAGCAGAGAGCAAAAATTCCTTTAGAGACGTTATACGTAACCTCTCTACCTTGACAAAATCCTTAAGGGATATGCCGCCAAAATCTTCCATCACCAACGCATAGCCATTTTGGTATGGTTCTAAGCTATAAGTTTGAATAATTCCTGGATGGTTAAGATTTTTGGCGATGGTGTATTGATTGCGAAACGATAAGAGTTAATTGAAGCTGGGATAAGGATTTTTCAGCAGTTTAATCACTACAGGTAATGAGTCGATTTCTCGATACCCTCGATAAACCAGAGTTCTGGAAGCATTGTAGAGTAAATCATAGATGCGATATCCGGGAATACTAACTAAAGTGCTAACCATGCTGCTAAATCCTGAATATTTCCAGATTTAGTATTCCCAGATATTTGAAGTTGTTTACCAAAAACCGCAAAAAATTATACCGGAATTTCAATGATAAATTCAGTACCTAGACCCAGAACAGAGTTAAAACTCAATTTTCCGCTGTGAGTTTCTTCAACGATTTGACGAGCGATCGCTAACCCTAATCCTGTACCTTGACCAACAGCTTTCGTCGTAAACAAATGGTCAAATATTTTTGATTTCACCTCTTCACTCATCCCCTTACCATTGTCAGCGATCGCAATTCTAACTAGACTATTTTCGACTGAGGTTGTAATTGTAATGCAGTTAGGATTGAGTTGAATTTCTTCAAAACTACGTCCTTGATTAAATTCATCTAAGGCATCAATAGCATTTGCTAAAACATTCATAAACACCTGATTCAATTGACCGGGGAAACATTCAACTTGAGGTAAGTTACTATAATGTGTGACAACTTCAATGGTGGGACGTTGTTCATTTCCCTTCAGACGATGTTTGAGAATGAGGATGGTGCTATCAATGCCTTGGTGAATATTAAATGGTACTTTATAATCTTTATCAGCACGGGAGAAAGTTCTTAAACTAGTGCTGATATTTTTTAACCTTTCGCACGCCATAGACATAGAATCAATCATCTTAGGCAAGTCTGCTAAGGTATAATCTAAATCTATTTCCTCTGCATGAACTTGAATTTCTTCACTCGGATTCTGGAAAGTTTCTTGATATAGTTTGAGGTGTTCGGTAATATCAGCGATAGTGGGTTTAGTTTGTTTGAGACTAGCCGCAATAAATCCCAAAGGATTATTCATTTCGTGGGCTACCCCAGCAACTAAGTTACCCAAAGCAGACATTTTCTCACTTTGCACCATTTGTAATTGTGCTTGTTGTAAGTCTTGCAATGCTTGTTGTAATAAGTGTGATTTTTGCTGTAAGGCAAGTTCAGCAAGTTTGCGTTCAGTAATATCATCTGTTAGGGAAGCAACTCCAATTAACTCACCATCCGCATTCACAAGTGGATTATTATACCAAGCACAAATAATTGTTCTACCATCTTTTGTAATATTTTCATTGATACTATAATTACCGCCCTGCTGGGATATAATCTCAATGCTAACTTCCTTCATTTGTGCTTGAATTACTTCAGGAATGATGAATTGGAATTGACGACCTAAAGCTTCCTGTTTTGTATAACCAAATATTCTTTCTGCGGCTGGGTTCCAGTCAGTAACTAGAAAATTGATATCCCACTCGATAACCGCCAGTGGGGTTTGTTGAACTAATAGCTGGAGGCGTTGTTGGGATACTTGCAAGTGAGACTGTGCAGCTTTCAACTCATCAAGCGATCGCTCTAGCTGTTGGGAATATTCTAGCGATCGCTCGTAAAGTCGGGCATTTTCTAGGGAAATCGCGGCTTGAGCGCAAAGTAAATTCAGCAATTCCACGCGATCGCTCGTGAACGCCCCCGCTGTTAATTTGTTTTCTAAGTACAAAATACCCAGCAACTTCCCTTGATGTAAAATCGGGCTGCACAAGATACTCTGAGGCTGCTGACGAATGATATATGGGTCATTGGCTAAAGTCGGATCGGCCGTCGCATCCAGCAGCACAGCAGTCTGTCTGTTGTTCTTCACTTTGTAAATCAGCTTTAGGGGAATATCTTGACTCTCCTCAACGGGAAGGCGCTGCAACACGACCGGCTCTGAACCCTCAATAATTGACCCTTTGATTAGCAGGCGTTCGTCTCGCAACAGCATTAGCACGCATTTATCAGCCCCCGCATTTTCGATGACGATCGCAAGCAACGATGAGAGCAATTTTTCCAGTTCGATTTCACCTGAGATACTTTGGGAAGCCTTGAGAATAGCGGCTAAATCGAGAGAATCGGAGACGCTGGAGGAAGAACTAGAAGAACTAGCAGAGGTGACTGTTCCTAATGCGAAAACGGTTTCGTTAACCGAGAGAGCCGTGCGAGTTTTTTGGAGAATCGGAGCCAAGAGTTGGGGATAGCGTCTTTCCAAATCAGCAACTTTGGCTTTTGCACCCCAACGAGCATAGCCATAGTAAGCCTTCGTCATGTATACCTGGGCAATTTCCTGTTTACCCCAGTCGAGGTAAAATTTTGCGGCTAGTTCATTAGCCAACGCTTCTTCCTGAATATAATCATTTTCTTTGGCTCCAATGATGGCGCGATCGTAATGTTCAATTGCTTCGGCTTTATTGCCCAAAACTCGTTGCCGTTCTGCTTCAACTAAATACCATTTATGCAGATGATTCATCGGGGCATTTTGCGCCCACTGTTGCAAAGTGGTTTGATGGGTTTGGGTCAAAGACAAAAATTCGCCTTGCTCTGACTCTGGCTGTGTGGGTAAGAGCGCCAAATACGTCAGGGCTGTATAGAAATGAAAAATGGGAATGAAAATCATCCCTGATACTGCCATTAAATACTGTTTGGCTTGGGCGTTATAGTCTAGGGCAGCCGTGTAGTTACCAAAAAAGTAGGCCAGCATCAGTTTGTAAGTGTAAGCAATTGCGATCGCTGTGAGATCGTTGTCCTGATGGTGCTTAGAAAGCATCACCGTTTCATCGTAGGCACTGCCAATTAAGCAATCCGACAGAATACGGGCTTCCCTCAAGTTCTGCACAGTCTGCTGCATCATATCCAAAAAAGTCTGGGCAGAATATTGTTTTACCTGCACCAAGACAGCCCTGTAAGCTGCTATTTCCGGTTCCCAAATGTCCAGTTCTACCCCAGCAAAAAGTTTGGCAATCAGGTAATCGAGGGAGTTGTAGCCAGCGTTGAGAAAATCACCAGTTTCTATACCAGTTGTATAGCCATCTTTCATCGTCAGCATCGTTGCCCTGAGAGATTCCTGATGATGTTGAACCCAAGCCGCAAACAAAAGTAGAACTTTACACTTGAATTCCCCGACATTAAATCTGTCAAGCAAGTTGATTGCCAATCGCCCAAAGCTATACCCAGATTCCACTTCTCCCAAAAAGGCACATAACACCATACTGTGAATCGCATACCCCACCGTTGATCCTGGTGCATTCCCAAACTGGAGTGATAAACTCACCATCGTTGTACTCAGTATGGGCATTAATCCTGGCATTGCCTGTAGAATGGGTGAAAATAATATTCCTAACAGTTGCATAGCTGCATGAGTCTGGCGATCGCTCATTACAGGTAGATCGACTAATTCCTCAATCTCTCTATCACCTTGAAGGCTGGCTACGGTTTGCAGCGCTTTAGCAATTTTGGCTTCGTCAGGTGCAGTGGGGAGTTCAACCCCCAATTGCAAGAGTGCATCTCTTCCGACTGCAATGGCTTCTAATATTTTGCCCTGGGCTGTCTGGGCGACGATTTGAATTTGGTAAATTTTGATTTTGTCTAAAATCGTCTCAGCTTTTTGTAACACCACCGCTGCTATTTTTTCCATGCCATCAAAATCAGCATTCAAATAAGCAGCTTCGGTAGCAGCAATATGGAGATCCAGAGTCAATTCATATTGATCTTGCCAGCAGTTGGCTGTCAGTATGTCAATCCCTGTTTGCAAATAAACTCTTGCCGCAGTATAAGCTGTAGAATTTCTCGCCTTCACTCCAGCTTTTAAGTTCAGTTGGGCTAAGGCTTCCCGTTCTTGCGGTTGGGTGATTAGCTCAATTCCTTGGTTTAAATGCAGGGCAATATCAAATAGTTTTTCTTCCAGTTCTACTTCCGAGGAACTGTGCAGTAGTAATTTTCCAATTTTGAGGTGAGTTGCTTGTTTTTGCTCATCGGGAATCAGAGAATAGGCCGCTTGCTGTACTCGATCATGTAAAAATCTATATTTCGCTATTTGTTTACTGGTATTCCGATCTGACAGCGCTAATTGCTCGCGTTCTTCTCCTTGATAAAATTTATAAACATCACTAATTGGTAAAATCAACCCTTCTTGCAACGCTTTCCACAAATCTGAAGCCGTTTCGATTTGGGATTGTTCCGAAACAATTGCCAAAGTTTCTAAATCAAACTGGTTGCCAATACTAGCAGCTAACTGTAATACCTGTTGAGTTGATGGCGGCAGTTTTTGTAATTGAAATGCCATAAAGACCACAACATCATCTGTAACTGCTTGCTCATTCACTTGTACAATGTCACATTGCCACCCCCCCGCTTGGTAAGGGGTTGGAGGGATAAATTCAATTAGCCTATCTTGATGCAATGCTTTGAGAAACTGGGTTGCAAAAAATGGATTACCTTGAGTTTTTTGATAGACTAATTGAGAAAGACTCCATGCCAAACTTTCCTGACATTTCAGTGTATCAGCAACTAATTGATTCACTATGACTTGATTCAGTGGTGCTAAATTAATCGTATTAATCGTTGCTTGGTTTTCTTGAATCTCACTCAAAGTCAACATCAATGGATGTGCTGGGTTGACTTCGTTATCACGATATGCACCAATTAACAAAAGATGCTTTGTATCAGCCATCAATAGCTGCATTAACTTCAGCGATGCTGAATCTGCCCATTGCAAATCATCTAAAAACATTACTAAGGGATGTTCTGCACTGGTAAAAACTTGGATAAAATTTTGAAACAATAAATTAAATCTATTTTCTGCCGCCGTTCCTGATAATTCTATGGCGGTTGGTTGTTCACCAATAATTCTTGATAATTCGGGGATAACTTCAATAATTACTTGTCCATTTTCCCCAACTGCCTCTAATATTTGGTTTCTCCATTGCTGGATTTGGATATCACTTTCAGTTAATAATTGTCCAATTAAATCCCGGAATGCTTGCACAAAGGCACTGAAGGGAATATTTCGTTGAAATTGGTCATATTTACCTTTGATAAAATAACCGCGTTGGCGCACAATCGGTTTATGAACTTCGTTGACAACCGTAGTTTTCCCAATCCCTGAAAACCCAGCTACCAGCATCATTTCTGTTGCACCAAGGCTGACTCGCTCAAATGCTTGAAGTAGAGTTGATACTTCGGTTTCTCGTCCATAGAGTTTATCAGGGATGATGAAGCGATCGCACACATCCCTCTGTGCAATCTCAAAATTCTTAATTTTACCATCAACTTGTAGCTGATGTAAACAATTTTCTAAATCAAACTTCAATCCCAATGCACTTTGATATCTGTCTTCAGCATTTTTTGCCATCAATTTCATGACAATATCACAGAGTATTTGGGGAATCTCTTCCCTGTTCCCTACTAATGGCATAGGCATTTTAGCAATATGAGAATGTACCAACTCCATCGGATCGTTTGACGCAAAAGGTAACTTGTCTGCAAGTAACTCGTAAAATGTTATACCTAAAGAATAAAAATCAGTTCGGTAGTCAATCCCTCGATTCATTCTGCCTGTTTGTTCTGGAGAAATATAAGCTAGTGTGCCTTCTAATATATTGGGATTAATTAGTGTCTGTGTTTCCCGTGGTAGTAAAGATGCAATACTAAAATCGATTAATTTAACTTGTTTAGTTTCGGGATTAATTAAAATATTGGCGGGTTTGATATCTTTGTGAATAATCCGCTCCTGGTAGAGTATATCTAAGGTATTGCACAGTGCGATCGCTATTTCTAAAAACTCCATCAGAGATTCTATGCTTCCCCCTACTCTCCAATCTTTGAGAGAAATCCCCCCAAAGTCTTCCATCACCAACGCATAACCATTCTGATAGGGTTCGAGGCTATAGGTTTGGATGATTAGCGGTGAGTTAAGATTTTTGGCAATGGTGTATTGATTGCGAAACGATAAGAGTTCATTGAAGCTGGGATAAGGGTTTTTCAGCAGTTTAATCACTACAGGTAACGAGTCAGTCTCTCGATACCCTCGATAAACTAGGGTTCTAGAACCAGAGTAGAGTAAATCATAGATGCGATATCCGGGAATATTGACTAAAGTGCTAACCATGCTGCTAAATCCTGAATATTTCCAGATTTAGTATTCCCAGATATTTGAAGTTGTTTACCAAAAACTGCCAAAAATCATACTGGAATTTCAATGATAAATTCTGTTCCTTCACCAATAACAGAGTTAAAACTCAATTTTCCACCGTGGGTTTCTTCGACTATTTGACGTGCGATCGCCAACCCCAAGCCTGTACCTTTACCAACAGGTTTTGTAGTAAATAAATGTCCAAATATTTTTGATTTTATTTCTTCATTCATCCCATTACCATTATCAAAAATTGCAACTTTAACAAGATTTTTTAATACCGAAGTAGTAATTTTAATTCGATTGCGTTTTGCTTGATTATCTGCCAAACTCCGCCCAACATTCGACTCATCTAAAGCATCAATTGCATTGGCAATTATATTCATAAATACCTGATTCAATTGTCCAGGAAAACACTCAACTGGAGGTAAATTGCCATACTCAGTTATTACTTCAATTGCTGGACGTTGTTCATTAGCTTTGAGACGATGTTTCAAAATTAAAATCGTGCTGTCGATGCCTTGGTGAATATTAAATGGCACTTTATAATCTCTATCAGCACGAGAGAAAGTTCGCAAACTAGTGCTAATATTTTTCAGGCGATCGCATGCCATAGTCATGGAATCAATTATCTTGGGCAAGTCTTCTAAACTATAATCCAAGTCAATTTCTTCGGCGTGGTTAAGAATTTTGTCATTTTTGTTAGGTAAACTTTCTTGATATATTGCCAGATGTTCAACAATATCAGCGATGTTAGGTTTAACTTGTTTGAGACTAGCAGCAATAAAACCAAGAGGATTATTCATTTCGTGAGCTACACCAGCTACTAAATTGCCCAGTGCAGACATTTTTTCACTTTGCACCATTTGTAATTGGGCGTTTTGCAGATCGGTTAATGCTTGTTCTAAATCTTGTGATTTTTGCTGCAAGGCAAATTCAGCTTTTTTGCGATCGCTAATATCTCGCATTACAACTACCGCACCGAGTTTGTTACCCGAAGAATCGACGATCGCCTGTCCGCTGGCTAACAAAATTCTCTTAGAACCATGTTTTGGTGCAATTACCATTTCGGCATTTTCGACTATTTCCCCTTGCAAGGCGCGAAACAGAGGAATTTCTGTAGTTGATAGAGGTGTTTTTCCATCAAGTTGATAGAGATCGAAATGTTCTGTCCATTGTTCTGGTGGTAATGATTCTATTGGTAAGCCATGAAACTCACAAGTTGCTTTGTTGAATAAAGTCAACGTGCCATGAGGATCGCAGACAACAATCCCATCTGTAATAGTTTGAATAATGACATTCAAAAACTCTCGTTCTTTGGCTAGAGATGCTTCAGCTTGGTTGCGTAAGTGAAGCTCCTCGTAGACATCGCTAATATCAATCATTACCCCATCCCAGATGATTGCACCATCGGCTTGTTGTTCTGGCCGAGCAGTAGATCTAACCCATTTCACGGTTCCTGAAGGCACGATAATGCGACATTCTAGCTCAAACGGTGCGAGATTTTGGGCAGAGTCGGCGATCGCTTGTAGAATCCTTGGTTGATCTTCAGGATGATTCATGGCGTAAACACTATGCGTCCCCGCCATCACCAACTCTGGCTCTAACTCATACAAGTCGAAACAGCCAGAGCTAACATAGGGTGTTGAAGTTGAACCGTCAGCCGCCAGACGGAATTGGTAAACCATTCCAGGAATATTATTCGCCAAATTTTGGAAGCGGATTTCAGTAGCCTGCAATTTCGCTAGAGATTGTTCTAACTGTTGAGCATGGTTTTGGGAATTTCGATAAAGTCGGGCATTTTCCAGAGAAATCGCCGCTTGGGCGCAAAGTAAGTTGAGCAGTTCGACGCGATCGCTGGTAAAGGCTCCGGTTGCCAAATTGTTTTCTAAATACAATATGCCCAACAACTTACCCTGATGCAAAATCGGGCTGCACAAGATACTCTTGGGCTGTTGTTGCTGAATATACGGGTCATTGATTAATTGCGGATGCACCGTGGCATCAACAATTACCGCAGGTTGTAAACTGCGTTTGACGGTATTAATTAAGCCAACTGGCACATCAGGTGAGTCTTCAACAGACAGTGGGTTGAGCAACATTGGATAAAAATCGACTTCAGCAGCCTGGTTCTGTACACCACTCACAGAAAGCTGTGCTAACCCCTGAATTAGCAAACGATCTGACTCCAAAAGCATGAACACACACTTATCGGCTCCGGCATTTTCAATAACGATATGCACTAATGCTTTTAGCAATTTTTCGAGTTCGATTTCCCCAGAAAGGGTTTGGTAAGCTTTGAGAATGGCGGCTAAATCTAAAGCAACAGAGACGCTGCTACTGCTGGAGGTGGCGGAACAAGTGGAGGTGACACTCCCCAAGGTAAAGATAGTTTCGTTAGTTGAGAAAGGAGCACGAGTTTGTTCAAGGATGGGGGCAAGAAGTTGGGGATAGCGTCGTTCCAAGTCGGCGACTTTGGCTTTAGCACCCCAACGAGCATAGCCGTAGTAAGATTGGGTCAGGTATTCCCCAGCTATACGCTGTTTGCCCCAATCGAGGTAAAATTTGGCGGCTAGTTCGTTCGCCAATGCTTCTTCTTGGATATAACCGTTTTCTTTGGCTGCGGTGATGGCGCGATCGTACAAATCTGTTGCGTTGACTTTTTCACCTAGAACTCGACACCGTTCTGCGGCAACTAGTGCCCAATGGTGAGCCTGATTGCTGGGTGCATGAAATGCCCACTCCTGAAGTTTCTCCTGATGTGCAGAAACCTGATCTAGAATAGCTGCTTGCTCTGTGTGACTAGCAGTTGGATAAATCGCTAATTGCACCAGCGCATCGTAGAAGGAGAAGAGCGGAACATGCATCAGTCCTGCTGCTGCGCCCGAATACTGTTCTGTCAAACGGGCATTTAAGAGCGCTTGTTCATAGCGATGGAACAGATAGGAAAGGAGCAGTTTATTGAAATAAAGTTGATAGAGGGCAATCAATTGATTGCCTTGGAGATGAAGCTGAATCATCTCATCCTCATCATAGTCTTGGCTACACAATCGATCTGGTTCACCCGTAGGTTCCAGCAAATTGAGTACCGCTTGATAGTAAATACTTTGAATGCGAAAATAGCCATTCTGACGGAGTTGCTGGATGACTTTGCGGTGTTCATCCATCGTCTGTTTGAGAGTAGAAAGTTCCTGCCCACAGAAATAAGCGGTGTAGCTGTAGCCTAAGAGGCTGAGGGCAACATACTCAAGATCGCCTGTTTCTAGTCCACTGGTGTAAGCTTGCAGATACCCGGTTAGCGTGTCTTTCGCGGGTTCTCGCCAATGTGCGAGGCAGGTGTTGAATCCAAAAATGGTTTTAGCAGCGAGCTTGCGGGCATCAATGCGCTGCAACAGCTTCATCCCTAATTGCCCAAAGCGATAGCCTGCATCAATATCTTTCAAAATAGCAACCAACATTACCCCATACTGGACATAACCATAGGTTGACTCCGTTGTATTCCCGTATTGCACGGATAAATCAACTTGAACAAAGGTGAGCAAAGGCAACAGGTTTGGAGCAACTTGATAAGCAACAGACATGATGTTGGATATAATAATCATTGCTGCTTTTTGCTCCGGTGCAGTCATTTCGGGTAATTCCAGCAATGATTCAATCGATCGCTGGGCCAGAAGTGTTTGGGTGTGCTGAAGCCCCTGCTTAATTTCTACCTGGGTAGGTTCTTCTAGCAGATGCACTCCCAGTTGATTTAGCACTTCTCGCGCCAGCCGCAAAGCTTCTAGATGTTGATTTTGGGCGATGCAGGCTTGGATTTTAGCCTGATATGTAGTCACCCGATCAAGCCAGGAATGAGTATGAGTTAGCACCGTTGCTGCTAACTCTTCCATCTGTTCAAAATCGGTATTGAGGTAAGCTGCCTCTATTGCGCCTTCATAGAGGGCGAGACAGAGCTGATATTGATGTTGCCAGCGATCGCCCAGAAGCAGGTCAATGCCCGCAAGAAAATAGGTGATCGCAGCACTGTAAGCTGTTGCTGCTCTGGCTTTGCGTCCGGCAGCAAGATTTAACTCGGCGAGTTCATGGCGTTGAGATGGTTGAGTAATCAGAGATTGCCCGACATTGAGATGATTGACGATATCAAACAATTTTTCGCCCTGCTCGTTAAGCGAAGTCTTCTGCAACAACAGTTGCCCAATTTTGAGATGAGTTGCCCGTTTTTGCTCCTCTGGGATGAGAGAATAAGCAGCTTGTTGGACGCGATCGTGCGAAAATTTGTAAACCGTTATTTGTCCTTTGTCATTTGTCATTTGCAAATGACCAATCACCAATGAGGAATCCTGATAAAACTTATAAACTTCATTATTAGGAATGATAAATCCTTCTTGCAATGCTTTCCACAAGTCCGAAGCAGTTTCCGTCTGTGACTTTTCAGAAACGATCGCTAACGTCGCCAAATCAAACTGATTGCCGATACAAGCTGCCAGTTTTAAAACATCTTGAGTGATATCGGGCAATTTCTGAAGCTGTTGGGCCATAAATTCCACCACATCATCGGTGATAGCGATCGCTCGTACTTGTGTCACATCACACCGCCAAAAACCTGCCTCCCAATCAAAGGTAATCAGCCTATCCTCATGTAGCGCTTTCAAAAACTGAGTCGTGAAAAAGGGATTACCTTTAGCTTTTTGATAAACCAACTCTGTTAACGGCAATGCTTGGACTGTTGTACAACTGAGGGAATCGCCGATTAAGTGGTTCACATCTGCTTGACTCAAGGGAGCTAGAGTCAGAGTCTTGATGTGGGAAGATGCCTTTTCAATTTCATCTAGGGTTAATATAAGTGGATGAGCTGCAAATACTTCGTTATCGCGGTACGCACCAATAATCAATAGATAGCCGCAATTACTCTGAGTCATCAACAGCTTCAGCAAATTAAGCGATGCCGAATCTGCCCACTGTAAATCATCGAGAAACATCACCAACGGATGCTCTGGTGTCGTAAAAACTTGGATAAACTTTTGAAACAGCAGATTGAAACGGTTCTGTGCCGCACTACCCGATAATTCTGCGATCGCAGGCTGTTTACCGATAATCTGCTCCAGTTCTGGAATCACCTCGATCAGGATTTGCCCATTATCTCCAACTGCGGCTAAAATCTTACTCTGCCATTGCTCTAGTTGGCGATCGCTTTCACTAAGCAACTGTCCCATCAAATCACGAAAGGCTTGGACAAAAGCAGACAGAGGAATGTTGCGGTTGAATTGGTCGTATTTGCCCTTGATGAAGTAGCCGTTCCAGCGCACAATCGGTTTATGCACTTCATTGATGACTGCGGTTTTGCCAATGCCAGAGAAACCTGCCACCAACATCAGTTGGGAGCCACCATTGGCAACATGGCCAAATGCTTCCAGTAACGTCTGTACTTCCGCTTCGCGTCCGTAAAGTTTTTCGGGAATGAGAAAGCGATCGCTAATATCTCGCTGTCCCAACTCAAACCAAGTGTGCTTACCTGTTTCTCGCCACTGTTCTAAGCAGGTAACAAGGTCATGTTTAAGTCCCATAGCACTCTGATAGCGGTCTTCGGCATTCTTCGCCATCAGTTTGCGGATAATCTCACCCAGCATCAAGGGCAAATCGGGTTTGAAATCGCAGACAATGGGTGGAAGTTTCGCAATGTGGCAATGCACCAACTCCATCGGCTCATGGGATTCAAAGGGCAATTTTCCGCTCAGTAGTTCAAAGAAAGTCACGCCTAATGAATAAAAGTCGCTGCGGTAGTCAATACCCCTATTCATCCTTCCAGTTTGTTCTGGCGACAGATACGCTAGCGTTCCCTCCAACCCGTTAGGACTTTGGATCTCCTGAGTTTCTCGTGGTAAGAGTGAGGCAATACTGAAGTCAATCAGCTTGATTTGTTTCGTATGAGGGTGAATCAAGATGTTGGCTGGTTTAATATCTTTGTGAATGACGCGCTGTTGATGTAACTGGTGTAAGGTGTCTAGCAGTTGCAGAGCAATGGGTAAAAATTGCTCTAATGTCAGTGTTTTTCCTTGAGTAAATTGCCGTAAGCTAATGCCACCAAAGTCCTCCATCACTAGGGCATAGCCATTGTGATAGGCTTCCAGGCTGTAGGGTTTGATAATGTTGGCAATATCTAGATTTTTAGCAATCGCATATTGGTTGCGAAACTGTACTAATTCGCTAAAAGTGGGGTATTCTCGTTTTAAGAGCTTGATGACAACTGGTAGGCGATCGCATTCTCGAATTGCCCGATACACTTGAGTACGAGAACCTGAATAAAGTTCTTCTATAGTTTGATACCCAGCGATCTTTAAAGTTCCATCAACTTTTGCGCTCATAACTTTTACGAAAATTTCTGTATGCTAACGTTATAATTCCCATGACAATATATTAGTTAACAAATGTTAGAGGATTGGGGATTAGGGATTAGGGACTGGGGATTGGGTATGAGCAAGAGAACAAAGTGACCGAACAAGGCAAACTAAAGAGTTAAAAGGCAAAAGAAAGAATAAGAAAAAATGGTTACAGAGCAACTAAATTTATTTATGTAACTAAATAAAAACATTTATTTCGAGATGCATAGCACGTTCGCCTTTGGCGTCTCGTAGAGAGAAATAATATGTCCTTATTAAATCCCCATAAATAAATTTAGGGAGATTATCTTTTTACTTTTTACTTCTTAATCGTGCTTCTAAAGAGTCTGTCGCAGCAAAGTTGATAAATCTAAAGACGCGAGGCGTTGATAAGCTTGATCGATGAATCGCTTGCCTCTGAGAAAGCCTGTATTAGCTCCAGGACAAATGTACCGTAGAGTTTCTGGTGTAAAACTTTTTAACAATAATTGAAGACTTTGAATTTGTCTTGGCCAGTGAAAGGTCTTAGCTGTCCGTAATGGTACTGGTTCACCTTGCTGGTTAGGAACTAAGTGGCGACCAGAAAACAATATACCTCCAAGTTCACTATAGTAAAGACAAGATGAACCAGGAGAGTGACCTGGTGTCCAAATCACTTGTGTTGCTGCATCAAGAGTAAATTCTTGCCTAAAGGTAGTTACTGTTAAGCCTGGTAATAAATAAGCTTCTTGCTCTTGAATCAGCACCTCGCAGCCAAAGGTTTGCTGAAATTCAGCAGTCTTGCCAATCGCGCCTCGATGGGTAAGAAATAACCAACGCACGCCTCCATGAGTTTGCAAAAAATCTTGATTTGTTTGCTCTAGGGCAGGGCAATCTATGAGGATATTGCCTTCATTTCTTACAATAAGATAAGAGGTTCCTCCTAATGTGTCCCGATTGGGTGGAAAAGCAAAAATGCTCTCTTGTGCGAAGTCCGATTGCAGAGAACTTCCGCTAGGAACTCCGTCAAGGAAGACAGCCCGTGGTGGCTTAGTTGTATGACTTGGTTGTTGAGGTAAAGGGCACATAATCAAAGTAGACAATCTGGTTACAGTGTGGCAATTCTCAAGATTGAACTGGGGATTGGGGACTGGGGAGATGAGGGAGTGTGGGGAGATGAGAATTTTGCTTCCCTCTCCTCCAACACCTCCCACACCCCCCCAATCCCCAATACCCAATACCCAATCCCCTGTTAACCTTTATGAAAAAAATTGGGATTTGAGGTCTGCCTTGTAGTTAATGCTATGGTGCTGAAGCTACTGGTGGGGCGTTTTGTCAAAATTACTGAAGATAATATGGCATTTTGGTTTCTGTTTATCCTCCTGCTGGGGCTAGCTACTTATCTAATGGTGCAGCACAGCGTCGCTCACATCACCCGAACACCAGTATGGTTGTTGTGGCTGGTTTTAATGACACCAGCATTTCTGTTGAGTGGATGGACACTGTTCTACGGTGCAAAACAACCGCCACCGCCAGGGCTGATCATCTGGTCAATATTTGTTTGCACAGTGTTGTACTGGATGTTGTTTCAATGGGGGCGTCAAGTACCAAGAGATACACAAACCGAAGCCCAACCCCAAGCCTCTGAATCGCAGCCGACTATCCAGCCTACCCCAGAACCAATAGTGCGTCCCATTGAACCAATAGAAGAAACCCTACTACGAAATTGTTTTCCTTGGTCTGTATACTACGTTCAAAATATTGAGTATCGACCCCAATCTGTAATTTGTCGTGGTCAGTTGCGAACTAAAGCCAGCAATGCTTACCAGCAGATTAAGACTAATATTGAAGCACAATTTGGCGATCGCTTCTTGCTGATCTTTCAAGAAGGTCTAAATGATAAACCTTTCTTTGTGCTGGTTCCTAACGTTCAAGCTGCTAAAGAAAGAAATACACCACGACGCGACCAAGAACGCTTAAGTCGACCAGGATTAGCACTTCTACTACTCGTAGCTACTTTACTAACTACTACCTTGGTCGGTGTGGAAATTGCTGGTGTTACTCTGCCGCCTATATGGAATATTGGCTCTCTATTCACAGTTCTATCTAACCCAAATGTCCTATTCAAGGGATTACCTTATGCTTTAGGATTGATGACTATTTTGGGCATTCATGAACTTGGGCATTATTTGACAGCGAGATTTTACAAGATTCGCTCGACCTTGCCTTACTTTATTCCCGTGCCTTTCTTCTTGGGAACTTTTGGTGCATTTATTCAGATGCGTAGTCCCATTCCCAACCGCAAAGCTTTATTTGATATTAGTATTGCTGGGCCATTTGCAGGTTTTATTGTTACCTTGCCATTACTAATATGGGGCTTGGCTCATTCTGATATAGTTTCTCTGAATGAAAAAACCCGACTTTTAAATCCTGATGCCCTCAATCCCAAATATTCAATTTTACTGGCGATACTCTCGAAGCTAGCTTTGGGAAGTCAGTTAACAGCAAAATCAGCCCTTGACCTGCATCCAGTTGCAGTCGCAGGTTTTCTGGGACTAATTGTCACAGCGTTAAATTTAATGCCTGTGGGACAACTAGATGGCGGTCATATTGTCCATGCGATGTTTGGACAAAGAACTGCTCTGGTAATTGGTCAAATTGCTCGGATGTTGTTGCTATTACTGGCTTTAGTACGAGAAGAATTTTTGGTGTGGGCGATTATCTTATTATTTATGCCGTTGATTGACGAACCGGCGCTAAATGATGTGACTGAATTGGATAACCAACGTGACGTTTGGGGATTACTGGCAATGGCTTTGTTGATTGTAATCATTCTGCCATTACCACAAGCGATCGCTAACTTTTTACAGATTTAAAAAGTATTAAAACACAACCAAAAAAGATGAGAAGGAGTCAGAAGACAGAATGGGCTACGCCCCGCTGCGCTAACAGAATTCAGAATACCCCAGCAGTCAAGTCAGGGGTTTCAGCAACGCCAGAATTTTTTCTCCTCCACGATAGCGACGCGGAAAGCAAGTCCGCGAGCGTCTTAAAATCGGGGGCTTTAAACCTCGATTCTCCATCCAGTCGCACAGAATCCATTCTGGATTCTGACTCCTGAATTCTGAATTCTTCTTCGGTAAGTTTGTACTACTTTGCTACTCATGTTAAAACGTAAAAGTAGTACGAAGTACACCTACAGTTGTTGTTTCGTTTCTGCTGTCACCTTCTGGGTTAAACAGAATAAAAGCACCAGGAGTAATGCTGATATTATCGTTGACTTTCATGCGATAATACCCTTCTAAATGGTAAGGAGTAGCCCGATTTTCACCAAGTTGAGCCGAACCACTAGCATCAGTACGGTAAAGGGGTTGACCAAAAAGAATCCCAGCAGTGTTTCCTGACTTGAATAAATCTCTGAAGTGAACTCCCGCCATCCAACTTGTAAAGGTGGTGGAAGCATTCACGCTATTTGAAGCAGCATCAACAAATATTGCTGCACCGTAACCAGATAAGGCTATCTTGGGAGATAATCGCCATGTTACCGTACCGCCAACAGAGTTGAGTGTGAGCGGTGTTCCAGTTGCAACCCCTGCTAAAGCACCGATATCACTACTAACTAATCCTGTAGCCAAAATATTGATTTCGTGATAACTGTGGGCATAGTTTAAACCAATATCCAGAGCGGGACTTGGCTTGAAGGTTAACTGTGTGGCAATAATACTACTACCACTAAATAAACCTGCTCCCAAAGGTGTAGTAGAAACTCCTGGTACTGCCTCACTAGCAGCTTTTTCGGGTAAATTGGCATTTACGCTGCCGTATAAAGCTCTTAAATCCAAATTTGGCGAAATATTAAAAATAAATCCCGCCGCCGATGCTAAACCAGTACCCGAAGTTCCACCAGAAACCCGTAGCACAGGATTCAAGTTGCCAAAACGAGAAATTGATTCTTGTCCTTCACCATAAAAAGGCGTAATTGCTGGGAAAGCATCTGATGTTTCCGCCGCAGTTCCCGCAAACAAGGTTAATTTATTAGCGACGGGAAAAATATACAGCAATTTGTAAAGCTGAACACTGTTTGCGCCAACACCCGACAAAGTATTGACATTTATCCCCGGAAATTGCGGCTCAAAACTGGTACGAGCGCTACTTGCACTTAAAAGCGGCGAAGCTAATCCTAAACTTTGTTGTAAGCTACCCTGTCCATCGGCTCCACCCAAAAAGTTATAGGCTTGCAATCCAGTAATTAATGAATCTTTACCAGTAAAGCTAGTGGTGAGATTTAACCGCACTCTATTGACTAAGATGATGTTCGAGTCGCTGTTATTGGGAGCGCCGCCAGTAGCACCAATCCCAGCAATAATTGCCTCACCATTAAGTTTTGTAGTAGTAGAAAACTGATTTGCTTCTAGTTTTGCTGTGCGAGCTTCTACAGCATCTACTCGACCTCGCAATGTTGCCAATTCCGCTGCAAATTGTTCTTGTAGTTTCTGCAACGTGGCTAAATCTTCTTTCTTGACCAAATCACCAGTTGCAGTCGCAATCAGTTCGTTGATTCGGTCTAAACAAGCATTTAAGCCAGCAGCAAATTCATAGCGAGTCATCGCCCGATTACCGCGATAGGTTTGATTGGGATAACCTGCGATACAACCATAGCGCTCAACTAAAGATTGGAGTGCTTGAAAAGCCCAATCTGTCGGCTGTACATCAGACAATTGGGATACGGATGTTACTTGTGCAAGTTTGTCTGATGGTTGAGATGAATTTGCAGATTGCGGTGTGATTGCCTGCAAAGAATTATTAGCAGAATCCACCTCTAATTTTTTTTGGCTTTCATTAGATATCGGTAATTCATCAGAAATAGTATTGGCTAAATTGCTTTTGTTTAAATAAACTTTTTCATGGCTTTCAACATCTTGATAAATTGTTAGATTTTTATTTTCAATCTCTAAATTAGGCAGGGCTTGTACTGGTGATAAACCAGCAATTAACCATAAAAAGCACACTCCCCCAGCAGAAGCTAATAGATATTTTGCCATGACAACTCCCAATCTATATATTAAATGGTGACAAACTTAATTGCGATATTTAAATGGTATTGATAAGTGATTTTAAAGTTAGCAAGATAGTCTTGTTAACTTTAAAATTTGCAAATCAGAAAGTTTATTCTTGATTTGACTTATCAAAGCATCAGGTTATATCGCACGTATTAAATTATAGTAAATACTATTTTTGCAAAGAATTAACATTTAGTACTATTGAGAATTCTAATAATTACTATTGACAAAAGAATAATTAGATTGGTGTACTTTTATGGTATTGGATATAAGATAAACGGTTATGAAATATAGCAATCTTAAATCAGTGGTGAATCAGTAGATACCCGACTTATTAGAGGATGTTTGAAAAGTCCTGATTGATGTTCAAATATTTTTACCCCACTCTAACCCTCGCCTTATAAAGGCTACGGTGTACACACAAGTCTTAAAATTCCCCCTAGTACTTGGTTTCGTCATCTAGCAATAGGATTGTGCGATCGCTCTGTCAGCCTGTTCGCAGCGTTCGCGAACAGCGTCTCGTAGAGAGGAGGAACGAAGAAGCAATCGCAAAAACTCACAGCAATACTTGTCGGGTTTTGGGGAAAAGGGGAAGGGGCGGGGGAAAGGGAAAGAAAAAACCTTTAACCCTTACCCTTTAACCTTTTCCCCAAATCAAATTCCGAGTTAAAAATGCAAAACCCGAGTAGTATTGCGATAAATCGCCGTCTCTACAATAATCGGTCTTTCCTCTTGACGGCGATTTATCTCGTCCTTGCGATCTATAATTTTCATCAAAAAACCTTAACCGAAGCGTATTGGAACCAATCTTTTCTCTAACCCCCTTCTCTTCTGTTAGGACGATGAAGTAAATTATTTGCCATGCCATCATCAGCTATGAAACAAAACGTCAGCCGAGGTTTTTCATGGCATTAGAAGGGGTGATTTTAGATATTGATGGAACACTAGTTTTAAGTAATGATGCTCATGCAAATACCTGGGTAGAGGCATTTGCAGCTTATGACTTGCAAGTGCCATTTGAAACAATTAGACCACTTATGGGCATGGGTGGAGATCAACTGATTCCCAAAGTAGTGCCAGAATTAAATGGTGAAGAAGGAACTGGCAAAGCGATCGCTCAAATACGCAAAAAACTATTACTTGACAAATATATACCACAAATCACTGCTGCTAATGGAAGCAGAAAATTAATATTAAAGATGCAGGAATCGGGATTGCATCTGGTTGTCGCTAGTTCAGCCAGTTCTCAAGAACTCGATATCATGCTCAAAATTGCCCAAGTAGATGATTTGCTCACGGAAGTAACTACATCCGATGATGCTGAAGCATCTAAACCTGCTCCTGACATTGTAGAAGCTGCCTTGAATAAAGGACAAATGACACCGGATAAAGTAGTGATGCTAGGAGATTCGCCTTACGATATTGAGTCTGCCGGCAAAGCAGGGGTAGCTGTGATTGGTTTGCGCTGCGGTGGCTTTAGCGATGAACAACTGTCGGGAGCGATCGCAATTTACAACGATCCAGAAGATTTGTTACAGCACTATGACTCTTCTATTCTGGGTACAAATGCTTAAATACTAAAAGGGTAGAAGTGCGATCGCACTTCTACCACAACTATACAAACTTGAGATATTTACAAGGCTGAAGCTAACTTCAATCTACAATTTAGTAACTCAAAGTTTGCAAGCTAGACAAAAGCAAGAGGTGGCAATTATAGAATAAAGTACAAGAATTAGAAATTGAAATGGCATCCAATACTTCTCGGGTTTTGCATTTTTAACTCGGAATCGGGTTTGGGGTAAAAGGTACTAGGTTTGGGTTAAAGGTTTTTTCTTTCCCTTTTCTCTTTCCCCCTTTCCCCTTAACTGAGAAGTATTTAAATGGCATCTTGCCCACCCCACAATCATATTGGAAAATATTAGTGCAAATTAAAGGCGCAACAGCTTAACTATATTCGTCAATTAAAATTTGGAATCTCTCATATTCTCTAATCGTATCAAAATCAGGATCGGTTTTAGCATTTTCCAATCTATTTGCTTCAAGTTTGATTGATTGTTGTAGGTTTTCTATTGCTAGAGTGACGTTGTTTTGTAGTGCGTAACAACAGGCTTTGTTATACCAGCAATCAGCATTGTCAGATTTAATTTCAATTGCTAGATCGTAGACAATCAATGCCTCTTCATAACGTTGCAATTTTATCAAACTGCCACCTTTGTTATTCCAAGCATTGATGTTATCTGACTTTAATTCAATAACTTTTTCGTAAGAGGCGATCGCCTCTTCATATTGTTGTAAATAATATAGGACATTGCCACGATCCAGCCAGAAACCATAAAAGTCAGAATAGATTGTAATTGCTTGATTGTATGAGTCTAAGGCTGCTTGATAATTTTTCTGTGCTGCTAAAGCTTGTCCTCGTAACCACCAAGTATTGCTATCTTCTGGTCTAATTTCTATTACTTTATCGTAGGCTGCGATCGCTTCTTCATAACGCTGTAATTTTGCCAAGGTTTCGCCTTGTTTATACCAAGCTTGATAAAAATCTAACTGAATGGCAATCGCTTGTTTATATGCTGCTAAAGCTTCTTCATCGCGTCCTAAATCTGTAAGAGCAATGCCCTGATAGTACCAAGTTTTTGAATCATCAGATTTGATTTCCAAAGCTTTTTGATATGAATCAACTGCTTCTGCATATCTTTGCAAAAAATAAAGGGAATAACCCCGTGAATACCAAGCATTAACGTAGTTTGGTTGAATCTTAATTACTCGATCGTAGGAGGCGATCGCTTCATCATGTTTGTTTAAAGAATAAAGCGCGTAGCCTCGCCAATACCAAGCATCAGCATTTTTGGGTTTATTTTTAATTATTTTGTCATAGCAAGCGATCGCCTGCTCATATTGTCGCGATGAGACTAATTTATCACCTTGTCTCTGTAACTCTTGGTTTTGATCTCTAAATATCCATAAAACTAAAACTAATCCAATAACTAAATACCGCGAATTCTCTCTAAATATTGCATTCGCAAAAACAGTTAAATTTTCTGGGAGATGAAGATATTCGCTAATTGTATGAGTGAAATTCCATAAAAACTGGTTAAAAGGTCTGGCAAACCATAACAAACCAATCAATATCCAAATTCCATATTTAGCAACCTGATTGATTTGCTGTTGAATTGCTTTTGGCAGCCACGGTTCGATAATTCCATAACCATCTAGGCCAGGAATAGGTAATAAATTAATCAAAACGACATAGATATTTAGGGAAATTATATAAGTTAGGGCAGTAATCAAAGCAAATAAAACTGAATTTGGATTTTCGATAGCTAAAGAATCCCAACCCAATTGAAAAGGCAGTGATAGCAGGTAAGCTAGAATCAAATTGGCAATTGGGCCAGCAGCCGAAACCGCACTTTTCCATTTGCGATCGCGTAATCGACTGTGATTAATATAAACTGCTCCCCCAGGTAGAGCAATACCGCCAATGAGGAGAAAAAATAACGGCATCATCAAACTCAAACTCGGTTCGGTATATTTGAGTGGGTTCAATGTCAAATACCCCTTATCTTTGACAGAAGTATCACCACCCCAATATGCTGCTATTGCATGACCAAACTCATGCAAACATAAAGACAATATCCAACCAAAACAGATAAAAGCTACTACTAGCCACATATTCATATTTATAGATATCTTATAAAAATCCTGGTTAATTTTTGATCGTATTGGCTTTTACAACAAATTTAAGCGAATAGAATTGCCTGCGGCACACTGCGTGAACGCGGCTACACAGGCGAAGTCCGCCTTTGCGGACTAAATTCAAATTCAGGCTTTGAAACCCAGGATCGGTAGCTTTTGTTTGTGTAGACGCGGTTTCTAACCGCCCGTTTCACGTTATGTTGACACCAATGAGCAATGCTGTGCCCTTACGACAGATGTAGTTCAAATACATGAAAACTGCTGTAATAGAGAAATCATCAGTGAGCGATCGCCTAAACTTTTGCCCACTGATGATTTATTCTCCCTCATAAATTCAATTGTCGCTATCAACAATTAAGGATAAAGACCCCTGTCAGTTAGCGCCTGAGCCACTCTACCCACCCCTAAAGTGTAAGCTGCTAACCTCAAGGAAATTTGGCGCACCTCCGACTGATGAATCACCTTACGGTAGGCTTGTACCATCAAATGCTCCATTTCGCGGTTGACACGCTCCTCATCCCAAAATACATAAGAAAGACCCTGTACCCACTCTAAATAACTCACGACTACACCGCCAGCATTCGCCAAAATATCCGGTAGCACTGTCACACCCCGCGCCTCTAATGCCAAGTTAGCCTCAAGAGTAACCGGGCCGTTAGCTGCTTCTGCGACAATTTGCGCCTGTACCTGATTAACGTTTTCTTCAGTGATTTGGTTTTCTAAAGCCGCTGGTATTAAGACATCACAGGGTAAAGTTAATAAATCTGCATTGCTAATTGGTACAGATTGCGGGAAACCCGCAATACTCTTGCGATTTTCAGCGGCGTAGACTTTTAACTTGGGAATATCAAGACCAACTTCAGAGAATATTCCCCCAGCGCCAGTTGAAACGGCGATAATTTTCGCGCCTGCTTCATATAGTAATTCTGCTGCGGCACAACCGACGTTACCGAAACCCTGAATCGCTACTCGCACTCCTACCAAGGATTTACCTCGATCTGCTAACGCCTCACGGACAATAATCATCGTGCCACGTCCGGTTGCCATTTCTCTTCCCAGAGAACCACCAATCGAAAGGGGTTTCCCAGTTACAACTCCTGGTACAGCATGACCAACATTTACAGAGTAAGTGTCCATCATCCAAGCCATTTCACGGGCAGAAGTACCCATATCTGGCGCAGGAATATCTACGGAAGGCCCAATATCTTTTATCAACTCGCTGATATAACGACGGCTAATTCTTTCTAATTCGCCAACGCTATAGTGTTTGGGATCTATAGCAATGCCACCCTTACCACCACCATAAGGAATACCTAACAAGGCACATTTCCAGGTCATCAGCATTGCTAGAGCGGATACTTCGCGCAATGTCACAGCCGGATGGAAACGAATTCCACCCTTGTATGGGCCTAAAACATCAGAGTGCTGTACCCGATGTCCAGCGAGAACTTGTATTTCCCCATCATCTAGTTTCACAGGTATGGAAACTGTGACAACTTTACGTGGGTGGCTGAGAATTTCTAGTAAACCCTGATTTAAATTTAATTCTTTAGCTGCCGCTTCTAAGTAGCTACAGGCTTGGTCAAATGGGCATATATGCGCCGGAGAAGCAGTTTCCGCCAGCAGCGAGGATTTTGAAATCATAAATTTTCTCCTAATCACGGTATCTTTACGAACCGGATATCATCTGTACTTAAGCTTATCCCTTTTTTTGAGAAAAACAAGATTTTTGTAGTTTTTGTTACAGTTTTATATTTTATATTTTGGTATGTGAAAAATATTCAAAAATCACCGTTTGTAGGGGCTCAAATTTGTGCATTGGTGTCAACTTAACGTGAAAGCAAGTCTAGAACTAGCTTTTAGATTGCCTCATTCCCAGTCTCCGACTGGGAATGCCGTCCTAGAGGCTCCGCCTCTCTTGCTGGCGGCAGAGCCACCAGGAGCAGCATTTCCAGCCGGAGCCTGGAAACGAGGTTTTAAAGGAGTTTTAGCTTAAGTTGACACAAATTTAATTGGTGTCAACTTAATCAAAATTTATATATTATGTCGGTAAGATAGTTAAACCCAAAAATTTTCACCTTGCTAAGGCGATCGCGGCATTCTGCCCCCCGAAGCCAAAACTCAAACATAATACCTGCTGAATTTTACTTAGACGTGCGGCTGTAACAATATCTAAATCAAACTCTGGCTGTTTCGAGCCTACAGAAGGTGGTAGTATTTGATGCTTTAATGCCATGAGAGAAAAAGCTACACCTAAAGCTCCAGATGCTCCTAATGTATGACCTGTGCTTCCCTTGGTGGAACTAACTGCCACGCCTTGGGGAAACATACGCTGGATTACCATACTCTCCATTTGGTCATTTAGCTGCGTAGCTGTGCCATGAGCATGAATATAATCGATATCGCTTGGTGATAGACAACTACGTTCTAAACATTGTTTGATAGCTGCGATCGCACTTTTTCCTTGAGGTTCTGGTGAATTACTATGATATGCATCGTTGGTTAAGCCAAAACCAAGAATTTCACCATACACTTTTGCTTGACGCTGTTTGGCAAACTCTGCTGATTCTAAGACAAACACAGCTGCGCCTTCACCCAACACTAAGCCTTCCCGATGCAAATCAAAGGGATAAGCCCCAGTTTTCGCCAAAGCACCCATTTGTTGAAACCCAGCTAAAGTTAAGGGTGTAATTGGCGCTTCCACTGCACCTGCGATCGCTTGTTGACATTGCCCAGTTTGGATAAGCATAGCTGCTTGGGCAATAGACCAAATTCCAGTCGCACAAGCTGCCATTGGTGCTAAAACTATCCCCGATGCACCGATTTGCCTTGCAGCTGCGATCGCATTTATATGAGGTAATGTATCTAGCCAATTTCCAAAAGACGACACGGGAAAATTTTCTGCCTCACTATACATTTGCCGTGCCAACTTCTCCCAAGAAGCTTGATAAGAGCGACTCGATCCAATGACTACAGCACAATCAGCTGCATGTGCAACCAACCCAGCGTCTTGCAAAGCAGAAGCAACAACCATCTGAGTTAATGCTGTCAACTCAGATGGTTGTTGACCAATCAAACCTAGAGGAAGTGGTCTAAGTTCTGGAAATGGTTGGTGTAACCGAATTCCAGATTTACCCGCGATTAAATTTCGCCAACTATCCTCTAAGCTTCCACCCAAAGCGGAAACTAGACCAATACCAGTGAAAACAACCTTTACCAATTTAGAAGTTAGGAGTTAGAAGTTAGTAATTATTCTCTCCCTGCTCCCTGCCCTCTTCCTCTACTTCCCTGGCGTTTTCAGATTTTCAGCACCTTGGGTGACTTTAGCGGATTCAATGCGATCGCCTTGCTGAATTTTGTTCACGACATCAAAGCCTTGCGTGACATTGCCAAACACCGCGTAGTTACCATCTAAGAACGCCAAATCTGCTAAAGCAAAGTAAAACTGGGCAGAAGCGGAGTCTGGTGATTGCGATCGCGCCATTGCTACTGCACCCTGCTTATGTGGTAATACGACAGGCTGGGCACTAGCATCAAATGGTTTATTGTAAATCGGAGTATTTGAACCTTTTGGCTTAACTTCTAAAGGTATATAACGAGCATTTCCCGTTTTTGGGTCAATATAACTACCAGTTCCCAGGCTATCTGCTGGAACTTTCGGGTCTTTGCTTTGAGGATCGCCCCCTTGAACTACAAACGGTTGGGGTTCGCGTACAACTCGATGGAAAGCTAAACCGTTGTACACACCCTTTTGCACTAAATCTACGAAATTGCCAGCTGTAATAGGGGCATTAATGCCGTCTACTTCAATCGTAATCGGCGAGCCTTTAACCGTGATTACCACAGTTGCCTTACCTTCCAGTCTTGGTAAATCTGCCAGTCCAGGAATATTCTCACTACTAGTTTGAGATACAGAAGTTGCTTCAGTAGTTGTCTTG
This sequence comes from Nostoc sp. C052, assembly GCF_013393905.1. Lineage (GTDB taxonomy): Bacteria > Cyanobacteriota > Cyanobacteriia > Cyanobacteriales > Nostocaceae > Nostoc. Next base: position 5,915,108 of record NZ_CP040272.1, read on the forward strand.
GTGCTTGCCTCATTTGTGTTCGAGGTAGCTGTCGAGCTTGGAGAAGAAGCATTAGAAGCGACTTGCTGTGTTGAACATCCCCCCAACATCAAGGCACTGATAAGCACAAAAGAAAGCAAAAATTGTGAAATTTTTAACCGCATTGCCTGTTACCGATTTAACCAGAGTATCTTATCGTTTTAAGGGGCATTGGGGATTAGGGACTGGGGATTAGGTACTGGGGACTAGAGCATGAGAGAGTGTGGGGAGATGAGAATTTTGCTTCCCTCTCCTCACCACACCCCCCACACCTCCCAATCCCTAGTCCCCAGTCCCCAATCCTTTACAATCCTTCTAACGACACTCCCAAAAAGCGGGCTAATTGTGCGCCTTCTGTTTCTAACTCTGTTAAAGATAAAGGTTGTCCAACCCGTGTTAAGGGTATATCTCGCCGCCCCTTAATGCGTAGATAGAGGGCACGACGGGGATTAAGACCTTCTTTCACGTCTATGATCACAGATTGTACATCTTCTATGCGGCTATCAATTTCAATTCGGCGGTTTTTGCCAGGAAACCCCCAACGGAAGATTTTGATTGCGCCAGTTTCGTGATTAAATTCGTTGTAACCGCCTCCAACGTCCAATAAAATCACTAGCCACAGGTACGTGGCTAATAGCAAGCCAGCAGCCCCATATAACCCCATTACCAATCCTTGAGGGACAAATACCAGTTGGGTTGGATCGGAAACTACAAGTAAATTAACTTTTAAATAACTGGATATTCCAGCCAAGAGAAAGCCACTTGCTCCCAAGGTAACGATAGTTGCCCACCAGTAGTTGCTGAACCGACGAGAACCGAGAACATTTTGATGCAGGAGGCGATCGCCTTTGTTAATCGTTGTTGATGTCGTCATTGAACTACCATTGCCCGTGAGATACTCGCTGTTACATACTCACCCACTAAATGCTTTTGCATAGAGTGGTAGCTGTCTGTGCCCATCTAGCTATTGCTGAGGAGGCACTGAGAGCTATGTTTTAAGTCCCCGGAAACCCTACCGCAGACTATAAATTTTTTACCCTGTATTCTACAAATTTTACTTTCCTGGATGATGCTGGCTTACTTGCACTACAGGACAAACCACTTAGGCTATCTGTAGTTAGTCAAGATATGCCAACTTCTTTTTTCTTTGTCTAAGTTTTACCACCTGCATTTTACCAAACATCGTTGACAAAAACTCAACTACGCCCCAATACGCTTGGGTTAAGGACTACTAGCAACAATTTTGGTTTTTAGAGACGCGATTTATCGCGTCTCTACAAGTGTTTTGGGCTTATATAAACTGTATTGAATTACGCCCCTGTATGTTCCATACTACCGATATAATTTTTTAGGGTATTTATTTATGCAGGGTTTCCCGTCCACCTGACTGGCTCCCAATTGCAAGCGCCGTGTAGACAGATGCCGGGGTTTTTTACCCAAGTTCGGTACGGTCACAGGCTTCAGTGCAGGAGTCAGTATTACCTCCTGCCTCCTGCCCCCTGCCTCTTTTTGACATCTTGGAAAAAAGTTACCTACATACGTCCATTTGCATTAATTTTTTTTAGATTTCTGAGAAAAGTTGTGTCAAATTGTAAAAATTCTGATATTCATATTATTTATAAGGTTCGTGTTTCATAGCTCATTTGCTTCTGTGTATCAGGCAAAAACCCTGAGTAGTGTGATAAGTTAAGAATCATTAAGTTACCACAAGCTAGATTACTAGCCGATGGTACGTGTAATGTCATAACCCTGAGAAATAATGACTTAACTAGTCAGTAAGCTCTCAGAATCTCAGTTGCTTAAAAGCAGTTGAGATTGTCAAAAAAAACGTTAATTCCTCACGGCAGTCGGTTACACTTGCTCTCCGTACCGCCTTAGAAACGTTGCAATTTTAGTAAAAAAAGAGGATTTTAGTCCGATGACCATCGCAGTTGGACGTGCCCCCAGTAGAGGGTGGTTTGACGTTCTTGACGACTGGCTCAAGCGCGATCGCTTCGTATTCGTAGGTTGGTCAGGGATATTATTATTCCCCTGCGCCTTCCTAGCACTAGGCGGTTGGCTGACCGGCACCACCTTCGTCACCTCTTGGTACACCCACGGATTAGCCTCCTCCTACCTAGAAGGAGCGAACTTTCTGACAGTGGCAGTATCCACCCCCGCCGACAGCATGGGACATTCCCTATTGCTGTTGTGGGGGCCAGAAGCCCAAGGCAACCTCACCCGTTGGTTTCAATTGGGTGGCTTGTGGCCATTCGTGGCCCTGCACGGAGCCTTCGGTTTGATTGGCTTCATGTTGCGGCAATTTGAAATTGCACGTCTAGTAGGTATCCGTCCTTACAACGCCCTCGCCTTCTCCGCTCCCATCGCGGTATTCGTCAGTGTATTCCTGATGTACCCCTTGGGACAATCAAGCTGGTTCTTCGCACCCAGCTTTGGCGTGGCAGCAATTTTCCGGTTCCTGCTATTCCTGCAAGGCTTCCATAACTGGACACTTAACCCCTTCCACATGATGGGAGTTGCGGGTGTATTGGGTGGTGCTTTATTGTGCGCCATTCATGGTGCCACAGTTGAGAATACCTTGTTTGAAGACGGCGATGGTGCTAACACCTTCCGCGCCTTCAATCCCACCCAATCAGAAGAAACCTACTCAATGGTGACAGCAAACCGTTTCTGGTCACAGATTTTCGGTATTGCTTTCTCAAACAAGCGCTGGTTGCACTTCTTTATGTTGTTCGTGCCAGTCACCGGTTTATGGATGAGTGCTGTCGGCATCGTCGGTTTAGCACTCAACCTGCGGGCTTATGATTTCGTTTCCCAAGAATTACGGGCGGCGGAAGACCCGGAGTTTGAAACCTTCTATACCAAAAACATTTTGCTGAACGAGGGTATCCGCGCTTGGATGGCTCCTCAAGATCAACCCCACGAACAATTTGTATTCCCTGAGGAGGTATTACCACGTGGTAACGCTCTCTAATAGACCAAATATCTTAGGCGGCGCTGGACGCGACCAAGAATCCACTGGATTTGCTTGGTGGTCTGGTAACGCACGTTTAATTAACTTATCTGGTAAACTACTGGGTGCCCACGTTGCCCACGCTGGTTTGATTGTATTCTGGGCTGGAGCGATGACTTTGTTTGAAGTCGCTCACTTCATTCCTGAAAAGCCCATGTACGAACAAGGCTTGATCTTGTTACCTCACCTCGCCACTCAGGGCTGGGGTGTTGGTGCTGGTGGTGAAGTCATCGATACCTTCCCCTACTTTGTTGTCGGCGTACTCCACTTAATTTCCTCAGCCGTCCTTGGCTTTGGCGGTATCTATCATGCCGTTCGTGGCCCAGAAACCTTAGAAGAATATTCTTCTTTCTTTGGTTACGACTGGAAAGACAAGAACAAGATGACCAATATCATCGGGTTCCACCTGATTATTTTGGGATTCGGTGCATTGCTGTTAGTGCTAAAAGCAATGTTCTTTGGTGGATTGTATGACACCTGGGCACCAGGCGGTGGTGATGTTCGGATTATTACCAATCCAACATTGAACCCAGCAGTTATCTTCGGTTATGTAATCAAGTCTCCCTTTGGTGGTGAAGGCTGGATTGTTAGCGTTGATAACTTGGAAGATGTCGTTGGTGGTCACATCTGGATTGCCTTTATCTTAATTTCTGGTGGTATCTGGCACATCTTCACCAAGCCTTTTGCTTGGTCACGTCGTGCATCCATCTGGTCTGGTGAGGCTTACCTTTCGTACAGCTTGGGCGCTCTTTCACTGATGGGCTTCATTGCTTCCATCTTTGTTTGGTTTAACAACACCGTTTATCCAAGCGAATTCTTTGGCCCTACTGGCCCAGAAGCTTCTCAAGCTCAGGCTTTGACCTTCTTGATTCGTGACCAACGCTTGGGTGCTAACGTCGGTTCTGCCCAAGGCCCTACAGGTCTAGGTAAATACCTGATGCGCTCTCCAACTGGTGAAATCATCTTCGGTGGTGAAACCATGCGCTTCTGGGATTTCCGTGGCCCTTGGTTGGAGCCTCTACGTGGTCCCAATGGTCTTGACTTGGAAAAAATCAAGAATGATATTCAGCCTTGGCAAGCTCGTCGCGCTGCTGAATACATGACCCATGCTCCTCTAGGTTCTTTGAACTCCGTGGGTGGTGTGGCTACTGAAATTAACTCTTTCAACTACGTATCTCCTCGCGCTTGGTTGGCGACTTCTCACTTCGTACTAGGATTCTTCTTCCTAGTTGGTCACTTGTGGCACGCTGGTCGCGCACGGGCTGCGGCTGGTGGTTTTGAGAAAGGAATTAACCGTGATACTGAACCAGTGATGTTTATGAACGACCTCGACTAGGTTGTAAGATTTATTTCATCACTGACAACTAAATTATTTAGAGGCTCTTGCATAAAAGCAAGGGCTTTTTTTGTAGGAGAATTAATAATCTATTGATTAAATCGAGCAACTTACCAAGGTAATTAATACCATGAGCGATTCCAATTTTATTGATGCTTTGCGATGGACAGATGAAGCAAAGGAAAAGTTACAAAATATTCCCTTTTTTGTTCGCGCTCAAGCTAGAGCCAGAATTGAACAACTAGCTCGTGAAGCAGTCCAAGAGGTTGTTACCGCTGATTTGGTAGAACAGGCTAGGCTTGAGTTTGGACAATAAAACATTCTGGAGGTCGTAACAATGACAGTCGCCAAGAATCGAGCCGACCGAGTAATGCTTTATGACATTAGCTGGGAACAGTTTGAAAATCTTCTAAAAGACTTGGGAGAGCATCGGGCAGCAAGGTTAGCTTACGATCGCACTACCTTAGAAATTATGACACATTTACCTGAACATGAATATTACAAAGAGGTAATTAGTATTGCAGTTCAAGATATCGCTGAAGAGTTGGCTATAGACTATGAAAGTTATGGCTCGACTACCTGGAAGCGAGAAAGCCGAATGGCAGGGGTAGAATCAGATAACTGCTTCTATTTCCAGAATGAAGCTGCGATTCGGGGTAGATTGAATCTGGATTTGAGACAAGACCCACCGCCTGATTTGGCACTGGAAATTGATGTTACCAGTAAGTCTTTAAATCGTTTTCCCATTTATGCCTGCCTGGGAGTACCAGAACTATGGTGTTAAGCTGCTACGCATCTAAATTTAATAAACGGCATTGCCTTTATTTTTAATCTTGCGCTCCCATTTAATAATAAGGCCTCCTTCATTTAACAATTTATTTAACAAATCTTCTAGCTGTGATACTGACTCAAACAATCTATGAGCTATATATTCTTTTGCTGAATGCCAAACCAATTCTATTAAATTATAATCTGGGCTATAAGGTGGTAGAAATTCCAGGATAATATTTGGCATTTCCTCTTTGATATAAGCTAAAATATCTTTTCTTTTATGAAAGCTAGCATTGTCTAGAATAATCACTATTTTTGCCGAACAATCATTGAAGTTATCAATTAGATTACCTTGCTCTACCCATTCCTGTAAGAGAAAGTTGTTCAAAGATTTAAGCTGCTCATAAAATACATCTGCATTTCCCTTTTTTATCACAAAATTAATTCTCTTTTTGTCGTGATAACGTAACCCTCCCATAATATTTACTCTTCCTCTTCTCCTTTGCCCTGTGATTTTTCTTCTTGTACCTTTTTTACCCCAATTTTTTCTTCTTATTACTCTTAAACTGAATCCGCTTTCATCCCAAAACCATACCTGCAAACGCTCTGGTGCAACATTTGTTATTCTTAAATATTCTGATAATTTTTCTTTAAATGCCTTACGTATTTCAGGATTCTGTTTATCCTCTAGGCTATACTTTGCCCAAAGGTAAACGTACTTTTTTCGCTCTAATATTCTCCTAACTTGAGAGCCACTTAATTTAATTCCTGTTTCCTCTTCCATATAAGTTGCACATCTAGCTGCTGTCCATCGACCAAATTCATATCCATATTCTACTGGGTCTTTTTCAATTATTTTTAATAGCAATTCTTCATATTCTTTGGTAACTTTACGGAAATTACCTTCTCTTCTTCCATCTAAAAAACTTTCTAGATTATCTGGGTCTCCGTGAACAGCCCAATATGCTACTGTTGGATATGCAATATCTAAAAACTTACTAATCTCGTGATAGGTTTTTCCATCATTCATTAATAATAAAATCAGAATCTTTTCTCTTACGTAGGGATTTTCATGCTCTTTTAGCGTTTTTAATAGCCGTTCCTTTTGCTGTTCAGAAAGATGATTTTTTGCTGGCATAGGTGGCTGATATAAGATTAATTCCTTAATCTCATATTATACAATCAAGATGCGTAACAGCTTATGATTCCGGTGAACTCAAGATTTATCTCCTACAAAATGGGGAATATGTCGAGTCAGAGAAGAGTCTGGTGTTTCCTACTTTAGCAATTCGGGATCTGCCGAAACTGATTGAGCAAAATCGGGCAAATGGCAGACGGGCAATTCGTCAGGCGGTTCGGGAATGGGTGAAGATTGAACTACCCAATCAACCTAATTCATAATTACGAATTACGAATTAGTATCAACTTCCTCCTATATTCATCGCTGTTAAAAAAGCCTTTTGGCTCACATCTCTATAAACTGTATTTAAATACTTCATTACCACATCACTTGAAGTTGAATTTACTGAATTTTCCTCTTCTTTCGCAAGAGGGATTGCTCCTAATACATCTAATACCGTCTCACTTGTGGACGGTGCAATTACTACCAAGGATGACTCTAATGGCTCATTATATTGCCAGAAAGAATCAACTTTTACCAAGTATTTGTTATTAGGAATTGACTGTTGAATATCGGGCGTTTCTGTAGTGTTTGGTTCAATCTTGGCACTACGTAATTGACGTAAATCGCTGATAATTTGCTCTTTGGTGCGTCCGCGCAATTGAAATAGTACAAAGGGGTCTTCACTGAAGCGATCGCCTAACTGATAGTATATTGCACCAATATGTTTACAGGGATTTGCTTTGTCAGGACAAGAGCATTTACTCTGGACATCAGCCAGGGTAAAAGGAAATATCGAAAGGCCATTAGCCGTAAAGACTTCTTCTATATTTTGTGGCATTTCTCCTGCTAGTAGCTTGGCAGCAAAAATTGCCCTTTGGGACATGGTTTCAATTACATAGCCCCATTGTTCATCAGTAAATGGTTCAAGGGAAAGGGAAACTTTATATGGTTCAACTTCACTACCTTGCACCCTAGCTAATACTTTTGCACCTTTAAATTCGATACTCAAAACGTTTCCTTGACGAGCATAATTTCTCGCACGTTCTAAACGCTTTTTAAAACGATAGGAATCTAGCAAATCTAGCCATTGTTGTGACCACCATTCTCGACTTGCTTGTAATGTGTAATTAGTCATAAATTGATTTAAAAACTTAGTAGTGTGCTGCACCAATTTTTGCGAGTTGGTAGTGAGCGATTTATCGCTCAATTCAAGGACTAAAGTCCTTACCCTTCGGGTTCGTTAGTCGCTCATGGGGTAAACTACCTTGGCGTTAGTCTCTCCCTTTGGGAGAAGACCACGCTAACTCACTACAAACTTATTCTGTATCATCGTCAATTACTGCACTGCGATCGAGTAGTAGTAAGTTACGAAGTTGGTCTGTATCCATTTCTGTTAACCACTCTTCACCCGCACCTACAACTTGTTCTGCTAGTTGTTTCTTACTTTCAATCATGTCATGAATTTTTTCTTCTAAAGTGCCAGTGCAAACAAACTTATGTACTTGTACATTCCGGGTTTGACCAATCCGAAATACTCGGTCTGTGGCTTGATTTTCCACGGCTGGATTCCACCATCTATCAAAGTGGAATACATGATTGGCACGTGTTAAATTCAGTCCTACTCCACCTGCTTTTAGAGAAAGAATCATAATCGGTGGTCCTTGGGGATCGTGTTGGAAACGATCGATCATTTCCTCACGTTGTTTTTTACTGGTGCTGCCATATAAAAAGAATATTTCTCGCCCAAGCTGTTTTTCTAAATAGGGTTTAAGTAACTTACCCCATTCAGCAAATTGTGTGAAGATTAAAGCTCTATCGCCTTCTGCTAAAACTTCTTCTAACATTTCTTCTAGCCGCAGAAGTTTGGCTGAATTATGTTGATCTAATGTTGCCTGTTTCAAATATTGGGCTGGGTGATTGCAGATTTGTTTGAGTTTAATTAGTAAAGCCAAAATCATCCCCCGACGTTGCAATCCTTCAGCAGATTCTATTTCTACTAAAGATTGTTCGACAACTTGTTGATAAAGTGCAGCTTGTTCACCAGTTAAACCGCAAAATACGGTCATTTCTTGCTTATCTGGCAAGTCTTGAATGATGTCGCGATCGCTTTTCAATCGCCGCAGTATAAATGGTTGCACTAATGAACGTAATTGGCCCAAAGAAGCCGTATCACCATACTTTTCTATTGGCATGGCAAATCGACGCTGAAAAAATTGCTTATTGCCTAAATATCCGGGATTGAGAAAATCTAAAATAGACCATAATTCTTGCAGTCTATTTTCTACTGGTGTCCCCGTCAATGCAATACGAAATGTAGCTTCTAATTGCCGCACTGCTTTTGACTGTTTCGCCTCTGGATTTTTCACATTCTGGGCTTCGTCTAAAACAATTATCTGCCAAGAGACACTTTGCAATGACTTGATATCTCGATGAAGAAGCGAATAGCTGGTAACGATTAAATCGTGTTTTTTTACGGCTTCTAAAAATGCTTTACCTTTTGGACGCTTGTCACCGTGATATTGCAAAATTTTCAAGCTGGGTGCAAATTTATTGACTTCCCTTTCCCAGTTGCCTAAAACCGAAGTTGGGCAAACTAGCAGTGTTGGATTTTCGAGTGCATCCTGTTCTTTTAGATGTAGCAGAAAGGCGATAAATTGGACAGTGTTATGGCAAATAATATTATTAGCAACAAAATTGTGATGTTCGCTAACTTCAAAGTCATAAACCCATCCCTCATAATCTATCTCTTCTATAGATTCAATCCGGCAATAAAATACCTCTTGATCGAGAAGACATTGCAAAGACTGTCTTGTTAAGCTCAACTGTTCTACATCTAGCTTGCTATATGCTGACAAAGTTTGAGTTGTCCATTTAGAAGGTTTTAGTAGCTGATATTGTTCTTGGGCTTCTCCACTAATCATGCGGTTCATCCCAGCTATTACTCGCTGTAAACTATCTCTAGAAAATTGCTGTGAACCATTAATGTAAACAGTGTTGTGCATCCCAAAATGCCGCAATGGGAGTCCCGTTGCTATGACTGTTTTGGCAACCATATCAGAAGCAGGAATTCCTTCAATATTTGTGTTGCTGACTAGTTGACAAATTTGCTCTAACTTACTCTGTTTTTCTGAATTATCGAAACCAATTTCTTGCAGAAATCTGCGAGCCGAATTTCCTCCAATTACACCAATATAGTATGTGCGGAAAGTGCGAGTTCCATTAGTGGTACATTTCAGTTTGGGCGATATTCGTAACCAAATACCGAAGCGTCGCAACAGTGCAGAAAGTTGCTGAATTAGTAAAGCTGAAGCTGTAGAAATCTCAATACTCCGCATACTAAAAAGAACGGCAGACTCAGCATCGAAATAGTTTTGTAAAAATATCCGCACACTATCCAAATCTGCCTGCATGATGAAGGGCGGAATAGATTTTTCTGCCGATAGTTTACCCCAAACATAACCTTTAGCTTCTAAGAATTCCCGATAGGCTTGGCTATTAACTCGAAGAGAAGCAACTCTGTTAGGGAAAGTAGAGATATTAGGGCTGTTAATTTTGAGGTTATAGCGCTTTTGAATGCGTTGGCAAGTCTGGAGTAAATCCTCTAGTACTCTGGTGTCTTTTTGGGATATTGTGACTCTTCCCACATCGGTTAGTTCATGCCCTTCAGCAATCTGCCAAGCGAGAAACTTGACTAAATCATGGTCTTGTGGTTTTCCATTCCAAAGGGTTTTACCTGGTACACAAACGTAATCACCCACCTGTAAGTTATTTGTCCAACCTTTACTTGTCAGCAGTTTGTGACGATGAGTAATAGTGATACTATTACCATCTTCTAGAGTGATTTTTCGTAATTTTTCGCTAACTTGCTGCCGATACAACCGCCTGATATTAGCTGGGACTATTTTGCCTGTTGTTTCATCTATAGAATTAACTATTAATTCCTCTGTGGGGTTAGTCCAAAATCCTTCGCCGTCAAACTCTGTTTCTCCAGCGTGAGTTTTCCAGATTGTCTCGGCTGTGCGTAACAGTCCATTTACATTTACTAGAGTATCATTCGCTACGCATTTACCGAGTCCCATATCGTCGGCGAGACACGCACCTAAGCCCCAACGTTCCAAGAAAGACAGCCAAGCAGCGCCTCGTTCTTGATAAGGTCGCAATTGCCCTTTAAAGCCTGCTGGTGTGGGTAAAGGTGCGATCGCTTGATTATTATTTAATGCCCCAATCAACTCTTGCAATGCGCCAGATGCATCAAAGCTGACCACTGGTAACTTTTCAATTGCCTGAGTATCTCCTGTACTCAGACGCAAAGCGTCTTCCAGGGAAAGCGCCATTTGGTCTTTGCGAGTGGTAAAAAATGTTTGGGCTGTTTTAATGTCTTGGGGGCGTAATTCTACCCACTCGCCATTAATTTCCACTAGCGGACTATTTAAAGCCACAAGTTTATCAAATTCAGCTTTGGAGATAGTTTGTCCACCAATTGCTAATTGCCATTGGAAATTTAGTAGACTCTGCAACCCTAAACGTCCCTGCTTTCCTTTTGGGGTTTCGGCTGTAATTTTCAAACCCAAACGATTCGCCCATCCTTCCCGATTCGCTAAACTAGGAGGCAAAATAACTCCTAAACCACTGTCTTCCAACCTCCAAGCTACAGCTTTGATAAACTCATAAGCTTGAATGGGGGTAAGACGAGAAGATTGGGGATATTCCGTTTCAAAGCTGGGTGCGATCGCTGGATACAATCGAGAAGCTACCCCCAAACCTCGCAAAAATGTTTCTTGTGGTTGGTCAATTGTCCGATTTTCATAAACCAATCTTTCAACTGGATTGTTCCAAATAGTCGCCGCATCCACTAAAAACTCAGGATCATCAGCCGCTTGCAGAAAATATGCCAATGTCCAATCTGTTTCGCCAGATTCAGGAGAACGCAGTTGAAAACAGGTACGAAATAGAGTTTTAAGAGTTAATTGGTATTGTAGCGGCATAGTCCAGGCCTTCAATGCCGCTTCCAATCGTTCCACTTCAATGGCATCTGCATTAACTGTATGAGATGCACTAGTTAACGCTTGCAACCACTGTCGCACCCCACCTGGTAAAGATGCAGGTTGAGAACCCGTCATTTCTCGCACTTGGGCATCTATCGTACTGTTAAGAAATCCCAAAAGTAATTCTTGAGGTTCGATGGGGAAGTTTACATAAGATAGGGACTGGGGATTAGGGATTGGGGATTGGGAAAACTCTTCTCCAGTCCCCATTCCCTCTTGATAAGTGCGGCAAACCAACGGCATGGTTGCAGAAAATTTTTCTAGGCGGGTTCCATCTACAGCACTATCTAGAAGTACTTGCCATTTAGCAGCAAATGCACCATCTGATTGTTGGTCAATTGTTGGTAAAAACTTACATCGTGAGATTAAATCTAAACTCCAACGGGCAACTTGCGACCAAAAGCGTAAATCTCCACCTAAAAAGGCATCTTCCCCTTTAGCAGCATTTAAGGGAACAGCAGCGAGAAATTTTACTGCTTCGCTGGGGTTGAGACAAAAACCCTCAACTCGCCACGGTTGCAAATATTGCGGGGAGTCTGTATTTTCCCCCAAGCTGGCAGAATGTATAGGGAAAATTGCTACTGTTCCTTCGCTATTAACTTCTGGGATATAAGTTGGTAGGGCAATGATTTGAGAGTGCGTTGGCAAACTGATCTCAGTGGCACTGGCGGCTTTGCGTGTTTGCCCAGTAGTTGCGAATGCAACTTGGGGTTTCTGGATGAAGTTGGTAATTGCCATATTCTGGGAATGCAGCCACTCACTCAACTCAACCGATGTCATTGCCAATGGATGTAGTGCTATGTCTCCAGATTCATTAGACTCGGAATTTACTCGTGGCGATCGCCAAGTTTCCCCCCAAATAAATAAACAACCATTTTGATTTTTTAGTAACCAATTACAGTGTAAAATCGCCATTTGCTAACTACTCAAATTTTCCCAAAACTCTAGAATTTCAATCACAATTATTCTACTTTTTACATCTTTTCAAGAAGATTTATTGCCCAAATTTCTCATATAATAAATATTTAAGTAATTATTCCACATAAACATTGTTAATAATGAATTTTCCCCTAGTTAAAGTTTTAAAAAATGGGATATTAGTAGAACTGGATTATATGCATCCTCAAGAGCATGAGGTTGTCAGATCGTTACTCAATGTTGTAATTTCTGAAGGTAAAACCTATCCCCAAAAGCAACCTCTCTCTTCTACAGAATTTTCAGCTTACTGGTTAAGTAAGGATGCCTTTGTTGTCAGGACATCTGTTGTAGATCCTACACACAAGTCAAAAGAAATATTAGGGGCGTTTTATTTAAAGCCAAACTTTCCCGGTCGGTGTAGCCATATTTGCAACGCTGGTTTTATTGTACAACCAGCGTTACGCGGTCAGGGCTTAGGGCGGTTCATGGGAGAGTCTATGCTTTCAATCGCAGCAAACCTGGGCTATGAAGCAGTAATGTTTAATTTGGTCTTTGAGACTAATATACCTTCAATTACACTTTGGCAGTCGTTAGGATTTGAGATTATTGGGCGAATTCCGGGTGCGGCGAAGCTAGAGAATGGGCAGGCGGTTGAGGCGCTAATCCTGTATCACACTTTGGGTTGAATGACTTGTCTATCTTTGTATGTACTAGAAGTCAGCCATAGGGCATAAATGTTAGGATTGCCACAGAAAGAGAATAGCGAAAGAGAAGGAAAAAAAACTGAATGGCAGAAGTTGATAAGTCAATATCCTTCGATGGAAGGGATATTCGACTGAAAGTAGGCCTATTAGCTCCCCAGGCAGGTGGGTCGGTTTTGATAGAATCAGGGGACACATCCGTTTTAGTGACGGCTACGCGATCGCAAGCCAGAGAAGGCATTGATTTTCTTCCCCTTACTGTAGATTATGAAGAAAGGCTATATGCCGCTGGTAGGATTCCCGGCGGGATCATGCGGCGCGAAGGTCGTCCACCAGAAAAAACAATTCTCACCAGCCGTCTTATAGACCGTCCCATGCGTCCTTTGTTCCCCTCATGGCTAAGGGATGACTTGCAAATTATTGCCTTAACGCTGTCGATGGACGAGTTAGTTCCACCCGATGTGTTAGCAGTTACAGGCGCTTCGATTGCTACCCTGATTGCCCAGATTCCTTTTAATGGGCCAATGGCAGCAGTGCGGGTTGGTTTAGTGGGAGATGATTTCATTATTAATCCCACTTATGCAGAAACCGAAGCGGGAGATTTGGATCTGGTAGTAGCAGGTTCACCACATGGCGTAATCATGGTGGAAGCGGGAGCCAATCAGTTGCCAGAGCGAGATATTCTTGAGGCGATTGACTTTGGTTATGAAGCAGTGCGGGACTTAATCAAAGCGCAGCAAGATTTAATTGCAGAATTGGGTCTAGTAATAGTGCAAGAAGCACCACCAGAAGTAGACCAAACGTTAGAAAATTATATCCGTGATCGCGCCAACGGTCAGATTAAGAAAATCCTGTCTCAATTTAGTTTGACCAAACCCGAACGCGATGCAGCTTTAGATGTCGTCAAGGATGAAATTGCCGCGACGATTACTGAACTGCCAGAAGAAGACCCCATTCGAGTTGCCGCAACTGCAAATAAAAAGGCACTTGGTAACACTTTTAAAGATATTACCAAATACTTCATGCGGCGACAAATCATCGAAGATAACGTCCGCGTTGATGGTCGTAAACTCGATCAAGTGCGTCCGGTTTCTTGTTTAGTTGATGTCTTACCAAAGCGAGTCCACGGCAGCGGTTTATTTAACCGAGAACTAACTCAGGTATTATCAACTTGTACTCTGGGTACACCTGGGGATGCTCAAAACCTCAACGATGACATGCAGCTAGATCAGCACAAGCGTTATCTGCATCATTACAACTTCCCCCCCTTCTCAGTCGGTGAAACCAAGCCAATGCGGGCCCCAGGAAGGCGTGAAATTGGTCACGGGGCATTGGCAGAACGAGCGCTAATCCCTGTGCTACCGTCAAAAGAACAATTTCCCTACGTGATTCGCATCGTATCAGAAGTACTTTCTTCCAACGGTTCCACCTCAATGGGTTCAGTCTGCGGTTCCACCCTCGCCCTGATGGATGCTGGTGTACCAATTCTCAAACCCGTTAGTGGCGCGGCAATGGGTCTGATAAAGGAAGGCGACGAAGTACGAGTTCTGACCGATATCCAAGGCATTGAAGACTTTTTGGGCGACATGGACTTCAAAGTTGCCGGGACGGATACCGGGATTACCGCCTTGCAAATGGATATGAAAATCTCCGGTTTGTCTTTGGAGGTGATAGCCCAAGCCGTCCACCAAGCCAAAGCAGCCCGGTTGCATATTCTAGAGAAAATGCTTGCCTGCATTGACACACCACGGACTGAAACTTCACCCTATGCCCCACGTCTGTTAACAATCAAGATTGATTCAGACATGATTGGTTTGGTAATTGGGCCTGGAGGCAAGACTATTAAGGGGATCACAGAGGAAACTGGTGCAAAAATTGACATCGAAGATGATGGCACCGTGACAATTTCCGCTGTGGATGAGAACAAGGCCAAGAGAGCCAGAAATATCATCCAAGGCATGACCCGCAAGTTGCACGAAGGGGATGTCTATGCAGGACGCATTACTCGGATTATACCGATAGGTGCATTTGTGGAATTTTTGCCTGGAAAAGAAGGCATGATCCACATTTCTCAACTAGCTGACTACCGCGTTGGCAAAGTTGAAGATGAAGTAGCGGTGGGCGATGAAGTGATTATCAAAGTGCGCGAAATTGATAACAAAGGTCGGATTAATCTTACCCGCTTGGGTATCCACCCAGATCAAGCAGCAGCAGCAAGAGAGGCTGCGGCGGTGAATCGGTAACTCGATTTGGGATTTTAGATTAGATTAAATCTAAAATCCGCGATGCCTACTGTGAAGGCATCGCCGTATGCTTCTCTAAATTAGTTGCACAAAATTTATTAAGAGAAAGTAATCAGAATCGAATTAATGAAACTGATACCTGTCAATATTTTCAACGACTATGGAATAAATTTACTTGATAATTAACGCTACTTTCTCAGTAGAAACGTAATTTGGCAAGACGTGATTCAATTTTGCTTCGTTGAGATGCAGATGATCTGACAACACAGCAGAGATCACATTCCGAAAATCAGTAGTAATAGCCAAGTCCCTACCTTGGTAAAGTTGGGTTGTAGATAGACCAGGCCATTCACCATAAACTTTACCACCGCGAATATTACCACCCAAAACCCACATAACATTCCCGTGACCGTGGTCGGTACCACCATTATCATTTTGCTTGACTGTACGACCAAACTCTGAAATCACAACAATTGTCGTATTCTGGTAAACGCTCCCTAAACCTTCAACTAAAGCGACCAAACCTGAACCCAACTTTTTGAGGTTGCGAGCTAATAGTCCTTGAGTGCTACCTTGATTGACATGGGTATCCCAACCTCCTAAAGCCATAAACCCTAACTCAATTCTGGGGTCTTTGAGCATTAATTGTGCCAATCGTTGAGCATCGCTGGCGAAGCCATCAGGTGAAGGCGCGCCATTATTCGCCATTTTCATTTCACTATCTAGGTCATTCATGATCGCCTGACGCGCCATCCGTCCCTGTTGATAGGTCTGACTTAAGGCATCATTACCGCCATAAAGTTGGTCAAATGCTGCTGCTAATTGAGGACGATCTATTGGCAGAGGCCTGTTAGCATTTCTTCCTGATGCTATGTTAGCTACAGGCATCCGTCCAGAAAGAATCCAGGGTGTTGTTTCTCCGACACTTACCGCTTGGATGGGTGTTTTTTGAGAAATCACACCTAGTAAACGATTCATCCAACCATCCTGAGTATGTTTATCACCAGGGGTAGCGCTTTCCATGTATTCTTGAGCATCAAAGTGAGAACGAGTTGGATCGGGAGAACCACAAGCATGAACAAAGGCCAAACTCTTCTGTTGCCAAAAGGGCATCAAAGAATCTAATGCTGGATGCAGTCCAAAGCGTCCATCTAAATCTATTACTCCCCCTTCCTTCCCTGGTTGGGGAATAGCAATTTGCGGTCGGGCTTGATAGTAGGCTGTCTCTGAGTAAGGAACCACGACGTTTAAACCGTCTACTGCTCCCCGGAGGAAAATTACAATTAAGCGCTTCTGGTAACTGTTTGGGGTAGCGGATCTAGCTATCCAAGCATTGCTGCTTAGGGCTGTGATTGCGGAAGCTGAAAAAATTCCACCTTGGATTAGGAAGTTACGTCTTTTCATAATTAAAATTACTGAGTTATGGCTGTTTCAAATTCGCTTCTGTGTCTCAGCTAGAACTGCTATGTCAACAACCTAGTTCTAAAGACACTGCTACTTTTAGGGATAAGCTTTAAAGTCAAATGGCACTAAGAAAAGCTCGAAAGCTTGTGTAGCCTCGTTCCCAGCCTCCAGGCTGGGAACCAGTTAGGGCAAACAACCCAGTTCTAATACCTTTTTTCTGGTTTTACCTGCTGAATGTGGGTTCTAAAGACACTGTTATTTTTAGGTGTAAACTTTAAAGCGGTGTTGACCAGACCACTTAATAAGTTGAGTTTTATAACTTGACTAGTGTGTAATTAATGATGCATAAATTCTGGACTGCCCAAAATTAAAGCACTATGAATTTGAGGGGAACTAGAGGCGATCGCTTCCTGCGTTTTTATTGACAAAGAATTACCCAATGTATTGGTTAGTTGCCAAGCATCTACAGGAATACTAGGAGACTTTTGTAAAGGTTTTTGCCCTGCGCCGATTTGCTCCCTCTGTTCTATATTTGCGGGAATAGTTGATAAGGGTAAATTGCCATTAGCGATCGCCACAGCAAAACTGAGGCGGCGATTCATTGCATCAGGATTTAACCACACATCTGCCGTGTTTTTGTAACCATCTGGAGTTTGGCAACCGTATAGAGGCATTCCCAACTGTTGCAGCAGATTGGAGATTGGTTTTGTGTTCTCCACTTCCACACCTGTGGCTCGCACCGCAGAGATCGCATATTGATAGGGTGTTTTAAATTTGGCATTAAAGTTTTTGGCATCCCAGAACTCCCGACTGTGAAATAGGGTGTTGAGAACTTCACGAATATTGCCATCAGTGGCCAGATAACGGTGTGTGAGATTGTTTACCAGAGTCGTTGGGGGAAGATCGCTGACAAAATATTGAGCTATCTGATAGCTGATATGACGTGCAGTTGCCGGACTGTGAGCCAAAATATCTAAAGCTTCCTCTCCTTGGGATTCACCACCACTTTTAATTGTGTGTCCCAGGAAAACTTTGTCACTAAAATCATGACGTTTTGGATTGAAGTAAAATCCGAAAGTATTATCTGTCTGTTGACCAGGACGAATGAAACCCCAACCACTTAAAATCCGCGCCAGAGTAATTACATCTTGCTGAGTATAACCTCCATCTACGCCGAGAGTGTGTAATTCCATCAGTTCGCGGGCGTAGTTCTCATTCAAGCCGCGAATATTACCTTGGGCATCGGGGCGATTGTCAGCCCGATTTTGAAAGTTGTCTAGATAATACTGCATAGCTGGATGATGAGCTGTTGCCCCTAACAGGTCACGAAAGCGACCCAAAGCGTAAGGTCGAATCGCCTGTTGTTCATAAGCTCCTACCCAGAGGCGATCGCGTCCTTTAGCAGCATCCACATTAAAATGGTTATACCAAAAGTCCACCATTACTTCCTGGAGTTGTCGGGGACTACTAGTTGCTTCTAATAATCGCCCCTGGACTGCCTCATCTAGCACTTGTTTCGCCCACTTATTGGCAGCTTTTCTTTCTGACAGGGTGGGTTTTTGTCCTGGAAGATTAGTTGTGCCATGTTCTGAAAGTTCCACCGGATTTAAGTAGAGAGTATTTAGCTGCTTCAGTTGGCTAGTAAGACTTTGCGGTTCGGGAATCGATTCCGGTGAGAGTTGCTCCTGAATGTATCGCTCTACACCCAGAGACTCCACTCTTTGCACATCTCCCGGACGAGGGCCAAAGCTGAGGCGATTAATTATATGTAATACTTTTGGGTCAACAGGTATGGAGGCTGCATTACTAGGAGGAATTGACCCCAGTAATACCAACAGCAACAATACCCAAGATTTAGGCTTTAGAGTCATAGAGTTAATTGTGCTGTGCGGGAGGATTTTTCTTATACATGCGATCGGCAAATTTCTGCCGTTGCTCTGGGTTCAAGATTTCCCGAATCGCAAGGGTATTTTCAAACTGGGTATCACTAAGCTGCTGCTTTAGAAGGTTAATTTGGTTATATTTACCCCGCACTTGCTCTTTAGTAGCTGTCCCTGCGATCAGATCGTGTAATTCCTGTTGCCCTTGACGGATTTCCTGTGATTTTTGGGCTATCTGCTGTTTAGATTGATTACGAATTTGCTTAATCTGTTGCAATTGCTGGGATGTCAAGTTTAAATCCTTGAGCCATCCCCCTGATTTAGCACGGGGGTTTTGGGCAATGACTTGGTGTGAAATTAAAGTTGGCTTGGCCAGAGCAATAGTGCTACCAAGGGCAATCATCGCCGCCGCCAAAATGGAAACACGACGGATTAACATCAAAGCGATCTCCTATTCAGTATCTAAATCTGTAAAATGCCATACATCACTTTCTAGATGTTCGTTACTGACTGTACCTTGCCAATTGCTTTCAATAAAACCTTCCAATGTGGCAAATTCAGCCGGACTCGGTTGAACCGGGATGAAGGCACGGTAGCCAGCGATCGCAGCTACTAATCCAGCTGCAAGAGTAGGTAGAACTAACCTCGGTCTTGAATAGTGGCGTAAGGGTGGCTGAGTGTAAGCTTTCACCTGTTGTAAAATTTGTTGTTCTAAATCAGGCGAGGCTGGCGGAACATCTGGGCGATGTTGGCACAGAAAATTAACTAGATCAGGATCATCATTGGGTAACTGAGTCACGTTGCTTCGCTCCGAATTCAAAATTCAAAATTAATGATCTCCATAAATATATTTAGTTGCTCTGTATCATGAGTCGTTTTCGGTCATAGCTGCACCCCTTGGTTTTGGAGAAATTGACGCATAGCAGCACGAGCATGGAATAGGCGTGACTTAACTGTTCCCAGGGGAATGTCCAGAATTTGTGCTACCTCTTTTTGAGGTACTTCTTCCAAATCATGCAAAACCAATATTGTGCGATGGTCAAAACTTAGGTTTGCTAGTCCCCGTTGCACAAGGTCTTGATAATGCAGATTCATTAACTCTGGGGCTTCCTGTTGGGTAGGAGTTTTTTCACTGAGAATCTGTAATTGAGTTCGCCTTTGAACATCTGCCTGTCGCTGGTCATAAGCGACGTTCCAAGCGATTCGGTACAGCCAAGTGGAAAATTTTGCTGTTTGGCGAAACTTGGGCAATCCTTTCCAGGCTTGCAGAAATACTTCCTGCACCACATCGTCGAGGCTGGCAGGAGTACAGAGTTTATAGAGGATTGACCTGACTCTTTGCTGATGGCGACGGTAAAGCTGACCGTAGCTTTGGGTATCACCTCGTAGGCATTGCTGTACTAGATAACTGTCAGATTCGCTTTCTAATTCACCAATCAATTGATTTGCTTTTGAAACCTTGGCTGGTACAACTAACACCTGAGGCGTTCTCCTCTATCCGTTTCGTTGCTTGTATTTATTAGACCGGATGAATGGGAAAAAGGTTCAAATCAGATCCACGCCACACAATGAGCAATTAAGAATTTGTCTCCCCTAATTGAACCTTTTGTGAAAGGAAAAAGTCTAAAGCTATAGATTTCTGGTTCAATCAAAGGTATGTCTTTATGAACATGAAAAGAATTCTCTCATCTTGTTTGTTAGGTGTTTTGTTAACTTCGAGTGTTTTAGCAGACCGTGCATCTGCTCAAGTAGAAGTCATTCTAGGAAACAATCACCGACATGAGTGGCACGAACGAGAACAAGCGAGGCTGGCTTTGTTACGTAGAGAGCGTGAACAACGTGAGCGCCGTGAATGGGAACATAGACAACATGAAAAACGTGAATGGCGCTTAAGACATGAGCATGACTATCGCTAATAAATAGACTTTCTCATTCAGATGGGGTAAAACGTTATATCGCAAGCTGTAGGGGCAATTCATGTAGCCGAAGGCTTCCCGCAGGGTACATTGGTATCAACTTAAGCTGAAACTCCTTTAAAACCTCGTTTCCAGCCTCCGGCTGGAAATGCAACTCAAAAGCGGCTCTGCCGCAAGTTCGAGAGGCGGAGCCTCAAAGACGAGCATTCCCAGTCTGAGACTGGGAACGAGGCAATCTCAAAGCTAGTTCTAGTCTTGCTTTCACGTTAAGTTTACACCAATGATTCATGAATTGCCCCTACGGCTGTACCTCACGTAAACGAGAACCGCTATAAGCAGAATTAGCATTACTTAGGTAGTAGTGCCATAGAAGTCTTGCCGCAACTGCTCGCCACGGTCGCCAGTGCTGTGTCATTGCTTCTAGCTGTGCTGGTGTTGGACGCGTCGCCAATTTTTTGAGTCGCTGTAATGCGATCGCGATCGCTAAATCGCCTTTGGGAAAGACATCAGGACGTTGCAGCGCCATTAGCAAATAAATATCAACTGTCCAGTCCCCTATCCCTTTGAGGCGCTTTAACTCAGTTCTGATAGTAGTTTCATCCATTATTGCCAGCTTGGTTAAGTCAAGCTGACCAGTTGCAACCGCATTCGCCAACCCACGACAGTATAGAATCTTTTGCCGACTAAATCCAATCCCTTTTAATTGAGCATCATCCAATGTCAGAAAGTTTTCTGTCGTCAGAGTTCCAACAACCCCACAGAGTCGAGTAAATACAGCCTTTGCCGCTGCTAAAGAAACTTGCTGTTCCAGAATTATGCACAGAAGCGTTGCAAAACCCGGTTCTCTTGACCATATTGGTGGAGGCCCCAGCGTCTCTAAAATCCCAGCCAAATCGCTGTCAAGATTGGCAAGCACCATTAGACCACGGGTCAGACTTTCTTCAGTCAATGATTCTAGTTCAGGTGTTTGTGCGGCTGTTTCTTCCAATGTCATTTTTCAGAAATTTCAACCTAAAAAGAATTAGGATACAGAGCAAGTTCATTGATTTATCGAACAGAATTCAGGAGTCAGGAGTCAGAATTCTGAATGAATTATCTATGACTATTCTCACCGGAGCTTTCGGAGTCTTCGGCTTTGCCCCTGAATTCTGACTTATTCTTCAAGAAAATTGTAATTTTTAACAGAACAGAATTCAGGAGTCAGTCGTCAGAATTCATACTGAATTCTGACCGAAAAAGCAGATGAATAAACGGGTTTAAGTCCCCCACCAAATTGAAAAATTGGTGGTCTACAATTAGTTGCGGGTCTAAATCCCCAACTAATTGCATTCTGACTCCTGTTAGCGGTAGCGGGGCGTTTAGCCCATTCTGACTCCTGAATTCTTTTTTAATTTTTAATTTTTAATTTTTAATTCCTCTTTGGGGGTTGATTCTTGTGTGAGCAGTTTTTGTTTGCGTTCAATTCCCCAATGATAACCACCAAGACTGCCATCACTTCGCAGTACACGGTGACACGGTACAATCAACGCTATCGGATTAGCTCCACAAGCATTTCCCACCGCGCGGACTGCTTGGGGTTTGGCAATATCACAGGCGATATCAGTGTATGTACGTGTTTCACCATAGGGAATTTTTTGTAATGCTTGCCAAACCTGTTTCTGAAATGCTGTACCGCGGACATCAAGTGGTAAATCGAGATGTACCTCACCTCCTGCAATAAAGTCGAGGATTGCTTGTATCCATTCCTTGTGTGTGTGGTCATCACGCATAATCTGCGCTTGATGAAATTCCTGATTCAAGATGTGTTCAAGCTTGTCTGCTTCATCACCTAGTTTAACGGCGCAGATACCCTTTTCTGTTGTTGCCACAAGCAAATATCCTAGTGGACACGGAGCGATCGCATAGACAATACTAATTGTCTTTCCAGCTTGTTGGTAAGTCTTTGGTGTCATTCCCAGTTGTTTAGGTGCTTTCTCATAGAGTTGACTACTTGAACCATATCCTGTGTCGTAAACGGCGTGAGCAATTTCTTCCCCTGACTGAAGACGCTGTTTCAATCGTTGGCTACGCAGCGCATCTGCATATTGAAAAGGCGATACACCAATTATTTGCTTGAATCTCCTTTGTAAGTAACTAGAACTCATTCCCACTTGAGAACATAGTTCCGAAAGGGTTGGGATGCGATCGCCTTGTGCTTCAATATATCGACATACTGCTAAGACTTTGGCTGTGCTTGGAACTGTTTCAGATTGTGGTTGACAGCGCTTACAAGCTCGAAAACCTGCAATTTCAGCCTCTTGTGCTGATTGGAAGAAACAAACTTGATTACGATTTGGTCGGCGACTAGGGCAAATAGGCCGACAATAGATGCCTGTAGAGCGAACACCATAAAATAGCTTACCTGCAAAACTGGGATCTCGATTGAGAACTGCTTCCCAGAGAGTTTTTTCTAAAAGTTGTGTCTGTTGTAATTGCATTGATGCCTCTGCTGCAATTTCTGGTAAATCATCGGGCGATCGCTACGTACTAAACTTGATACAGGAGTTTGCAAGTAACTGAGGTACAAAAGAGTTTCTATCTCCTGCCTCAAAAAACGCCATAACACTAGATTAAGTCTATTGAAAAACTACTTTCTATCTAATTGTTGCGATCAAAGTCGGCTCAGTTTGGTGTAACTACGGTTAAACGATATTACATTCGATGCCTGTGGTGTTATCGTTGCGATCGCATTTAATTGCCGAGAATAATTATGATCGGCGACTCCCAAATAAAAAATATCCTGAGATAGACATCTTGTCTATCGTTTTTAAACACGTAACACGTCTATGAACAATAAGGGTGTTAGGATATCTTTCACCAGCTGAATCTGACTTATGAAATTAGTTTGCTCCCAAAGCGATCTCAGTACAAACCTCTCACTCGTTAGTCGTGCAGTACCTTCACGGCCGACTCATCCGGTACTTGCCAATGTGCTGCTACAAGCGGATGCTGAAACTAACCAAGTCAGCTTAACAGCCTTTGATCTCAGCTTGGGAATCCGCACCAGTTTTAATGCTGAGGTATGGCAAAGTGGCGCGATCGCACTTCCTGCTAAATTACTTGTAGACATCACCTCTCGTCTTCCAGAAGGCGAAATCACTCTCGATGATGAATCAGCCCTTACAGGTGCAACATCCGGTGGAGAAGGTTTAATTGTTACACTCACACCCAAGAGTGGACATTACCAAGTCCGAGCAATGGGGCCAGAAGAATTTCCCGAACTCCCTGTAATTGAAAATACAGAAGTAATCCATCTCACCACCACCGCATTAATTGAGGGATTACGCGGTTCATTATTTGCTACCAGTGCTGATGAAACCAAGCAAGTACTGACCGGTGTGCATTTAACAGTTAAACAAGATACCTTAGAATTTGCAGCTACCGACGGACATCGCCTCGCAGTAGTAGAAACTAGCAACGAGCGTCCTTTAGGTGGAACGACTCAACTAGAAGTAACAGTACCAGCTAGAGCATTACGCGAACTCCAACGAATGCTAGCTCATAGCGCTTCGTCAGATGAACCTGTAGCTTTATATTTCGATCAAGGTCAAGTTGTGTTTGCATGGCAAAATCAACGCTTGACTAGTCGCACATTAGAAGGGCAATATCCCGCTTATCGACAACTAATCCCCCGCCAATTTGAGCGACAATTGACCATTGAACGGCGACAATTTGTCAGCACTTTAGAACGGATTGCTGTGTTAGCCGATCAAAAAAATAATATTGTCAAGCTCAGTATTGATAGCGAAGCCCAAGAAATTACCTTATCTTGTGAAGCTCAAGATGTGGGTAGTGGTAGAGAGTCAATGCCAGCACAAATTTCTGGTGAAAATATCGAGATTGCCTTTAATATTAAATATTTGATGGAAGGTTTGAAAGAGTTACCATCTTCCGAAATTCAAATGCATTTAAATCAAAGCCTAACTCCAGTAATTTTTACACCATTGGGTGGTTTGAAAATGACTTATTTAGCTATGCCGGTGCAACTGAGAAGTTAGTATTTGTGAGAGGTTAAAATAGAGCACCTTTTATCAATAAGTTAAAATCCTCAAAATTTTCTTAATAAAATGTGAGTTTGACGGCTCATGTAGTAACTGCTCAATTAGCTTAACAAAGAAAACTCTAAGAGCTTTTACTACGCAAAACCGTCCCTCTCCAACTCGAAGAGGGACAGACTTGAAAAACAGTCTCAATTGCTCATTTTATCCCGGAAAGTAGCTTTTTCCGCTCATCTGAGTCTTTCCGACAATATCCACTCAAATTATTCAATTTAGGGGTAAGTTTTGATATGTCTCCTCTGTAATTTTTACACATCCAATCTAGAATGTTTTTATGCTTTTCATCTTTAATTGCTGCATACAAAGTCTCACATATCGTTGCAGCCTCAATTCTTTTATTAATTTCTTCTTGCTCAAGTTCAAGCTTGTCTTTCGAGTTTGCAGCACAGAACAGCCAATTAAAACAGTAAACTGAGGGAAGAGTATCATTAGGATGGTTTTGTTCCCACAATGAAATTGCAACATCTAAATTATTTTTAGCTTCTTCCCAATCAGGATTTTCTTGATCTTTCAGGGCATAGCCAAGCTGTGCGTAGAAGCGGCAGCGTGCATTTTTGTATTTAGAGTCGATCAATGCCTGAAAAATTGGAATTGTTCTCTCGATGATTCCATTTTTATTGTGGCCATTACGACGCGCATCTTTAGCCATTTTATAAATAGCTTCTTTTGCTGACGATGATGCATTACCAATCTTTTTACTTAAATCATCCAGGTTGACGTTTTTATAACTGGTCTCACTCAGTTGAAGATCGACACAACTTTTTGCTTCGGCATCTGCCTTATCTAATTCATCAATTTTTTTAGCTTGATCGTCAATTTTTTCAGAAAGTTGTTCAACTTTCTCTTTGAGAGTAACTTCAACAGAAGTAGGAGTCAATTTTGCAGATGAAATTCTTTCAACCACTTCTTTAAATTTGATATCTGAATTAACGATTAGCAATATCACGAGAATCCCCATATCTACGGGCGTAAATCGTTTTTGTCCTACCTTTCCTAACGGAATACAGACTAAATAGATTGAGATTAAAATTACAACTATATGCTTTAATACAGCTGCTAGACTTATATTCTTTTCATTATCAGATGTAGCTGCAACAGAAGAATTGTTTAATTGCATAAGAAGAATGTTCCCGATCAATAATATTGTTTGATTTGCTTTGAGTAAGCTGTTTGCAAAATTAAACATCTTAACTGTCTTTTCTAGTCAGATGCTTTTCGTACCCTAGAAGAGGCTATTTATAAAGTAAAAATAAAATTACCGTAGGAGAGCCAGTGCGTTGCAGAGTTTCCCAACGCTATATTTACTTTATAAACGATCCCTAAGCATTAAGGACTCTTCAAAAATGAACTGTCCAACTGCTCTTTATTTGCTTCAAAAGAATAAGAGGTTTTTCCGGAAATGAGCGATATTTTCCAATGCACAGGCAATCAAATTTTTACCCACACACGTCAGACTAAAAACTTGGCAGAGTCGGCACGGGCAGCCGCCGATTTTGTGCGAGAGAAAACATTGCATCAGCTTGGTACTGCGAGCCAATACACTTAATTAAAATTAAACCTCAAGGAATTGACGATGGCTACACCGGCCGTTAACGTAGCGTCTCATAGAAGCGGCATCGCAAAAATTTTCTGTCTACTGAAATGAAGTCGCAGCTAAAAAAAACTAAATCCGCGCAAGCGGACTTCAAGTCTAATATCTAATGACTAATACTTCTCTACGAGAGGCTGCGCCAACGGCTTGTCTACGAGAGGCTACGCGTTAGCAGAGCTTTCGCTTTAGGGATACACTCAGTAGAAGTGACAAATGACCAATGACTAATGACTAATTTGTTTAATCGGAATTTCAATCCAAAATTCTGTACCTAACCCCAGCTGAGAATCACATTTCAACACACCACTATGTTTATCTACAATAATCTGGTAACTAATTGATAAACCCAAGCCAGTGCCTTTTCCTACTGGCTTAGTAGTGAAAAATGGGTCGCAGATTCTTGCTTTTATAGGCTCCGGTATTCCTGGCCCATTGTCTGCAATGCGAATTACTACGCTCTTGATATTTCCTTCAAGCTCTCCAGGAGTAGTTCTGATGGTAATTTGACTGGTATCAGGATTTGATTGAGATTCCCTGTAATCTTCTAAAGCATCGATCGCATTGCTTAAAACATTCATAAATACTTGATTTAGTGGCCCGGCATAGCACTCTACTAAAGGAAGGTTGCCGTATTCTTTAACTAATTTAATCGCTGGACTTTCTGGTTTTGCTTTTAAGCGATGCTGCAAAATTAACAAGGTGCTATCAATACCCTCATGAATATCAACGGGCTTTTTCTCTGCCTCGTCAAGGCGGGAGAAATTCCGTAAACCCATGACAATCTGACGGATGCGATCGACCCCAACTTTCATGGAAGATAAAGTTTTGGGCAAATCCTCCATGAGAAATTCTAAATCGATTTCGAGTGCGCGATCGCGAATCTCCGGGTTAGGGCTGGGAGCATTTTGTAAATAGAGGTCTAATATACCCAGTAAATCTTGAGCGTAATCGTTGACATGATTGATATTCCCATAAATGAAGTTCACAGGGTTGTTAATTTCGTGAGCCACACCAGCTACCAGTTGACCTAATGAGGACATTTTCTCAGTTTGGATCAATTGGGTTTGAGTTTGCTGTAAATCATGCAAAGCTTGAGCCAGTTTTTCTGTCTGTTCTTTGGTTTGATTATGCAATTGGGCTTGTTGGAGTGCAACCCCAAGCTGATTAGCAATTTGAGTAATAAACTTAATTTCTGAGGCTTCCCAATGGCGGGGTGCAGAATTCTGGTAAGCTGCTAGTAAGCCCCATAGCTGTTGCCCAATAAATATAGGTGCGATCGCATAAGCCCTTGCTTGAATTTGCTCTAAAACTGCAACGTGGCATTGAGAGTGTCCAACTGCATAGATATCATCGACTGCAAAGGTTTCATTGTGACGATATCGCCCACCTTGGGTTTCTTGTAAATAGCTATCTTGCCAAACTGTCTTGCTATGATCGTCTACTAATTTTAACCAGTTATCACCGACAAACTCGGCGATATATTCACCACTCCAATCAGCCTGGAAGCGGTAGACTGCAACTCGATCTGCTTGTAGTGATTTACAGATTTCTTGGGTGGTTGCTTGAAAAATTGCATCTAAATCTAAAGATTCTCTAACTTTCGCCACAACTTCAAACAATACCCGTTGTTGTTCTGCTGCTTGTTGCAAATCTAATGTCTGTTGTCGTGTCTGAGTGAGTAAATCAGCTTGCTGGAGTGCTACGCCCATTTGGGCCGCAATCTGACTGAGAAAGTTAATTTCTGAAACTTTCCATTGTCGAGGGCCAGTGTGTTGATAAGTTGCCAACAAACCCCAAAGTTTTTGCCCAACAAAAATCGGCGCAAGCACAAAAGCGTGAATTTGAAACTGCTCTAGATTGTCGACATGACACTGAGTAAACCCCATCTTGTAAATGTCATCGACTGCAAATGTTTCATTGTGGCGGTAACGTCCTCCTTCTGTGTCTTGTAAGTAGGTGTCATTCCAAATTGTATTAATACCTAATTCCGACTCATTCGACCAGTATGGACTAGCAGCCTCGAAATCCCCGACAAATTCACCACCCCAATTAGCATCGAAACGATAAACAGAAACGCGATCAGCTTTAATTAATTGACAAACTTCTTTAGTTGTGGTTATAAAAATCGTATTTGTATCTAGAGATTCTCGAATTTCGGCAATAACTTTAAACACAGCCTGTTCTTGTTCAGATGTGCGTTGTAACTCAACTGTGCGTCTTTTAACTTGTTTTTCTAAATTTTCATTGAAGACTTGTACTTGTTGCTGTAGTTCATACTGCTGAACTGCGGAAGCAAAGTGTTTACCAAGGTTTCTAGCCAGTTCAATCTCTTCAATTGTCCATTTTTGAGCTTGTGCTTTTTTAGATTCGCGCCAAACCTCAAAGGATCGTCGGGGGTATAGTTGCCTTTGATCGCTGTCATGCTGCCCCGCCCATAAAGTTTCTGTGTCTACTTCATTGCGGAAAATACTTAAGTAGCCCAACAACTGCTGACGATACTGGAGTGGGATCATCAACAGGCTGCGAATTTTAGTTGGCTCAAAAGCAACTTGCAAACTTCGCAAGCCAGGAGTGTTATATATATCTGAAATCGGCCAAACATCGTAGTTAGTGAACTTGTAGTGTTCGTGCCAGATACTATATTGCTCGATCAATGGATATATAGTTTGTTCTGGCATCACTGGTTGCTGTCCACAGATATAAAGCTTGATACAAGTATTTCCTGGTATTAAGCATTCTGTTAAGCTGGTCACGTTGCCATTGTGGAAATCAAAAGCTTCATTTCTAATGCACAGCCTGCCACCAACACCATTAAAGGCAGCAACAGCCGCTTCTAAGGCTGGCTGTAAGACAATTGTCGGCAGTGAATGTAATAGGGTAGCAATGCGGTTAACGATCGCTTCTCGTTCGGCTGTTTTGCGAACTTGAGTGTGCAGGGTACTTTGAGCGATCGCCACTGACAGTTGCTCGACTACCATTTGTATTGCTTCTAGTTCATATTCTGAAATCGGACGCGCTTCAGAATTATGAGAAACCAGCAGCCCCCAAAGTTGATCTTGATAGAGAATAGGCGCTACTAGTGAGGATTTTACCCCCATTGCCGTCAAATATTCAATATGACACGGGTCTACAGGGCGGTAACGGATTTCCTCTGAAATAGTTTCTCCATTGTCCAAATCACGCAGGTGAATTTGACCAATCTCTTTAGTATCAACATTTACAACCGAACGCACCCGTGATTTGATAAATAGTTCACGGGCATAAGATGGGATGTCATCGCAGGGAAAATTTAGCCCCAATAGCGACGGCAAACAATTTTTATTAATCGATTCAGCAATCACTTGACCACTACCATCGGGATGAAATTTGTAAATCATCACTCGATCGGTTTTTAGTAGCGATCGCACCTCTGCCGTTGTGACTGTGATAATTTCTTCTAACTCTAAGCTGCGTCGGATACGGTTTGTAATGCGGCGTAGAAAACTTTCTTCGTCGCGACATAAGGGAAAATCTTGTTCAGGATTGGAGGTCATTGTTTATAGCAAAATAAATTAATAATTTGAAAACTGACATAATTAAATCTAAAGACATTGTGAAATTTATTTCATCAATTTGTCTTCAGTAAAACTACGGTCAAATCATTAATAAAAATATTTTTTTGCCTTTTATCAAATTTCACCAAAAAATCATAAAAACAGACGCTAAAAAAGTTGCGTCTGTACTAGCTATAAGAGAAAGTTTTTGCTTTTTAGTTTTAACTTTCTGTTGACAGAGTAACGTCCAACAAAATTAAACTTTTGTGTTGTCAGCAAAGCGGATTTTTAGATAATCATTTTCCATCTTTGCCCCGGCTGGTTGTAGTGCTGCTAAGGCTTGTGGCAAAACTAAGTTACGACGATGGTTGCCAATAGTAATGTTTAATTCGTCTCCAGTTTTACTGAGTTGAACTTGGTCTTTAGGAATACCAGGTAAGTAAAGTTCTAAGCTGTATTGGTTTTCCTCTTGCACTACTCTAAGAGTTGTTTCTTTGTAATAAACCTGAGTTGGATCTTCATCTTTATAAAGAGTTTCTTTCAGGCGTTCTAATGAAGCCAATCCACACATTTCCTCAGAAAATAGGGGAACTTCTTTCACAGGCAGAGGGTGAAAATCATCATGAATTTCTCGGCGATATTGCTCCTGACTTTCCTTCCAACGTTGGAAAAATGGATCTTGGACTTCGCGGGGAATAATCCGATTAGCCACAACTAAATCTGTTGCAACATTATACAAACTCAGATAAGCATGGGCACGGAGAGACTCTTTAATCACCATTTTTTCAGGATTTGTTACTAGACGCACTGAGGTTTGAGTATTATCTGTTAATACTTTTTCCAGAGCTTCAATTTGTTCATAAAACTCATAAGGTGCATCCATTACTTCTTTATCAGGTAGCGAAAAACCAGCAATTGGTCTAAACAAAGGTTCAACCAAGGGCCGAAGTGCCACCGAGATGTTTTGAAATGGTTTGTAAAAACGGCGCATATACCAGCCACCGACTTCAGGTAAACTCAGCAAGCGCAGTGCTGTGCCGGTGGGGGCTGAGTCGATAATTAAGACATCAAACTCGCCTTCATCGTAATGGCGTTTCATCCTTACCAAGCCAAAAATCTCATCCATGCCTGGTAAAATTGCCAATTCCTCTGCCTGTACGCCATCTAAACCCCTTGCCTGTAAAACTTGGGTAATATAACGTTTCACAGCACCCCAGTTTCCCTCCAGTTCTTGCAGCGCATCCAGTTCAGCACCCCAGAGATTTGGGCGAATTTTTTGGGGTGCGTGTCCCAGTTCCATGTCAAAACTGTCGGCGAGGGAGTGGGCGGGATCTGTACTTAAAACCAACGTCTGATAGCCTAGTTCCGCACAACGGAGTCCAGTTGCAGCAGCCACGGAAGTTTTGCCCACGCCGCCTTTACCGGTCATTAAAATTACACGCATAGATGCTTCTTTCCTGCCTGAGGATTTTTTACATTTATTTACATTATCGACTGTTTAAGGAAAATAAATGTTGTTTCAGTGCATCTAGGGATTAATATAAGTATTTAATCTAAATCATCCGTTGGATTTTGCTGCAATAACCGATCCAGCTTATTTTCCAGCGCTGAGAGTTTTTTGAGAATTGTGGGGCGATCGCCATCAAGAGAAATTAGTAAATTGGTGATTCTCTCTTGGATGTTCGCTAATTGTGCTACTGCATTCTGAATTTGGAGCATTCCTTCTCGGAGTTCTTGGCGTTCCTGACGTGCTTCCACCATTTCATCTAACATAGCTTGGACTGTTTTAGCGTTACTCTCAATTAGATGTTTGAGTTCTTTATCAGTCATTGCGATCGCACTTTGGAGTTGAGTTTATGATAAATCATAAAAAATTAATTAACATCCGCATTATTAACTCTTTCTCCCAACAGGATTTTTAGCTTTTTAGCGGATTGATTTAGTATACCAAATATTGATACCAACTCTCCATAGGCGATAATTTTTGGAAAGTTAGTAATCAAAAAATTACCATCTCAACAAGTCAAGTTCAAGGCGATGTACCACTACGGCGAACTTTGATTAACTCAGCACAGATACTAACTGCAATTTCTTCTGGTGTTAAAGCGCCAATATCTAAACCAATTGGTGCATATATTTGATGAAAAAACTCTGGA
Organism: Nostoc sp. C052; assembly: GCF_013393905.1. Taxonomy (GTDB): domain Bacteria; phylum Cyanobacteriota; class Cyanobacteriia; order Cyanobacteriales; family Nostocaceae; genus Nostoc. The sequence goes on from NZ_CP040272.1 coordinate 5,946,853, forward strand.
TTGCAACCTTCATTTTGCAATATTTTGTACACAGTACTGACCCGTTTATTGCTGCCAATCATGCCCATATATTTTGTTTGATATTTGCATAACAGGCGTAAAGCTTCTAAATCTTGCAGATAACCTCTAGTAACTAAAGCGACATATAAATTAGTATTTTTATTTAATATTTCTTGAATTGAAGTGATGGGTTGTGCTAGCAGCAGCGAGGCTCCAGGAAATCTTTCTTTTGTGGCAAAGTCTGAGCGATCGTCTTGTACAATAACTTGAAAACCTGCTATTTTTCCAACCTGCGCTAGAGAAACAGCAATATGTCCTGCACCAATAATTAAAAGTGTTGGTGGTGGTAGCAAAGGTTCTACTAATGCTGTAGTATGTAGAGATGGAATTACTTGTGTTTCTAATATTAAATAGGGTTTTTCATCTGTATTAAAGGGCGTGATCCTGGTTCCAGAACGCCCAGATGTTAAACTATCTATAATTTGATTAACTAAGTTTAAGCTTTCACTACCTGACCATAGCTCTAATAATACCTGCATTGTGCCACCACAAACGCCTTGAGTTTCTCGTTGCGGCGCACCAGATAAATCAATTTCTACAAATTGTTTTTTACCTGTTTGTAGTACTTGTAAAGCTTGCTGATAAACTCTTGCTTCTCCAGCACCACCGCCAATTGTTCCAAAGGTTTTACCATCGGCGTCAATAAACATTTTCGCGCCTACTTCTCTGGGTGTGGAACCTTTGGTGCTGGTGACAGTGGCTAAAACTACAGCACTGTTTTTTAAGGTTTTTGCTAGTTGTTGGTAGAACTCAAGCATCCATGTTAACAATTAAAAATTAAAAATTAAAAATTAAAAACATTTCAGACGGGGATTTAAACCCTTTAATTTACAATAAAAAATCGCCAGGCAATTCTCTCAACGCCCAGGTTTAACACCCCAGATTTTCGTTGACTAATTTACCTAGTGTTGGCAAAATTATATGTGTAGCTACCCTTAGACTATCGCTGATGATTAAGCTAATTGTTTGGATGTTCATCCTTTGTAACTATAGGTGAAGCTACTTCCGCCAAATGTTGTTCTTGGGCTTGCATTTCCAGTAATTGAGGAATCGTTACAAATCTATAACCTTGGGCCTTTAAACCTGCGATCATTTCTGGCAAAGCTTTGACAGATTTAGAACGGTTGCCACCGCCATCGTGCATCAGTACAATTGCACCTGGCTTTGCATATTTCAGCACATTTTTGATTAGCATTGGCACTTGAGGCGAACGACGTTCGGCATCTCCCGACTCTTCTGACCACATCATGACAGCGTACTTCTCATTTTTGGCATATTCGACTAATCCATTATTCAGAAAGCCGCCAGGGGGACGAAATAGAGTAGTTTTCTCTCCGGTGGTCTTGTAGATGATCTCTGCTGTACGATCAATTTCACTAGCCGCAGTAGCTACGTCCATACGGCGATACCAATGATGCCATGTATGATTACCAATTACGTGACCATCAGCAGCGACTTGCTTGGCAACTTGGGGAAAATATTTCACCATTTCCCCAATCATGAAGAATGTGGCTTTGATATCATTTTTCTTCAAAATTTCTAAAATCTGTGCCGTATTTTTGGGGCCTGGACCATCATCAAAGGTTAAGGCGATGACTTTCTCATTTGCTTTTAGTTTCCCTTGATAAACGATTGTTCCCTGAAAAGGCTTGGGAATTTCATTCATCTGGTCTGTAGCTGGACTGATATTCTGTTGTGCGGATGCACTCATCAACTTGTTCTGACTTGCTTTAGCACTCTCGCTTTTTGGCTTTACAATTCCCAATAGATGCTCAAATCCGCTGGTAGTTAAAAGCAAACTGATACCCAAACTACTAGTACCAGTAACCAATGTAATGATGATGAGTTTCGATAACCAAGATAATTTACGGGTAGACACATTAAATATCCTCAAATATTGGGGATTGGGCATTGAAAAGAGGCAGAGGGGCGGGGTGCGGGGGGCGGAGGGGAAAATTCTTCTCCCTTGCTCCCTGCTCCCTTGCTTCTTCCCCAGTCCCCAGTCCCCAGCTTACGTATAAAAGTACTATCAGCTAATTATAGAGAGCTAGTCAAATTATGCGATCGCTCTTATCCCAGCATACACCGCCAGCTATCCCGGACATATATTGTAGGGGTGGGATTCCCGGCGATTTTCTGATTCTTAATTATTTATTTAAGTCCACCAAACAACGAATGGGCAAACAAAGCGGCTTGAGTGCGATCGCGTAAACTCAACCGACTCAGAATATTGGTAACATAATTCTTAACAGTATTTTCTGAAAGAAACAGCGATTCAGCAATTTCACGGTTATTGGCTCCACAAGCAATTAACCGTAATACATCTAATTCTCTGGCTGTGAGTTGCGCCAATTCTGGAGGGGGTTGCACAGACGAGACAGGAGCAGCAATCGGCGTGAGTGCTTTCTCAAATAATCCTGGCCCCAGTAGAGTTTGTCCCTTGTAGACTGATCTAATTGCCAACATTAATTCATCTGGTTCGGTGTCCTTGAGCAAATAGCCCTTTGCACCCAACCGCATTGCCTGAAAAACATACTCATCATCATCGAAGGTCGTGAGGACGAGAACCTTAATGTTGGGATATTGTTGAGCGATCGCTTTTGTGGTCGCGACTCCATCCATTACGGGCATTCGGATATCCATTAGCACAATATCGGGTTGCAGCGCGGCAATCTGTTCGAGTGCCCGTTGTCCATTCTCCGCCTCACCAATTACCTGCATCTCTGCATTCGACTCAAGCATACTCTTAAGTCCCTGGCGAATAAGATGCTGATCGTCAACTAATAAAATCTGAATCATCGGAGTTACTATTTGTCTTGGGATCAGGCAGGAGGGTTTCAACCTTGTTCATTTTTGTTAACATAGTTTGGTTTTATTCTGCCGACCTACTTAACAAAAGCTTTGATAGTGGCAAAGAAACAGAAATACAGCAACCTGTTCCTAGTTGACTGTGGAGATTTAACTGGCCGCCTAGTGCAACCGACCGTTCTCGCATTCCTTGCAATCCAAACCCGGTTGTGTTTTGAGTGGGGTTAAACCCTTTTCCATTATCTTCGATTGACAGATGAATCATCCCCGCGTGAGCTAGAAGTTTAACGGTGACACTTGTCGCCTGAGCATGTTTGCAAATATTTGTCAGCGATTCTTGCACAATACGATAAAGGGCAGTGTTTACTTCTGTTGGTAAAGTGTGCGGTAGATCAAATTTACAGGAAGGTTCAATACCTGTAGTTTGCTGAAAATCTGTCAGCAGCTTTTCAATGGCTGATTTGAGAGATTGCCCTTGCAAAGGATTTGAACGTAAAACAGAAAGCGATCGCCGGATCTCTAGCAGTGCCTCAGCCCCCAATTCTTTCGCCTGTTTGAGAAATGTCAATGCTTTATCATTATTTGATTGCCAGAACAACAGAGTATTATTTATTTGAATGGTTTGGGCAGCGAGAGTATGTCCTAACCCATCGTGAATTTCGCGGGCAATGCGATTGCGTTCTTGCAAGGTTGCCTGATCTTCAATTCTTAGTGCATACTGGCACAGTTGTTGATTGATAATCTCTAATTGCTGATGGGCAATTTCTAACTGCTCTCGACTTTGGCGCTCTGCAAGCAGGGCATTTATTAACAATAAAGCGAATACTAACGTTAAGCTAAACAATAATATATTACTTAATCGCCAATCCCAAGACATAGCGATCAGCTTATCTCGCATAAAATTCTCAGGTACAATGGGTCTTAATAAAAGCAGTGTTCCATGAGAGAGCAGAGATAAACCCAAGACAACCAACTGTCCCGATCGCTTAAATATCAGACAACTCCGCATTACCAGTACCAGACACAGCAGCAAAACTGAGCGAGGAGATAAGCTATGTTGAGTCGCTGGCAGCCAAATTAAAAATAATTCCAGGGCTGTATAAAGTAATTTTGTTTCCAGCTTCACCATTGGTAGTCTCAAGCCCATTAAGCTGAAAGTGGCGATCGCCGTAACTCGTAGCAGCAACGACCAAGACAACTCAAACGGCAACAGAATTTCCATGAACGCTGCCGTAGCCAATAACAGCCACTCTAGGTAAAGTAATAAACGAAACGATGGGTAGGTCAAGCTAACCATAGAACTATTCCAACTTAATGGTCTTTGTGATAAAACCATAGGTATTTTCACAATTTTAGAGGGAAATATTGAACTGGGGACTGGGTATTGGCGACTAGGGATTGGGGAGTAGGGAGGGGAAAGCAGGGGGGCAGGGGAGGCAGGGGAGGAAAGAAAGTTATTGTTATTATTAAGCAATTTCTCTTCCCCCTTGCACCCCGCACCCCGCTCCCTACTCCCCAATCCCCAGTACCCATTCCTCAATACCCATTACTCTTCTATATAACGAATCTATCTCTGGTATTGGTAGAACCGTTCCGACTGATTAATTATTTCTAAATTAGGAAAAAAGTCACAATCACTTGAGTACTTTTTTACTGGTCAGGTTAGGAATTCTAGCTCATGTGCAAACCCATCACAGCTTTTAAGATTAGCTGGTGTGAGTAAATCAGCAAATTTTCAAACATCTTCTAAATAGTTAGAAGCTGAAATTTACTCATAACAATGGTATTACACACAATCAAAACAAGAGAAGTAAATGATTAAAAAACAGATAATTTTACCAACCATGCTACTTGCGACTATCCTCATTGGGGGAATGACAGGTTGCAGCAATTCTAAATCTCCAGATGTGTCCCAAGGGGATGACTCTGGCACAAAGGTATCTGATACTTCTACGACAAACTCTCCAGCATCAAATACGCCAGAACGCGCTCAAAAGCGCGAAGAAATTCGCAAACAAATCGAAGCAGTTCTGACCCCAGATCAGGTAAAGGAATTGTCAGGAAAATTGCAACAAGGTGAAAAAATGCGTAAAGCAGTGTTTAGCCTAAATCTAACGGCCGATCAAAAGACTAAAATTCAGGATATTTTTAAGACTGCTTATCCCCACCGCAAAGGTAAATCTGAAGATAATTCCTAATAGTTTGAGTAAAACCGAATTCCGAATTCAAGTTATTATCATCTGCAACTGAGGATATTCAACCCTTCATTGATTGCATTCTGAATTCTGAATTCTGTATTCTTCTTCAAGATTTAAAGTATGTTTAAACAAAAATTTCTCGTCAAGATAGAGCTAGCTGTTATAGCAATAATGCTTTTAGGAACTAGTCTCTACGCTTCCAAAGCTTTCGGTAAAGCCGAACCTAGCCCTCAAAAGCTCGTAGATGAAGTGTGGCAAATCCTAGATAAAAATTATGTTGATGTCAGCTTTAACCATCAAGATTGGAAAGCAATTCGACAGCAGTATCTTGGCCGTTCCTATAGTTCTAATCAACAGGCTTATGGGGCGATTCAAGAAATGGTGGCAAAATTAGGCGATCGCTACACCGAGTTTTTCGACCCCCAGGAATTTAAAGCACTAAATAACGACCTTTCTGGCAACCTCAGTGGTGTGGGGTTGGAACTGGCACAGAATGAAAAAACTAAAGCTTTAACCGTTATCGCCCCCATTGCCGGAACGCCTGCTTTTAAAGCAGGCATTTTACCAGACGATGTAATTGTCCAGATTAACGGTCAAATAACTCAGGGGATGAAAATTGAGGATGCCGTGAAGCGAATTCTCGGCCCGGTGGGAACTAAGGTAGTACTCACAATTCAACGGGGTAGCCAATCGCAAACTTTCAACCTTACCCGTGCAAATATTGCCATCTATCCTGTCACTTACAACACACAAACAACGCCAGCAGGCAAGATTGGTTACATTCGTTTACCAGAGTTTACCGAAACTGCCCCCGCAGAGATGCATCGAGCAATTGAAGCATTAGAACAACAACAGGTACAGGGCTACGTTTTGGATCTGCGTTCCGATCCAGGTGGACTGCTGGATGCAAGTTTGCAAATTGCCAGTATGTGGTTGAAGCAAGGAGCGATCGTATCTTTGGTCAATCGAGACCAAGTTAAAGATAGCTACAATGCTTCAGGACATCCTCTCACCAACAAACCCTTAGTAATACTGGTCGATAAGGGATCTGCTAGCGCCAGCGAAATTCTGTCAGGAGCGTTGCAAGACGATCATCGCGCCAGATTAGTCGGGACTCGCACCTTCGGTAAAGGTTTAGTTCAAGCCGTAGAACCACTGGAAGATGGTTCGGGGCTGAAACTAACCATCGCTAAATACTACACACCAAAAGGTCGAGATATCAATCATGTCGGCATTGAACCAGATATTACTGTGGAGTTAACCGAGGCACAACAGAAAGCATTACTACAAAAGCAAACCTTGGGGACATTAGCCGATCCTCAGTATGCTAGCGCCGTTGCTGACCTGAGCAAATTGATTCAGTCTGGGGCCGATCGTATGAGTTTACAGAGTGGGAAATGAAGGAGGCAAGACAATACGGTTCGGTTAACAAAGTTATCTGTTGAGGCGAGCAGGGGAAGAGAAATTGCTTAATAATAACTCTCTTTCCTGCCCTGCCTCCGCAGCTCCCTGCCCCCTGCCCCCTGCCTCCTGCCTTCCTTAATAAACACTGTCGTGAACAAGTCAGGAACCGTATCTTTCCATCATGTCAACCCGCAAAGCCCAACGACTTGAAATTTGTGAACCAGTGCCAGGTCTGCAAATCTTGGTTAAACTCAGTAACAATCCTTTAGTGCGGACAATCATAACTACTGTTACCCACCATCAGCTAGCAATCATTGGGGTTATATTTGTTGCCACTCTAGTTTTTTCTATGCGGGAAAATGCCCCCTGGCTGACAGTACCGAAACAGGTAGCGATTGAATTTTTTTCTGCTGTATCCCAATCCCTAGCCGCTTTATTGGGAGTGTTAATTGTTTTCCTCACTTTTACTAGTCAGTTGATTGCTCAAAGGAGATATGAAGACTACTATACACTTCAGATTCAGATTGACCAACTCATTCGTCTAACTCAGTCTCTTCCTCCCGAACTTAGTAATTTTGATGAAACTTTGATAGCTCTGATTAACTATTTAGTTCCCTTGCATTTAAAGGATTTTCCAATTTGGGCAACTACATCTCAAGTATTACCTTGGGACAAGCTTTTAGACAATTTCAAGAATGAACATGAATTGATGCGGGTGCAGCAAGAATTTTCCTTAGCTACCCATCTACACCAACAACAAATTTCACTTGTCATCAATAACATGGAAGAAATCCTAGAGAGATTTTCTCGGCTTTATAATCGCATTTTAGAGATGAGTCGTTTCATTCTGGCGATTGTAAAGTTGTCTTTTCTCCTGGGAGTTTCGCTCCTTTTTTTGCTGTTATTTGGCATTATCGATTTGCAAAGGAAGTTTCCTGATCTCAGCCTACCTGTAATTGTTTCTTTAGCAATTTGGGTATTGATTGCTCTTTTAGAGTTAGTACTTGACACCTGGTTTTTTTATAAAAGCCTCTATGGCTCTTCGAGTCACTATTTGCGCTTTTTTGCGAATAAAAAATACCCTAATTAATAGGCAGAAGCCAATTTACCATGAGTAACTTAACATTCACACAGACCAAATTTAGTAACACAGGTAAAGCATCTCAATCTACAACTGATACAGTACGTAGTTATCTTAAAGAAATTGGTCGGATACCTCTATTAACCCACGAGCAAGAAATTTCTTTTGCCAAACAAGTTCAGCAGATGATAAAAATACTTGCTGAATCAGAAAAACTTACTGTTGAATTAAAGCGTACACCCACACTGGCAGAATGGGCTAACCAGATGCAGTTAAGTGAACAAGAACTACTTCAGCAGCTAAATCAAGGGAAAAAAGCCAAGCAGAAAATGATCGCGTCTAATCTCCGGCTTGTGGTGTCAATTGCCAAGCAATATCAGAGACGCAACTTAGAGCTTATGGACTTAATTCAAGAAGGTACTTTAGGTTTGGAGAGAGGGGTTGAAAAATTTAATCCGGCTTTAGGATACAGATTTTCAACCTACGTTTACTGGTGGATTCGTCAAGGAATTACCAGAGCGATCGCCCAGCAAGGACGAGCGATTAGATTACCCATTCACATCAATGAAAAGTTAAATAAAATTAAGCGAGTTCAGCGAGAATTATCTCAAAAGCTAGGTCGCATTCCCACTAGTATAGAAATTGCTAATGCACTTTCTTTAAAGCCTAGTCAGATTCGAGAGTTTCTAATTTTGTCTCGCCAAACTATCTCTCTCGATATTCGAGTTGGATCGGATAGAGATATACAATTACAAGATTTAATAGAAGATTACAGATATTCTGATAATGCTTATACCACTGGAGAATACATTAATCAGGATGTCGAAAGTTTATTGTCAAATCTGCCTCAGCAGCAACAAGAAATATTAACTTTGCACTTTGGATTGATAGACGGAAATGGACTTTCTCTAGAACAGATTGCTCAACGTATGGGTATTAGCCGAGAACGAGTCAGACAGATAGAAAAACAAGCTCTTAACCTTCTAAATCGGCAGCTAAGTAAGTAGTATGAAAGGGAATTAACAATTCAAAATTCAAGAAATTTCAGACGTTCGCGTAGCGTCTCGTAGAGAAGTACGGTTTTGAACCTTTACTTTTTTCATAAAACAGAATTCAGAATATTCCATTACCTCATAGGCGGGGTAATCAAACTAAAATCCACTGGAGGTTCTGATGAACCATGAAATTTCTAACGAGAGTTTAACTGAAAATAGTAACGAGAATTTGACTGAAAATAGTGTGGAATCAAAGCTACCACGATCGCCAAAAAAGAAAAAGATTACTTGGGTAATTTTAGGGGTGATATTACTGGCTGGACTGGGTTTATTTGGTATCCATACAGGTGCAGCGAAGTCAGACAAAACTGGAAAATCTGGTCGTAATAAGCAGCAAGTAACACCTGTAACTGTGGCAATGGTGACACAAAAAACGGTTCCGGTGCAATTGCAGGCGATCGGTAATGTGCAATCAGGGTCTACGGTAGCAATTACACCCCAAGCTAGCGGACGGATTATCGGAGTTTATTTCAAGAAAGGTCAAGAGGTGAAAAAGGGACAACTTTTATTTACCCTAGATGACCGATCGCAAGCTGCCGCAATCCAGCAAGCTCAAGGTACTGTGGCGAAAGACTTAGCCTCGGTACAACAAGCTAGAGATACATTAACCAGAGATTTGGGTCAGGTAGACCAAGCTAGAGCCACTTTAGTCAAAGACCAAGCCTTAGTCCGACAAGCACAAGCGAATTTAGCCAAGGATCAAGCGCAAGCAGAATTTGCTCAGGGACAGAGCGATCGCTATGGTGCATTGTATAAGAAGGGCGCGATTAGTTTAGATCAAGCACAGCAATACGTTTCTAATAGTAAATCGGCTACAGCAACCCTTCAGGCAGATCGAGAAGCGATCGCTAATGCTGAAGCAGTTTTGAAAAGCGATCGAGTAGCGCTGACTAATGCTGGTGCAGTTGTCCAAGGCGATCGAGCTGCGATCGCTAATGCTCAAGCCGTTGTCACTTCCGACCAAGGAGCATTAGACAATACCAAAGTGCAATTATCTTACGCCAAAATTTATGCGCCGATTGATGGTCTTGCTGGCAATATTCTGGTGACTCAGGGGAATGTGGTGCAAGCCAACAGCACGACTCCATTGGTAAATATCACCCAAATTCGCCCGATTCAAGTTGCTTTTTCCATTCCTGAAACAAATCTACCGCAGGTACAAAAGTATATGCAGAATGGCAAGCTGAAGGTAGATGTGACGTTCCCGGATAATCCATCTCGTTCTATACCAGGTACTTTGACATTTGTCAATAATACGGTCGATAACACTACGGGGACAATTCAACTGATTGGCGACTTTGAAAACACTCAGGGACATTTGTTTCCCGGTCAATTTGTCAATGCCACCCTAACGCTGACCGAAGAACCGAATGCAACGGTTGTTCCTTCCCAAGCCGTACAGAATGGCCCCGATGGGCAGTTTGTGTTTGTAGTTAAGCCAGATATGACAGTAGAAAATGTGCCAGTTACAGTTAGCAGCACGATTCAGGGGCTAGATGTGATTCAGAAAGGGCCGCAACCAGGCGATAAAATTGTCATCGATGGTCAAGCGAATCTGGTTTCGGGTAGCAAAATCCGCGTCAAAACAGCCGGCAATGACTCAAACGCAGGTGGAAATTCTTCGAGAAGAGGAAGGGGGGCAGGAGGCAGGCAGCAGGGGGGAGAATCCTCGAAGTCAGGCGGAGGTGATTCATGAACCTTTCAGAACCATTTATTCGCCGCCCGATCATGACGACTTTGGTGATGACGGCGATTTTGATCTTCGGTTTTATGAGTTATCGCCTGCTGCCAATCAGCGATTTACCAAGTGTGGATTATCCCACAATTCAGGTAAGTGCTTCCCGACCGGGAGCCAGCCCGGAAACGATGGCAGCATCGGTTGCCCGTCCTTTAGAGAAGCAATTTTCTAGTATTGCGGGACTCGATTCGCTTAATTCAACTAGCACTCTGGGACAGACTCAAATTACCCTGCAATTTAACTTGAGTCGGAACATTGATGATGCGGCGCAGGATGTGCAAGCCGCGATATCGGGAGCATCGGGACAAATTGCTAACGATTTACCTAATCCTCCCACCTACAGTAAAGTTAATCCCGCCGATCAACCGATTCTCTATCTTTATCTAGACTCTCCCACACTGCCCCTTTCCCAGGTAGACAATTATGCCGAGACTTATCTGGCACAAAAGCTATCTACAATCAATGGGGTGGCACAGGTAGCTGTCTACGGTTCGCAAAAGTATGCGGCTCGAATTCAACTCGATCCGCAACAATTGGCTACGCGGCAAATTGGGCTAGATCAGGTGGCGACGGCGATTCAACAAGGTAACGTCAATTTGCCTACCGGCAGTCTTTCAGGAAATCACAAGAATTTTACAGTTCAAACTAACGGTCAACTTGAGGATGCGGCTGCTTATCGTCAGTTAATTGTGTCTTATAAAGATGGAATGCCCATCTATCTCAATCAACTGGGTAGGATTGTTGACAGTGTAGAAAATGACAAGGTAGCAAGCTGGTACAACAATACTCGCGCCATTATTCTCACCATTCAAAGACAGCCCGGAACCAATACGGTAGAAGTCGTAGATACGATTAAGAAATTGCTCCCGAATTTGCGAGAACAGATTCCGGCATCCGTGGAAATTGGGATTCTCTATGATGCGTCTCAATCAATTCGAGATTCAGTAGATGATGTCAGATTTACGTTGATTTTGACGATCGCTCTAGTTATCTTAGTAATTTTCATCTTTTTGCGGAACCTCTCGGCGACGGTGATTCCCAGTTTGGCGTTACCTGTTTCGCTAATTGGTACTTTTGCAGTGATGTATTTGCTGCACTATTCACTAGATAACCTGTCACTGATGGCATTGACCCTTTCGGTTGGCTTTGTCGTGGATGATGCGATCGTTATGCTAGAAAATATCGTCCGTCATATCGAAATGGGGGAACGTCCCCTAGAAGCGGCGTTGAATGGGTCGAGAGAAATTGGTTTTACCATCTTATCGATGACCCTTTCCTTAGTTGCAGTCTTCATCCCCATGTTATTCATGAGTGAAGTCCTGGGACGATTATTTCATGAATTTGCTGTGACGATCGCAGTGGCAATTCTCGTCTCTGGTTTTGTGTCTTTGACTTTGACTCCCATGTTGTGCAGCCGTTTTCTGCGTCCTGTAAATCATGCTAATCAAAGTCGGTTATATCAAGCTTCGGAATATGTCTTCGATCGCTTCCTCGGTTTGTACGATTGGAGTCTGAAAAAAGTCTTAAAATATCATCGCACCACGATGATTTTATCTGTCTTTCTCTTGGCGGTGACTGTTGGGCTGTTGATGATAGTTCCCAAAGGCTTTATTCCAAGCGAAGATACCGGACAAATTACAGGTATTACCCAAGCAGCAGAAGATGCATCCTTTGATAATCTTGTTCAGCATCAGCAGACAGTTGCTAACCTGATCCGCCAAGATCCAAATGTGGATGCAGTCAACTCCAATATCGGCGCGGGAGCCAGTGCTAGTGGCGGTGGGGCAGCAGTTGCAGCCAATTCTGGGAGTTTGTTTATTCGATTAAAACCGCGATCGCAACGCCAACTTGGGGCTGACGAAATCGTGCAAAATTTGCGAACTAAACTCGCCACTGTTCCCGGCATCCAAGTATTCTTACAAAATCCGCCAGCGATACCCATTGGCGCTCAACAAAGTACAGGACTTTATCAAGTTGCGCTCCAGAGTTCTGATGTCAAACCCTTGCAGGAATATGTTCCGCAACTTGTGGTCAAGATGAAGGAGATGACAGAACTTCAGGATGTCAACAGCGATTTACAATTTGCTTCCCAGATTCAAATTGACATTGACCGCGATAAAGCGTCAACTTATGGTATTACTGCCGAGCAAATCGAAAATACCCTCAGAAGTGCCTACGGTTCTTACCAAGTATCAACCATCTATGCAGCGACTAATGAGTATCAGGTGATTTTGGAATTAGCACCCCAGTTTCAGCAAGATATCAATGCTTTGTTGGCATTGTACATTAACTCCAGTACAGGAGTGGCAGTACCTCTGAAGACATTTGCCAAACTGTCTCAGGGAGTCAGCCCGTTAATGGTCAATCATAACGGTCGGATGAACGCCGCTACTATTTCCTTTAACCTCGCTCCTGGTGTGTCCTTGGGAAATGCCAACGAAGAGATTGAAAAAGTGATTAATCAGGTAATTCCTAAGAGCATTAGCACCAGCTTTCAGGGCGCAAGCCAGGTATTTCAAAGTTCACTACCGAGTTTGGGTTTATTGTTAGCGATCGCCATCCTCGTAATTTATCTGATTTTGGGTGTTCTCTATGAGGATTTCATTCACCCAATTACGATTCTTTCTGGTTTGCCGTCAGCAGGTTTTGGGGCATTGTTAACGCTGATAATATTCCATGTCGAACTGAATGTTTACTCCTTCATCGGCATTATTCTCTTAGTGGGCATCGTCAAGAAAAACGGCATCATGATGGTGGATTTTGCCATTGAAGCCCAGCGAGAAGAATTAAAAAAACCGTCTGAGGCCATTTATCAAGCCTGTTTGGTGCGCTTTCGTCCGATTATGATGACGACGATGGCAGCATTAATGGGAACCTTGCCGATTGCGATCGGATTTGGGGCTGGTTCCGAATCCCGCCGTCCTCTGGGGATTGCAGTTGTGGGCGGGCTGGTGTTTTCTCAGATATTGACCTTGTATTTAACACCCGTGTTCTATATCTATATGGAATCATGGCGGAAGAAGCTTAATCAAGTTAAGTTTCGGCGGGTGTTTTCGTTTACAGGGGGGCGATCGTAATGTTCAATATAGCGATCGCTACCACATTTCTGGGAGAACAAAACTCATGAACCTTTCAGAACTCTTCATTCGTCGTCCAGTCATGACCACCCTGGTAATGATGGGTATCCTCATTTTCGGTCTCATGAGTTATCTACTGTTACCCATCAGCGCCCTACCCAACGTTGAATATCCTTTTATATCTGTCTCTGCTAGTCTCCCTGGTGCCACCCCGGAAACAATGGCATCTTCGGTCGCTGCACCCTTAGAAAGACAGTTTACCGAAATTGCCGGACTCAATTCATTCAATTCCACCAGTTCCACAGGCAGCACCAATATTTCTCTACAATTTGACTTTAGCCGCAGAGTGGAAGATGCCGCCAAAGATGTCCAGGCAGCCATCTCAGCCGCCGCCGGACAATTGCCCGCCGGAATGCCTCACCCGCCTACCTACCGGAAAGTTAACCCATCTGTGTCACCGGTTATCTACCTCTATATGTATTCTGAGACACAGCCAATCTCGACAGTAGATGAATACGCAGAGGTAACAGTTGGTCAGCCCATCTCAATGATTGATGGTGTTGCTCAGGTACAGGTTTTTGGTCAACAGCAATATGCAGTCCGTGTTCAGGTTGACCCGCGAGAGTTGGCATCAAGGGGAATTGGTCTAAATCAGGTAAAAACTGCAATTCAACAGGGAAATGTCAACTTGCCAACAGGCAGTCTCTCTGACATTTACAAAAATTATACGATTCAGGCGAACGGTCAACTTACCGATGCTGCCGGCTATCGCCAGCTAATTGTAACTTACAAGAATGGCGCGCCCGTGCGGCTCCAAGATTTGGGGGACGTGATTGACAGCGAACAAAACGTCAAAGTCTCGAATTTGTATAGCGATCGCAAGGTCACAAACCGCCATTCCGTTGTTCTCGCTGTACAGCCGCAACCGGGTGCTAACACGGTAAATATTGTTGATGCCATCCAAGAACTTTTACCTACACTCCGTGAACAAGTTCCCAAATCCATTGAGATGGGGATTATGTACGATCGCTCCCAAACTATCCGAGCCTCTGTCAATGATGTGAAATTTACCTTAGTTCTCTCAGTATGTCTGGTTGTCTTGGTGATTTTCTTATTCTTGCGTGATATCACGGCGACGCTGATTCCCAGTTTGGCCCTACCTGTGGCGATCATTGGCACTTTTGCGGTGATGTATCTATCGGGTTTCTCCTTAGATAACCTCTCACTAATGGCGTTGACCCTTTCCGTGGGCTTTGTTGTGGATGATGCGATCGTGGTGTTGGAAAATATCGTCCGTTATCGGGAAATGGGCGAATCTCCCCTAGACGCGGCATTAAAGGGATCGAGGGAAATCAGCTTCACCATTTTGTCAATGACCCTCTCGCTGGTGGCGGTGTTTATTCCCATCATGTTTATGAGTGGAATCATCGGTAAATTATTTCATGAATTTGCCGTGACGATCGCAGTGGCAATTTTAGTTTCGGGTTTTGTTTCTCTCAGTCTCACCCCCATGTTGTGCAGTCGTTTTCTAGGTTCACATCAGCAAAGACCAAATCTGGTGTATCGAGTCTCAGAACGAGCATTTGATTTACTATTGCAAGGATATGATTGGACGCTCAAACCCGTCTTAAAATACCGCCTGATGACATTGATTGGTTCTGGCATTCTGCTGGTAATGACCGTCTATTTGTTCGTCATCGTTCCCAAAGGATTTATCCCTACAGAAGACACCGGACAACTGATGGCCAACACCAAAGGGGCGCAAGATATTTCTTTTGATGATATGCGGCGTCACCAGCAAAAGGTTGTTGATATCATTCGTCAAGACCCCAATATTGAAGCCGTTGACTCGATTGTGGGTGCAAGTGGGCCCAATGCCTCAGTCAACTCCGGGCGAATTACAATTCGGCTCAAACCACGCGATCAACGTAAACTCAGTGCTGATGAAATCATCCAAGAGTTAACCCCCAAATTAAGACGTGTAGTTGGGGTTAAGACATTCCTCCGTTCTCCGCCAGCCATTCCTATCGGTGGTCAACAAACTAATTCTACTTATCAGTTCACTTTGCAGAGCTTGAATTTACAAGACCTGCGCCAATACGTTCCTAAACTTCTGGAGAAAGTCAAAACCCTACCAGGACTCCGGGATGTTGACAGTGATTTACAACTCAGCACTCCCCAAATTCAAGTCCAAATTGACCATAACAAAGCTGCTACTCTTGGGATTACTGCCCAACAAGTTGAACAAACCCTCAGCGCTGCCTATGGTTCCAGCCAGGTTTCCACTATCTATACTCCAAATGACCAATTTTATGTAATCTTAGAAGTGAAACCGGAGTTTCAGCGAGATCCCAGCGCCCTATCGATGCTCTATGTGCAATCAAGTACTGGGAAACTTGTTCCCCTGAGTGCGATCGCTAATATTACTCAGAATGTCGGTCCTCTCACGGTTACTCACGTTGCTCAACTCCCCTCTGCAACTATCTCTTTCGACACCCTCCCAGGAACATCTCTAAGTCAGGCTACAGATGCCATCAAGCAAGCAGCCAGTGAGTTGCTACCATCAACAATTACCCCTAGTTTTCAGGGTTCAGCCCAAACCTTCCAACAATCCTTCAACGATTTAGGGGCGCTGTTGTTGGTGTCCATTTTAGTCATCTATCTAATTCTCGGTATCCTCTATGAGGATTTCATTCACCCAATCACCATTCTTTCTGGTCTGCCTTCGGCGGGTTTTGGCGCATTATTGACGCTGCTGATTTTCCAGGTTGATTTAAATCTTTATTCTTTCATCGGCATCATTCTCTTAGTGGGCATTGTCAAGAAAAATGGCATTATGTTAGTGGACTTCGCTATTGAAGCCCAGCGAAAGGAAGGTAAAAATTCCTTTGATGCCATTTATGCCGCTTGCTTGATTCGCTTCCGCCCGATTATGATGACCACGATGGCAGCTTTAATTGGCACACTCCCCATTGCTTTGGGGACAGGAGTTGGTTCAGAAGCGCGTCGTCCTTTAGGAATTGCGATCGTTGGTGGGTTGCTGTTCTCTCAGATATTGACTCTCTATCTGACTCCAGTTTTTTACATTTACATGGAAGCATTACGGAAAAAGCTCGGACAACCGAAGTTTTACCGCTTTTTCTCGAAAAAGAATTCAGGAATCAGAAACCAAAATTAAGAATAGACATCTCCAGAAATTAAATATGCGTTATCCAAAACCCTTGTAGAGACGTAGCAGTGCTACGTCTCTACATTCATTTTCACCAGATGTCTAATGAATTTTGAACGAAAACTTATATTGCAATACAGTTCGGATAAGCATTTTGAACTCAGAATAGGGTTTGGGGAAAAGGGTAAGGGTTAAAGGTTTTTTATTCCCCTTTCCCCTTTACCCTTTCCCCTTTAACCGAACCGTATTGACTTATATTGTGGTTTCATTCTTTTTCAGTGCTAGCTTTTTGGGGCAAAAGATAAATACCCCCAGAGATTAAAGTCAAGCTTACAGAAATCCAAAAGGCAATCAGAGAGGGAGTTTGCCAGACTTCAGGTAGGGGTGCGATCAGAAGTGCGATCGCCACTATTTGACTAACAGTTTTGAGTTTACCCCAAATATTCGCCCCGGTAATTGTCGTTTGATTTACTCGCCAACCTGCGATCGCTAATTCCCGCGCTAAAATCAAAAACACTCCCCAAGCCGGCACTTTTCCTAGTTCAATAAAAACCAGCAACGGTGCAAGTACCAGAAATTTATCTACTAAGGGATCGAGAAATTTACCCAATTCACTAATTTGGTTGAGTTTGCGCGCTAAATAGCCGTCTAACCAATCAGTTAATGCAGCAACGATAAAAATCGCCAAACAGATCCATCTAGCTTCGGGTGTGGGATTATATAAACCGTAAAGCAGAAATGGTACACCCAGAAGGCGAGAGAAAGTAATCCAGTTGGGTAAAGTCACGTCGCTTCGCTCCGAATTAAAAATTAAAAATTAATAATCTCCATAAATAAATTTAGTTGCCCTGCTATCAGGAAGAGGCAGAGGGGACAAACTTACTACAACTTCTCTTTGTCTCCCCACTTTCCCCCTAAGCGTGGGAAAATCTGTTTTCTGAAGCTCTTTTAAAAGAATACTATGACTGAACACACAGAATTCCGCATCGAACGCGATTCGATGGGCGATCGCCAAATTGCTAGTAGCGTTTATTACGGTATTCAAACGCTACGAGCAATCGAAAACTTCCCCATTAGCGGCATCAAGCCTTTACCTACTTACGTAGATGCAGGTTTGATAATTAAAAAAGCTACAGCAATTGTGAATGGAGAACTAAATTGCATTCCCCAAGATATTAGTCAGGCAATTGTCCAAGCAACTGATGAAATCTTAGCTGGGAAGTTTCGGGATCAATTTGTCGTGGATGTTTATCAGGCTGGTGCTGGAACATCCCACCACATGAATGTCAACGAAGTTCTGGCAAATCGCGCCTTAGAAATTCTTGGTGAAGAAAAGGGCAATTACAAACGTGTTAGTCCCAATGACCACGTTAATTATGGGCAGTCTACCAATGATGTGATCCCTACGGCAATTCGCATTGGTGGATTATTGGCATTATCTAAGACATTACACCCAGCTTTAGAAAAGGCGATCGCATCTTTAGAAAACAAAGCTGTTGAATTTCAAGATATCGTCAAATCTGGCAGAACCCACTTACAAGACGCTGTACCCGTGCGTTTGGGTGAAAATTTTCGCGCTTGGGCACAAATTCTGACAGAACACCAAAACCGGATTTATACCGCCTCTGGTGATTTGATGGTGCTGGGTTTGGGAGGTAGTGCAGCCGGAACGGGTTTAAATACTCATCCCTTATATCGCGCCCGTGTAGTGGAAGTTCTTTCAGAATTGATTGAAACTCCTTTAGAGCCTGCGCCCCATCTCATGGCAGCGATGCAGAGTATGGCCCCATTTGTGAACGTTTCTGGTGCGTTACGCAACTTAGCTCAGGATTTAGTCAAAATATCTCACGATTTGCGGCTGATGGATTCGGGACCAAAAACAGGCTTGAAAGAAATTCAACTTCCCCCGGTGCAACCTGGTTCCTCAATTATGCCAGGGAAATATAACCCAGTCATGGCAGAGATGACATCAATGGTGTGTTTTCAAGTGATGGGTTATGACAGTGCGATCGCTTTAGCCGCACAAGCCGGACAATTAGAATTAAATGTGATGATGCCGCTAATTGCATATAACTTAATTCACAGCATCGAAATTCTGGGTAATACCATCGCTGTCCTTACAGAACGTTGCATTGAGGGAATTTCTGCGAACCAGGAACGTTGTTTAGCTTATGCTGAGGGCAGTTTAGCCTTAGTAACCGCACTAAATACCCATATCGGTTATTTAAATGCCGCAGCTGTGGCCAAAGAATCTTTAGAAACTGGTAAATCTTTACGGCAGATTGTTTTAGAACGAGGATTGATGAGTGAAACAGACTTAGCCACAGTCTTAAATCTAGAACAAATGAGTGGTATCTTACCGCTTAAAACAGAATAATAGGTTATGGGGCATTGGGCATGGGGCATGGTATTCTCCTTACCCCCTTGTCTCCCCTGTCCCCTCATCCCTAAGCCGACGTGAAGCTTTAGCTACCTCTTTTTCAGTCTTTTCTTCAATTTTGAATTTTGAATTTTGAATTGATTTCTCCCCAGTCCCTTATCCCCCATCTATCTATGCAGACTCAAAAACCATCTGTTAGTCTAATTCGGGCTACATCTTACGAACGAGAGGCTTTACGAGAATCCTTAGTTACACTGCTGGAACCTTTTGGAGGAATGGCAGCATTTGTGAAAAAAGGCGATCGCGTTTTACTCAAACCTAATTTACTTACAGGGTCGCGTCCTGGTAAAGAGTGTATCACCCGTGCCGAACTAGTTTACGAAGTTGCCCAAATGGTAATTGAGGTTGGCGGTAAGCCATTTTTGGGCGATAGTCCTGCTTTTGGCAGTGCCAAGGGCGTAGCAGTCGCAAATGGCTATCTACCTATTTTAGAAGAACTCAATCTTCCCATTATCGATTTTCATGGTCAGCGCTACCAAACCGTTAGTGAGAATTTTAACCATCTGCGGCTGTCTAAAGAAGCAATGGAAGCCGATGTAGTAATTAACCTACCGAAAGTGAAATCTCATGCCCAATTGACATTAACACTCGGTGTAAAAAACTTATTTGGTTGCGTCCCCGGCAAAATGAAAGCTTGGTGGCACATGGAAGCTGGAAAAGATGCAGATAGATTTGGTGAAATGTTGGTAGAAACTGCCAGGGCAATTAACCCTAACTTAACCATATTAGATGGCATTATTGGTCATGAAGGTAATGGCCCCAGTAATGGGGAACCTCGCCAACTGGGCATTTTAGCAGCCGCATCAGATATATTTGCTTTAGATCGGGCAATGGTAGAAATCCTCAATGTTCTTCCAGAAAAAGTGCCTACAGTTGCAGCTTCCCAAAGACTAGGAGTTTGTCCAGAACTTACTACCATAGAGTTTCCCCATTTAAATCCTGACTTATTAAAAATAGAAGATTGGCGGCTACCAGACAATTTAATGCCCATCGATTTTGGTATGCCCCGCGTCATTAAATCTACCTTTAAGCATCTTTACACCCGATTTATCAAAGAACCAATGAGTATTTATGGAAGGGGATGAGGGACTGGCGACTGGCAAAGATGAGGGAGCGGAGATTGGGGAGCATAGGAGAAAGAGGTAATTTTTCATTCCCCCCCTTGCACCCCAATACTTTTCGGATAAACCCAACAATCTCTCTTTTGATCTGGGGAAAGGTTAAAGGGGAAGGGGTAAGGGTTTGAATTTACCTTTACCCCTTCCCCTTTCTCCCAAAACCCGAAAAGTATTGCCTTGCACCCCGCCCCTCTGCCTCTTTACCCAATGCCCAATCTAATGCAAACTTCGTTACAGCAATTCCATTTATTAGCAGAGTAATCTGTAATTACCCTCCGATTGCTTAACCAGACCGCCCTATGATAGTTAGTGGCGGTTTTTTTAGCTGATTAATTTGTTATGCAGATTATCGTTTGAGATTTTGATTTATCGAAAAAGTTATACAGATTTAGGATCTAGAAATTGGAATTGGGTATTTTGTTCAAATATGAGCAAAGTCTGGGGATAACCCTCTACACTACTTTCTAAAACATTTTTTTACTCTACCTATATATAGATTGACAAAATTGCTGTGATATTACGCAGATTTGAAAATTTAAATTCTGAAATATTTCTGAAATATTTGTTTAGTATTATCACTTAATCTATGCTACACAACACAGTTAATGTATCTGTATTTATTCGGTAGTCACGATTGGTTACAAAAATCATTCCTGCCCATTTCTTCTCTAGCATCAAATATTGTTGTGTATAACTACCGTATGAGAATCGAGAACACTGAAGATTTATCAGTATTTTTGCGGTTTTGTGTCCTGTATCACAAATTAGGAATTCCAGTAAAATGACCTTATCAAAGCCTTTACAGAGATGTTATAATCATGAAGTATCGGACAAATACATTTTGCTAATTAATATTTAAGCAGCGAAGAAATGTAGTTTATGATGCTGTTAACGTTAGCTTTGCGTATGCGAACCATTACACCATACAGGGAAACATCTGAAAACATTAATCACAAAATAAAACATGATTTGTTGACTTGTAACTTGGTATTAAGAATTTCATGTATAAAAACGCTATTATGACAATTGTAAAACTGGTTTAGCTTGTAAAATGCTACACATTTTACAGTTTAAAAATAGCTACAATAGCATTAAGACTCTCACTCAGAGAGTAGACCTACACAGTGTTACGAAGAACTTCAATTTTGTATGAATTCAAATAGCCAGTCTGCCAATTCTGCCGACACATATTCCCAACGTTTGGCAGACATTGTGGGAACTGCGATCGCTCTGTTGACTCTTACCCTACCCGTATTTGTCATCGCCCACTATTCTTCAACTAATGTTCAAAATAACCAGCAACCACTGATCCAAAACCTACAAGGAAGTAAAGATTGATAAAGCTTCCCCGTAGCTTTCCCCAGCAGGAAAGCTGCAAAAAGCAGAACACTGATTTTGAGACAACCTCTGTAGATGTGAATGTAGTTCGTCAGAAATAAGCTGAATCTGTATTGTATAACTCCAGATTTCATAAGTCTTGACACAATAGAGGCCGAAATCCCTCTAATCAGTAATCAAAAGTGGAGGATATTCATAAATACCCTCTTGGAAAAAGCGTTGCGAGGAAAGTTCGCAACGCTTTTTCCATCTTTTGGCTAATTCAACAGAATAGTTTATCAAGCCCCGTTGGGGCGGGAGTTGGGAGTCAGGAGGCAGAAGTTCCTTCATTTTAAATTTTGAATTTTGAATTGATTTCTCCCACTCCCCTATCCCGTGAAATGAATACCTTGGGAAGAAAGCCATATTGCCCTAAAATTCTACACGGGGAGCGAAGCTGACAGAGTGCCCCCATGATTCACTGTTATCAGAGGAGTTTTTTGTGGATTTATCTCGTATTCCTGCCCAACCGAAACCTGGTCTAATCAACGTTCTGATTGAAATTGCTGGCGGAAGTAAAAATAAATATGAATATGACAAGGAACTACAAGCTTTTGCTTTAGACCGAGTACTTTATTCCTCGGTAAAATATCCTTATGACTACGGCTTTGTACCCAATACTTTAGCTGATGATGGCGATCCCCTCGATGGTATAGTCATAATTGATGAGCCAACCTTTCCAGGCTGTGTGATTGCCGCGCGACCGATTGGCTTTTTAGAGATGATTGACGGTGGCGATCGCGATGAAAAAATCCTTTGTGTTCCTGACAAAGATCCGCGCTACGCTCAAGTAAGATCCCTGAAAGACGTAGCACCACACCGCTTAGATGAAATTGCTGAATTTTTCCGTAGTTATAAAAATTTGGAAAAAAAGGTGACTGAAATTCTCGGTTGGCAAGATGTGGACAAGGTTGCAGCTTTAGTAGAAAAATCCGTCAAAGCTTATAGAGGATAATAGAGGAGTTAGGAGTTAGGAGTTAAGAGTTAAGAGTTATAAATTTTTATTCCTAACTCCTAACTTCTCACTGTTCACTCCTCACTTCACTTTGATAACTTTCTCTTGTTACGGATTTTAAAATCTGCCACCAACCCCAAACCAGAATGCAGCGTACTCTCCTTTTGGCAAAAATTCATAACTGCACCCTCACAGGGGCGAATATCAACTACGTGGGTAGTATCAGTATTGATGAAATCCTTTTAGAAAAAGCTGGTATCTTACCTTATGAACAGGTGCAAGTAGTTAATAGTGCCAACGGTCAGCGCTTTATTACCTATGCGATCCCGGCTCCAGCCCATTCAGGAGTCATTGAGTTAAATGGGGGTGCGGCACGTCTAGGCATTATTGGCGATCGCTTGATTATAATGACTTACGGGCAGTTCACTCCAGAAGAGGTAAAAAGTTACTCTCCTACGGTAGTCATTGTGGACGAAAAAAACAGGTTGTTGGAAGTACGGCGCTACGATGACCTGCTCAGTAAGGTCTAATTTTCAAGAAAAATGTCAAATTTTGAGTTGTCGGGTTCCCAAAGCTACATACCTGAAAAGTCTGCTACCCTGTCGAGTAGTCTAGCAGGTGAATTTCTCGTGCAATTCTGGGGTGTCAGAGGCTTGATTCCCACCCCAAGTAGCGACACTAATCGTTATGGTGGTAATACTGCTTGTGTAGAAATGCAGGTAGCTGGAAAACGCTTAATTTTTGATGGTGGTACTGGCTTACGGATACTGGGTAAAACTTGGCAAGAACTACAACAGCCATTAGAAGCCCATTTATTTTTTACCAACTGCCAATCAAACCGAATTCAAGGGTTTCCCTTTTTTGCGCCTGCATTTATTGGAGAAAATTGCTTCCATATTTACGGCACAGCTGCATCAAATGGAGCCTCAATCAAACAATGTCTGTACGATCAGATGCTCCAGCCACACTTTCCTTACCCTTTACAGGTAATGCAATCAGAATTGCAGTTTTACAATTTGACTCCAGAAAGTGATGTGAAGTTGGATGATATTACCATTACAACTGCATTAATTAATCAAACTCAGCGGTCAGTTGGCTACCGAGTTACTTGGCAAGAGTATAATGTTGCTTACATCACGGATTTGCACCAGAATGCCGATCAAGTGGAGCGAGAGCGGATTTTAGAGTTTATTAAAGGCGCTGATTTGCTGATTGCCAATGCTACTTACACTCCGCCGACATCTCACAACCATGACTCTGCTGATTTACTCTGGCAAGCTGCGGTGAATACAGCTTTGAATGCTGGCGTTAAACAGCTAGCCATTTCTCATCATCACCCAGATGACCATGATGATTTTCTTGACCAGGTTCAAGTCGATATTAAATCTGCTTTTCCTCAAGCCATAATAGCCCGTGAAGGTCTAGTATTAGCTGTTGGTAAGTGATTTTCCTATTGGCACTTTTTAATCAGTGGTAGAGCGATGCTTACGGTGGCAAGCTACCCACAAGCACTGACTTGTCAATTTGCTTTTCTGTTGACATGGCGCGGTCTTGTGTGTAAAGACGGATTGTCTCGTAGATTGTGAGGTAGAACGCTATAATTTACTCAACTTTGTAATCATTTTCAACCTGAGAGTTGATAGTCTAATTCGCTCATGAGTACTTTCAATTAAGTGCTGGAAGACGCTTTGCAACTTTCCTCCGAGCAGCAAGAAATGCCGAGCAAGATTCTGCAACGCTAGCTCAGTATTAGGATATCTAGGTTTTAGATGTTCAATATGACTAATTTATTTGGTAATACGCCTTCCACAATAGCAACAGATAAAACCTTGCTTTTGCAATAAGGAATCATGTACATCGGTTTTTTTGTGGTTTCCTGAAGTCGTCCCAACTCGATTGCCAATCCTCATTTGCTAAATTTTCCCAAACGGTAAAACTTTCTGGCTACTCACTTTTTTTGATATATTTCACCGTTTCAAAATCTCTTTGCGGCGATATGATAAGGTTATGCTGATTTCAACTGAATAATACCTTTATCAAAAATGCGATTATCAGTAGCGATCGCACTTATTTCTATTCTATCTTTATACACCTCATAAGAGGCAAAACTTAAATCACTGGTAGAATACCCTGTCCACTCAGAACGCCCTACAGGACGATTACCAGCACCCGCACCACAAATTAAGTAAGTTGTACCATCAATGGCACGAGTACGTTCATAATTGTGTTCGTGGCCATTGATGTAAAGTTGAACTCCGTATTTTTTAAATAGGGGAGTAAAAGTTTTAATAAAATCTGGATTACTCCCATATTGACCCGATGAATAAATCGGATGATGACCAAACACTACTTTCCAAGGAGCATTACTAATACTTAATTCTTTTTCTAACCAAGTTAGCTGGTTTTCCCAATCAGCGTTCCCGTTAGTATCTAAAGCAAAAAATTGCACAGTTCCCCGACGAAATGTATAGTAACGTCCCTTCATATTAAAGCCAGCATACTTGACTTGGGGATCGCCATTGGCAGTACGAATATCGTGATTACCTAAACAAGCCTGAAATTTTACACCCTGCTTCAGTAAACTTTGGTAAGGACGCTCAAAAACTGCATTAATTTTCTCAATTTCACCATTATTGTAAATGTTGTCTCCAGCTAAAACGACTAAATCATAAGGATTTTTCTTATGATACGCATTCATCGCTCCAGCCACAGCATACTGTCCTTTCGCCCCAGTCCCCGTATCTGCTACAGACACAAAACGTAATAACAAGTCTTTTTTGGTTGGGTTGGCGGCTATAGCTGTTGTTGAATCGCTAATATCAGCACTTTGATGATTTTGATGAGCAAACATCCAGCTTAAAAATCCTGTACTAATGGCGCTGACGCTACTTAAAAATAAAAATTGACGGCGTTTTAGTTTCATAAGTCACCAAATTTAATAAATAGTCAGTTTAGCGGAAAACTTTGAGCAATGAAGTGATACATTAAGGCAAAAGAAGGCAGCACCAGTAATAATGTACGTTGTTTGTCTTTGATTCGCTGCTTTTGGTGAAAGTTCCATGTCACAAGACAATCAGTCAAAACCGACGGATGAGCAGATAACTCAACCTCCCCAAAAACCTTACCAGAGAGTTCAGCCATTTTGGAAGGCTAAAATTATCCAACTTCTCCAAGGGACGATTGGGGTTTTAGAAGTAACGGTGGAGAAACTGGAGACAGCACCCCCTCCTGGTAGTGATGAGAAACCCAGTTTTTTCCAGAAGCTTCAGTTGTGGTGGGGTGGACTGTTAAGGACAATCCGCTTGTTTTTACCATCAAATCTGTCAACAAAGTTATCAGATACAGCTTTGACTGGAATTGTTACTGGAATTGCTGTAATTCTTGTTTGGGCAACTACAACCGTTCTTACTGCTAAACCGACTGAAGTAGCAACAGTTCCACCAGTTGAAGAGGTTCCGATACCAACACCAACGATAACTACTCTACCAGAGTCAATCGCACCAGAACCACAACCACCAGAGGAAATTACGCCGCCACCAGAAGTACAAACTACCCCACCAACGCCGGAACCGAAACCAGAATTAACTCCCACTCCCACGCCAACACCAACACCAGTCATAGAATTGACACCAGAACAAGCCTTGATTGCGGCTATTGAAAATCAGGTAGCCGAAATTAGCGATCGCATTGCCTCTGGTCTGATAAAGTCAATTCAAGCCAACTTTCGTACAAGTAATCTTACAGTCAAAATTAGTGATGATTGGTACACTCTCAAGGAATCTCAGCAAGACAAACTAGCTGCGGAGATATTACAACGCTCTCAAGAACTTGATTTTACCCATTTAGAAATTACCGACTCTCAAAATAGGCTAATAGCTCGAAATCCGGTTGTTGGTACTGAGATAGTGATTTTTAAACGGCAAATAGCAAGTTACAATAATTCCTAATTTAGACGTTTAATTTGAAGTATTTATGTTAGATAACGTTTTGTTATTGCTTAAAGCTTGTGAAAACTTAAATATTAGCTATGAAATTATTCATCCTGCTGAAAACTTAATCAAAATAAAACTCAATAATCAACACCATTATTTTTGTAATTATAGTACTCCGATAATCAATCAGGCAGTAGCACAAATCATTAAAGATAAGGAATACACTTACCATATTTTAAAGAAAAAAGTTAAGCTTCCTCGGACAGTAGGTTTTCTTTCCCCTTTTTGTGACCTCCAATATAAGATTTACTTAAAATTTCCCAGCTTTCAAGATATTATATTAGAAATCAAAGAAAACTTTGAAACACCTGTAATTGTTAAACGAAATTCTGGTTCAAGTGGACATAACGTATTTTTATGCCAAAATACAGATGAAGTTGAAACTGCTTTACAAGAGATTTTCAATATCAATGATAAAAAGTATGATTACGTTGCGATCGCTCAAGAGTTCATTCATATAAAATCTGAGTATCGAGCCGTTTTTTTAAATAAAGAATTAGTTTTACTCTATGAGAAAGATATAACTGATGCAAAATTTATCGGTAATCTCAGTCCTCTCCACTGGGATGGTGCAAAAGCCAAGTATATCAACGATCCACAAATATTATCAGAGATTGCTAATTTCGCCAGACCAATTTTTGAAGAATTAGATATTGATTATGGTGGTTTGGATATCGTCTTAGATCGAGATAATCAATATTGGTTGATTGAAATTAATTCTCATCCAAATTATAGTATTTTCACTAGAGACAATGGAGAGGAGCCTGTATTGAGAATTTTTGAAAAAATGCTCAATAGCCTAGTAACGCAAGGCGGAATTAAAAATTAAAAATTAAAAATTAAAAATGAATACAGCGTCAGCGTTTCATTGATTTGAAATAGGTGGCTTATTTACACCATGCTGTACTAATATAATACGGCGGAAATAAACCAGCCATTTAAAATAGCCAGAAAGCTTACAAAATAAGCATTCTTTCTTTTTACTTTTGCCTTCTTGTACTAGCCTCAAAATAAAAATAGGTCTATTTGCATACTTGTACCTCACCGGATTGAAAATGGCTATATCTACTTTCTTCATTCTCAGGTAGTTTTGGAATGTAGAGTTAAATTTTTCCAAAATGTCTTTAACTGAAGAAATTCTTTCCCAATTACCCGACGATGTTTTAGGAAGATTGCGTCAAAGTGATCGCATCCTCACATCTGAGCGCGAAAACACTGCACCTATCCCAACGCTAGTTAAAGAAAGTCAACAGCCTTTAGACCGCATAGACTTCGATGTAATTATCTGCGGTGGCACTTTAGGCATTTTAATTGGTTGTGCCTTAGCGGTGAAGGGACTGCGGGTAGCCTTGCTGGAACGGGGAATTTTGCGGGGAAGGGAACAAGAGTGGAATATTTCTCGCAAAGAATTAGATGTATTTGTGGAATTGAACTTACTAACTGAGGAAGAATTAGAGAGTGCGATCGCCACTCAATATAACCCAGCGCGAGTTAGTTTTGCTGGCGGTACAGAGGTTTGGGTAGAGGATGTCTTAAATATCGGCGTAGATCCAGTTTATCTACTAGCTACCTTGAAAACTCGATTTCTCGCTGCTGGGGGAAAGTTGTTAGAAAACACACCCTTTACCGAAGCCGTGGTTCATCCAGATGGGGTGATGGTAAATAACCAATTCAAAACTCGGTTATTAATCGACGCGATGGGACATTTTTCACCCATCACCCAACAAGCACGCCAAGGCAAAAAACCAGATGCACTTTGTTTGGTTGTGGGAAGTTGCGCTCAAGGGTTTCCAGAAAATAACTCAGGCGACTTATTATTATCATTCACATCCTTGCAGAATCAATGTCAATATTTTTGGGAAGCCTTCCCAGCTAGAGATGGCAGAACCACTTACTTATTTACCTACATGGATGCAGATCCTCAACGTTTGAGTTTAGAAACTCTATTTGAAGAATATCTGCGTCTCTTACCAGAATATCAGGGAGTAGAGTTGAGTAAACTGAAGTTTCAACGGGCACTATTTGGTTTCTTTCCCACCTATCGCCAAAGTCCACTAAAAACCCCTTGGAATCGCATTCTCCCAGCCGGAGATAGCAGTGGTAGTCAATCTCCCTTGAGTTTTGGCGGTTTTGGGGCAATGGTGCGTCACCTGAAGCGTTTAACTTATGGTATTTACGAAGCGCTGGAAACAGAACAATTATCTGCACAAGCCTTAGTACAGCTACAACCATATCAGCCAAGTTTGACTGTTACCTGGTTGTTCCAAAGGGCAATGAGTGTTGGTGTAAATCAGAAAATTGCTCCAGATCAAATTAACCAACTACTCTCGGCAGTATTTCAGGAAATGCAACAGTTAGGTACACCAGTGCTAAAACCATTTTTACAAGATATAGTGCAATTTTCGGCACTAACGCAAACACTGTTAAAAACTGGTCTATATCATCCTGTATTAGTTGCCAAGATAATTCCGCAAGTAGGTTTGGCAAGTTTGTTAGATTGGATGTTACATTACAGTAATTTAGGTGTGTACACTGCCTTGTTTTGGTTAAGTCCAATGCTAGAAACATGGATTAAGAATCAACCAAAAGCACAACAATATTATTGGCATCGCTTGATTGATGCTTGGAAGTATGGTTCGGGCGGTGATTACTCAGATGAAACTTAGAATTTTATTGGTGTGAGGATAACATGATGGAACGGAAATCATCAGGAATCAAATACTTTGCCGTACTGATTGGATTCCTGCGCGATCGCCAAGGTTTTCTAGAGGAAGTTCGTCAAGGAATAAGATTACCAAATAAAATCATTTCGCTATTAGTTTGCAGTTCCTTATTTATCGCTGCCTACGGCGGAATCATTGGTGCATACCATAGCTGGATGCAGGCTTTGTCTTCCGCCATTAAACTCCCAGCCCTCTATTTAATCACACTTTTGATTTGTATGCCGACGTTGTATTTTGCTAACATTATTTTTGGTTCCAAGCGGACTTTTGGACAGCATTTAGCATTAGTATTAACTGCGGTTTCAGTCACCAGCGTACTTTTATTTAGTTTTGCACCAATCACATTGTTTTTCTTAATTACCACCAATAATTACCAATTTTTAATTTTATTAAATGTCTTTATCTTTGCCATAACTGGATTTATTGGTATTTCGTCTTTATATCAAGCCACGAATTTAGTTTTAGAACAAGATGATGAAGGTCGTAAAACCCGCCAGAAGATTTTACAATTTTGGCTATTTCTTTACGCTTTCGTAGGCAGTCAGTTAGGATGGACTCTCAGACCATTTTTTGGCACACCTGGCTCTGCCTTTGAACTCTTCCGCGAAAGAGAAGGTAATTTTTATTTAAGTGTCATTAAATCTCTTAGCTATCTCTTTGGATTCCGTTAATTAGCCGAATAATAAGTTTTACAGTGCATTAATTCCTGGGATAGTTTTTTAAATGGGCGAACCTACCGTACTAAGTAGTACCCAATATACAAAAATTTCTTTGCTAAACTGATTCCACTGATGAAGCACCAAAACGATAGCCTTTACCGTAAACTGTGTGAATCAGCGTAGTTTCTTTACCCACCTCAATCTTACGCCGCAGCAAGCGAATTAATGCCGCTATCACATTGCTACTGGGTTGTTCTTCCTCTTGCCACAAATTTTGCATAATCTGACCATGAGTTAACAATTGTCCAGTGTGTTCCATAAAGTATTGCAATAACTGGCTTTCTTTTTGCGATAGCTCAATTATCCGTCCCTGACGATAGGCTACTTGATTATCACAATCGAGTTCTAAATCAGCGACAGTAAGTCGTCCAGCGGTAGTTTCATAGATTTGGGAACCGGAACGACGCAATAAAGCGCGGACTCTGGCTAATAACTCCCGCAGTTCAAAAGGTTTAACTAAATAGTCGTCCGCACCAGCATCTAAACCTTCTACGCGGTCATCGAGAGTATCTTTAGCTGTGAGAAACAGCACGGGAGTGGTTTTGCTTTGGCGTCGCAATTCCTGACAAATCTCTAACCCGGTTTTTCCTGGCAGCATCCAATCTAAAATCAGTAGGTCATAACTGCCTGCTTGTGCCAGTTCGCTGCCAGATGTCCCATCATAAGCGGCATCTACAGTGTAACCCTCACGAGTTAACAAGCGACTCAAGGGTTGAGTTAATTCAATTTCATCATCAACTAATAAAATTCTCATACTGCTTGTGGTAAGCATATAGAGATATTCTCAATATTATTCAATTGCCGGAACGCCAAGGATACTAAGAAAAAGAATGCTGACTGTTGCATTGCCAAAAGGGGAACTACTTAAAAATAGCATCCGCCTGCTACAAGGTGTGGGATTAGATTTTAGTGCTTTTTTAGATTCAGGAACTCGCCAACTTCAAATTCCTGACACCAAAGGAATTGCCAAAGCTTTACTGGTGCGCGCGCAGGATGTACCTGTATATGTGGAATATGGTCAGGCACAGTTGGGGATTGTCGGTTACGATGTGCTGCGAGAGAAACAGCCGCAAGTTGCTCACTTGGTAGATTTGCAGTTTGGTCATTGTCGGATGTCGGTGGCGGTAAAAGCATCCAGTTCTTATACGTCGCCTTTAGATTTACCACCACATGGTAGAGTTGCTTCAAAATATGTAAATTGCGCTCGTGAATATTTCCACAGTCTCGATTTGCCTGTAGAAATAGTGCCATTGTATGGTTCAGTAGAACTAGGCCCAATTACTGGTATGTCAGAAGCGATCGTGGATTTAGTTTCGACAGGGCGAACTTTGCGCGAAAATGGTTTAATTGAAATCGCTACTCTCTATGAAAGCACAGCGCGATTGATTGCCCATCCTTTGAGTTATCGCCTAAACACGGGTAATCTAAATGATGTGATTGCCAAGCTACGGGAAGTAGTGTTGGTGGAGGTTTAACACCAATTTGTAATTCGTAATGACGCTCTACAGACCTTTGCGATCGCTAACACTACTAGCGTGGCAAGCTTAAAATAGTACATTAAACGTAGGTTGGGTTACGTAAAGCCTCCACCCAACCTACAATTTTTTCTTTAACCCCTCAGCAAATAGAATCAAAGCGTTGGTGAATTACCGCAACTCCTCATCATCTCTTTACATAGCTTTGTGATATCCATATAAACCCTGAAATACTCACCGAAGAATAGTTAGAGCCGTTGCGTAAGAATACGCACCTGAAAAATGTCCATTCTTAACAAAATGCTCACACCCAGAGTCATATATTTTTATCTGTAAAAAGAAATTAAAAAAAGATTACGCCTCTACTTTTGCTAGTTGAGGTTGAATCTGCATTCCCAAGCAAAATCTGGGAACGAGCTTAAGGCAAAAAGCATGAGGGGTTTATAAAACATGAATAGTTTCTCTAACAAATTATCCATAATACTTAGGGGAAGTATCTGCCTATTTGGGTTAGTGAGTGTAGGAAATTTTTTAGCAGCGCCAGTAAATGCACAACAAGCTACTGCTCGTGGTGCTGTTAGTATTATTAAACCTTCCGGTGAATTTCTCAGCGTCAGTGGCGAAGTAACTTTACCTTCTGGCTCTTACTTTGACGGAGGTGTAAAAATTACACCTACCTATGGAGGGATAATAGGCGGAAATGACGAAACCATAACTAGTCTAACTATAACTCCAGGAGTAGTGAAAACTACCACAGTCTCTAGCCCAAACTCGTTTATTGATACAACGGCTAATTTATTAAATAATGCTACCTCGATTGAAGATATGACAGCTATAATCCGAGCCGGCACTGGTAATAATGCTTTGGGTGCTTTAGATTAGACAGGACTTACAATTTAAAAGGCTTAGATTCCCGACTGATTAAAGAAGTCAGTAATATTTTTATTTAATGTTTTAGAGACGTTGGATTGCAACGTCTCTATTTTGGTGCGCTACATTAATAGCATCAAAATCGATAACCACCTTGAAGCTTAAGGTCAAAACCATTTTCGCCTGTACCAATTTGAGTTTCTATAAATACACTATTATCTGGGAAATTGTGCCTCAAAATGATTCCATAGTTGAAGCCAGAAACTCGGCTGTTTAAACCAATATTGTTAACACTATAATTTTTTAGATAAACACCAGCAGAAATATTTTGACTAACTCTTTGTAACCCTTGAAATTCAAAGAAACATTCTTTGCCTATCTCTAGGTTTGTCTTTAGATTTAAACCATGACTAGTACTAAATTCACCATTAAAAAGACCTAAAAAATCACCATTGCTATTATTCTCAATAAAAGCTACACCAGGAGCTAAAGAAAAACCGAAATTCCTTTCTTGATGCTGATATAAATAACTTAAATAAGTAGAAAAAGGATTATTTTTATTAGATGCACTATTCCAGTCAAATCTCAAATATGGTACGTGAGTATTAATAGCTACAGGCTTTTTGGCTGAATTTAACCGGACATCAGTTTTAATATAGTTGAGGAGTATATTAGTATAAATACCAAAAGTTGGTTCTTCTATCCCCAAATTATTATTGGAAACGCCTGGTGCTGAGTTGGCATCTACATTAAACCACGTTCCTAAATTGGCACTATAGTTAAAATTTCCAGAAGAACCCGCTGCTAATAATTCAACTGTGGGTAAAGATAGATAACCATTAAAGTTATTAAAACTAACACCTATTTTGTCAACTCTAGTGAGTTCCATATAATCAAATGCTAAATCAGCTGCTCGCACCTGTAGCGGAACTAGTGTGGTATCTGCTGAATTAAATTTTTGTACAAATTGTTGCCCTTGGGGGTTTGTCAAAATTACTTCTGCGGCAGAAGATTCGTTAATAGGATTAATGGAAGTATCATTTAAAGGAATTGGGATACCAATATAAGTCAGTGGCCCAAATTTTTTATTAGAGAGCCTGAGATCGGAAAAAAACGTATCACCTTCATCTAAAATAGTGATATTTCTTTCAAGAAACTGAACTGCTCGCTTATGGTTTCCCGTTCTTATTTGCAAGATGCTGGAGTTATTAGGAGTAACTTGACTGGGAAGTGTATAAGTTCCAGATACTTGCTCTAGTCCACTGGATGCATTGGCATAAGATAAAGTACGATTTAGTCTATTATTAATTTGTCTTCTTTGGTCAGCTGTAGCAGGTGTATTTAGAGGAGTAAAACCTTCTCCATTCTTAAATTTTTGTCTAGCTTCTTCTAGACCATGTTGAATATTATCGATTTTAATAGCTTCAAAAACTCCACCTAATAGCAAGCCTAATGTAGAATTCACTGATTGAATAGCATCAATACTAGTATCGCTAAATTTAGCTGTTAGGGATAATCCTGGAGCAGAAAAAATATTTGTATAAGTAGCTTTAATTGCAACTGGGTCATATTGAATTAAGCTCCGATTATGAGGATGGCTAACATAAAGTCTGTGCCAATCAGAAGTTTCTTGAGTTTGAGATAGTGTCTGAAATACAGGTTGTCTTCTTCCTAAAGATAGCCATTGTAAAGAGTTAAAATAATGAAAGTCTTTCTCGGATTGAGAGAGAAAAGGATTGACTGCTACATTTAACAAATCCAAGTTATCAAATTTTCCAAGTTGAGCAATCTTAATACCTGGAAAAGAAGAGACAGGAGCAGTAAAACCAAAACCTTCTCCCGTCAGAATATTTCCCCAGGAGATACCAGCAGCTTCGAGGGCGCTATTAGGAATAACTTCACCTACTTGAAGTTGGACGTTTCCATCATCAAGTAAAGGTTGTATATTCGTTGTTGGAAAGCCTTGGAGAATTTTGGGAGCATTAATAGCATCTAAAGCTTGAAATAAAGCTTGCCCACCACTCACACTTAAAGTAGAGGCAATACCAAGATTTGGAGTAGAATTTTTGAGAACCGTGACATTAGGGTTATTTGTGTCAATCCCACTATTAATAATAACTCTCCCAGCAGGTATACCTTCAGGATTTATCAATTCTCCTGCTATTGAAATTATAGAAAAATTATCAGTACCAACATCTCCAGCTAAATTTTGAAAATCTGTAGGTATGGCGAACAGGGTTTGCAATCCCCAAAATGCCTGCTGGGAGGTCACATTTTGGGTGATATAAGTATTGGTTTGTCTTCCTTGAGAGAGAATGCCTACTTGAGAGCCTTTAGTTTCAACTACTATTCTATTATTATCGAGAACCCAATAAAATTGGTCAGCCTTAGGGAATTTAGCATAAGTAAATTTATTAATAATCTGATTATCCCCAGAAAATCTTACACTTATATCCGTATCTATATAATTTTCATCTTCATTTGGCTTAAATAATTCTGTTGAAAAAGTAAGGTTATCTGTTGGGTTAACGATCCAAGGATATTTATTGGCACTAAATGTGAGAGCATCAATAATTATTTGTTTTTGTTTTACTTGTTGTTGCTTTTTTGAACTATGTAGTTTTTCTATTAGTATTTGTTGCGCTGGCGTATATGGTTTAGTTATATTTGGTTTAGTTTCTTCTTCACCTTCATCAGATGGTTTAGGAGGCTCTACTTTATACTGTTCAATTGGAATAACATCGGCTATGGTAAATTGAGATAACTGTTTAATTTTATCTACGCTAGAGTTGGGTTCTTTTAAAGTTTGTTTTAATTGAGTTTGACTTTGTAAACTATCTAATTTATCGGACTTTGGCAAACTATTATTACTATTATTACTATGAGTTGGATGATTTTCTCCAATTAAACCGATTTCAGTAAGCTTGGATAACTGTTTAGTTTTCTCTAAGTTAGAGTTGGGTTCTTTTAAAGTTTGTTTTAATTTAGTTTGACTTTGCAAACTATCTAATTTATCAGACTTGGGCAAACTATTATTACTATGAGTTGGATGATTTTCTCCAATTAAATCGATTTCAGTAAGTTTGGATAATTGTTTAGTTTTCTCTAAATTAGGGTTGGAATCTTTTAAAGTTTGTTTTAATAAGTCTTGACTTTGAAAACTGTCTAATTTATCGAGGAGAACAGGAGGCAGATAAGGTGGTGTTAGCGAGTCCGCGAGCGTCGGGCAGGAGGTAGGGTAACTTGCTAATTCTGTACTATTTGTCTCCTGCTGCGACGAGAGAGGGCAAGGGTTTAAGACCTCAACTGAATTTTCTTTCAGGGCTGCCAAATCATCTGGATTCGAATCTCCAGATGATTTACTCTTCATACCTCCTTCAACCGATTTAAGGAAACTCTTATTAGTAGCAGATGCATTCTTTTCCTCAATCAAATCAATCCTGGTAAATTTGGATAGCTCTTTAGTTTTATACAAGTTAGAGTTAGCATTTTTTAAAGTTTGTTTTAATAGAGCTTGACTTTGAGATTTATCTAATTTTTCAAATTTTAACGAATTATAATCAATAGTGTTTGGATTATTTTTTGCAGTCAAACTAATCTTGTTTTGACCATCAGCCTCTAAGGCGATCGCAGAAAATTGTACTAGTATTATTTTGAACAAAATTGTTGAGTACAAAAAGCAAGTTGCAATTAGTCTGAGATTTTTCTTTAATCTCTTTAGCGAGATCCTTAGAACCCTTGAGGTTGAAGTTTTACGAATTTCCACCATATAAATATGCTGCTTGGTAGATCAATAATAAAAATTAGAATGAGTTCAAATTACTGAACAATATCCCAGAGTTTCCTTGTTGGCTACAAAAATAATTTTGTGATTATCAGAAACTAGTAATAATTTAATTTTTAAACCTTAGATTTTTGTTGATTTGTTTAAATTTATTCAACAATCATTTCGGCTAATTTGCTATAAATAGCCCAAGAAAACCGATTTTTTATCCTGTCTGTAAAGAATAAAAGAGGATTAAGCAGATTTACTGCAACAAGAGTGTAATTCTTCAGGCAAAATTAAACCTCAGCAAAATCACCAGAGCGAGAAAATTGAGCTACTTTTTAGCCGTATAAACACGTAATGTATATATTCAGTCAAAAATTTAGGTGAAAAAATATGTTTCAGGCTACTCGCCGCCGTCTTGCAATTTGGTACACTACTGTTACTGCTGTATTACTATTACTATTTGCTAGTGGCGTTTATTTATACGTCCGCAGTACATTGATTGAGCGGATTGATGACACCCTTAATCATGTAGTAGAAATAGTGGAGCGTTGTCTTACAACTAGCCGCTGTGCGTCTAAGCTGATATTTGAGCCAATTGATGCTGATGCAGATAAATTTCGGATTAATGTAGAAGCCAGTCTTCGTGACAATACCGATACCGTAGAAGATGACCACATCGACCTAGAATGGTTTAGTCCGACTGGTAAATTACTTTGGTCAACATTATCTGAACCTCTAAATATTCCCATTCGTGCTAACCGTACTGGTGAAACTGTGCGTGTAGTCAAGGGAGGGAATGAAAATTCCAAATTGCTAACTTCCCGCTCCCCACTCTTATTACGACAAGTCACACAACGGGTGGAAGTGAAACGGCAAGTATTAGGATATCTGCGTGTTAGTCATCCCTGGTTTGAAGTCACTAAACCCAGTCGCCAGTTAATTTTTGATTTGGCACTAGGTATTGGGTTAATGGTGCTTTCGGTAGGTGCAAGTGGTTGGTTTCTTTCGGGTAAAGCGATGGAACCTGTCGGCGAGTCTTATCAACGCCTCAAACAATTTACTGCTGATGCTTCCCACGAACTTAGAAGTCCTATTACTTTGATTCAAACTAATGTGCAAGTTGCTCTTGCTGACTTGGATTTAGCAGAGACAGAAACGACTACTTCTTTGCAGTATCGGCAACAGTTAAAGATGGTGGAACGGTTAACGCAGCGTTTGGGTAAGCTAGTCAATGACTTACTCTTCCTAGCACGGCAGGATAGTGGTATTAGCAAAGATACTTTTTCACCTTGTCCGCTGGATGCTTTGTTGATGGAGGTTGTTGAAGAACAACAATTGTTAGTCCCTGAAAAAGAAATCGCCCTTTCTCTAGACTTAGTTGATCCTCCTGCCTCTGAAACTAGCCCCGAATTACTGGAAAATTGGTTTACCCTTGTGGGCAATTGGGATCAATTGGTGCGGCTGTTCACAAATTTAATTGCTAATGCCTTGCATTACACTCCAGCAGGTGGACGGGTGAAAGTGGAATTGGCGCGGATTGAGGGAATAAATCGCGTTTCTGGACTACGTAACACCAATGCCCAGTTGCAAGTTAAGGTGAGTGATACTGGAGTTGGAATTCCAGCGGAAGCACTACCACGCTTGTTTGACCGTTTTTATCGAGTAGATCCGGCACGTACTCATCGGACTGGGAATACAGCTACAGCTAGCGCTACTGGTTCAGGATTGGGATTAGCGATCGCTCAAGCTATTGTCGAACATCATCAGGGTCATATTCAAGTTGAAAGTACCCAAGGCATTGGCACCACCTTTACTGTGATTTTACCAATAACTCTTGAGTCTTAACAAGAAAGGCAGTCCCGATGAAACAAGTTTCTAAAGCCTTGCATGAAAATGTGATGTGAGATGGGTCTATATAGATACTCATCGAAGGAGCATTTTCAAGTCAGCCGCACCCAATTCTTTCTTAAAACTTGAGTATTTCCCAATTATAGTTGTCGGGAAAAGGTTCTATTTCCCAGACTATGCTTTCTCCTGCTTCTAAAGCAACTTCTACGTAGAGTTGTTCTACAGCCGTTGTAGCTACATCTTCGTTATTGGGAAAAGGCTGTAAATCTTCGGTAAGTAATCGGAGTTTAAAACCACCGGGAATAGCTGCACCGATAGCGGCGTTACGTAATTCAAAACGCCAAATAGTTGCATCTATCTCAACTTGTGGTATAATTAGAAGCTCGTAAATTTGACCTGCGATCGCTAACCGACGAGAGAGAATAGTAGTTGGTTGTCTATCTTCGGCACTCCGCGCCCCAGCAGCACTCAATTGTAAATCAAAGCTTCCCCAACCGACAACCTTAGCAACTTGAGAAACACCGCTTTGCAACCATTGGAGAACTGACCACTGTTCTGGTAATCCTAAGCGTCGTTGATATAAATGTTGTCGCCAACCGCCATGTTGAATGAATCCACCCCACAGTTGAAAAGGAATTTCTTGTCGGGGTGTAAGTATTTCCGGGTTTCCTAAACGGGTAATTAAATTTTGTGCCTGTTGTAGTGATAAGCTCGGAATCTCTTCAATGTTGCTACGAGTGGGTTCTTCTGGACACAATTGACGCGCCACTGCTAAAACGCTAATGTCGTTGATTATATCAGCAGCATCCAAAGAATAAGTGCGATCGCTGGCATCATAACTGCCTTGAGTTTTAAGTTTTTCATGGCTACAATAACCCCAAACCCTAACATAGCCTTCGTCTGGTTCAACTTGCACAGCTAAATAATAATCACCTACCCAACTAGGAATATCCACCCATTCTTGAGGTACTCGCAATTCACTCAAATCAATTGCCTCGCTAGGAACCAAGACTAATCTTGTTGCATCAAGCGTGAGTGCAATTCCATTAACCAGTTCCCAGAAACTAGGTAGAGCAGTAGTAGTTGGCCAAACCTTTGTCTGTAGTGTCCAGTCTTCTTGCAACCATAGCAAAATAGCACCCAGGCAAAGTTCATTAATATAAGCTTGATAGCGAGAATTAGCATTAGAAAAAGCTTGATTGTCTAAATGCGTTTGGTTTTGGATAATTTTAGGGATTTCTAAAACCAAATCTGTTGGGTTAGCGAAAGTAAATACAGTTGTCATAGGAATTGGGGATTGGGGTTGGGCATGGGGATTGGGCAGGAGGCATAGGGCAGGAGGCAGAAGTTTTTTAATTTTTAATTTTTAATTTATTTCTCCCCCACTCATGCACCATAGTAATTTTTCAACCATTCCTCCATTAGTATGTTTATATTTTTGAGTAGGTCGGAAGTAACGGAAATATGCAAACTATCTTTACTCCAGCTAGCTAAAAAGCGTAACAAAGTTTCTTGGGCTTTTTTTAGTCGCCGTGAGACAGTATATTGTTGTATTTGTAATTGTTCGGCAATTTTGTCTTGAGTTAGTTCTTTAGCATAATAAAGTTGTAAAATTTCTTGTACTTGCGGTTCCAGTTGAGCGATCGCAGCTACTAAAACTTTGTTAATCTCAGTTTGTTGGAAATTTCTTGTTTGTTCTTCTTCTTGGGCAAGAATTTCATTAATTAGAGATTCTTGTTGTGTTCCGGGAATATTATCAAGCCACTCCCAGGAATCATCGCCACCTTTAGGGATATTGAGAGAGTCAACGGGAAAATAACGATAGCGGCGTGCGGCTTTAGCAGCAGTTAAAAGCCACTTTTCTATGGTTTGGGAATTGACTTGCTGACCACTTTGTAAATTATAAGCTTTAGCGATCGCCTCCCAAATCTCATTGTCTGGTTGAGCAATTTGGCGAGAAGTACCTTTGTGTGTTGGAATATATAGAGTTTTGAAACAGTTCCAAGTGAGGACGTAAGCGTTAATATCCTCTAGCAATAAACCTGCATTTTGTAAAGACTCTACCAAAAACTTTTTAGTAATTTTTCTTAATAGTCCCCAATCTGTGCAAATATCAATTTCACGATTTTGGCGTAAATTTTCCCGAATAGCACTGTTAAAGATGGCACTAGCGTAGTTTTTTAATATAAAGCCTTGATCTGCATTAAATCCTTTGAGGACTTTATCAACTTGAGCGATCGCAATTTGAAAACAGTCTGATAACTTATACTGAGTACTCGCAAAACTATTAACTGTTTTTTGGGATGCCCAATAACAGGATTCTTGCAAGTAAGCCGCCAGATGCTCTTTAGCCAGTAGCTTCGTTTCATCAACAAGCCATAATTTATACCAGTATAAAACCCAAAAATGTTCTGAAGTTTCTTGAGGTGTGCGGTTGAGACAACTTTGGACACTACGACGCAACCTTGATTCTGTCGCCCAACGACTGAAGCGATCGGCATCAAATTGCACAAAAGTTGAGAAGATTTCAATAATAGTTTGCCGAGGATGCATAAAAAATTGTCACCCAACCTATAGGAAAACTGAAAGTGTTAAAGGATGCCTACACAAACTTTACTACAAGGGTGAGGATTATATTTCAACTCCAAAGAAATTTTGAGCATTTGGTGTATTTTCCTTCGTTTGTATGGGGTTGAGGTTTTTTCGTTCTTTAAAAATGTTTAAGTCCATTTAAAAAAATCAAGTATTCAACCTCACTTATGTGGGGTTTTTCTGTTTACATTCAAATTGAATCATTCTCGAAAAAATATTTTCCCAAAGACTGCATAAAAATATCAAAGCAAACCTATTGAGTAAGTGAAAGGTGAAAACTGAAAACTCTAATCTGAGTTTTTCAACAGTTGTTACCCTATCACAATTTACTTAAATAAGGATAAAATTTCATGTCTACTAAAAAATCCAACCAAGTCAAATTCATTCTCAGTATTCTTGCTATGAGCAGTGTTGCAGCTTTTAGCTCAGGTGTTAATGCTCAAACTATCAAACCAGATACTACTGTTGATACTTTCTTAAATCGTGCTAATTTAAGTACTAAATCTACAAAAGTTCAAGATGTCAGACTGCAAAATTTGTCTCCAAGTGTAGAACGAATTAATAACTCATCAAAACTTCAAAGACAACTAGATTCTCAAAATTCTGGTGGTTGTAGTAACGGAAGTTGTGGTGTTAAAAAACCTTCTCAACAAGGACGTGAATTGATTACTGACCCGATCAACCGTAGTGGGTCTTTACTCAACCAAACTATCCCTCAGATACGCAAATAAAAACTGTACTAATTAAGGTACACCAAGACTAGCTCAGGAATAGTATGTCTACTTTTAAAAGTTAAAATACTATTCCTTATCTATACATTTTGGAGAAAAAATATGAGTATGAAACTTTCCGATTATCATGTTGTTACACCATCATTTTTTGATGAACTTGAACAACGGATAAAAAGAGTTATTTTTGCAACACGCACTGCAAATATACGCATCATTGATGACCATACCTGGAGCCTTTTAGAAGCCGGACAATTTGAGCAATTTTCCCAAGATATCTTATTTGACTTCGTTGATATTGAACTGATAGTTCCTGCCCATGAGGATGAGCTCAAAACAATTTTGGCTCGCAATGATGCTGCTAAATTAGATGATGATGTTCTTTATTTAGTTGTTCAACCCACCGCATTTTGTCAACTAGGATGCCATTATTGTGGTCAAGAGCATACTAGCAAAATGATGAGTGAAGATGACCAACAAAGATTTCTAGAACGTACTCGAATCAAGCTAGCAACTCAAAAGTTTCATAGTCTTTCTATTAGCTGGTTTGGTGCAGAACCACTAGTAGGATTGTCTGTAATTAGAACCCTTACCCCTCAATTAAAGTCTCTGGCTGAAAGTTTTGGTTGTAGTTACGATGCCCGAATTGTCACAAATGGTTTAGCGTTGACAGAGAAGGTTGCAACCGAACTAATTAAAGAATTCGGTGTAACTTTTATCGAGGTTACACTTGATGGCGTAGCAGAATTTCACAATGCTCGGCGAATGCAGAAAAATGGCTTGCCAACTTTCGATACTATTTTCGCTAATGTTACTGCTTTAGCACATCGAGATGACCTTGATGTACAACTGAATATCCGTTGTAATGTTGACCATGAAAATTATGAATCTGTTTCTTTGCTACTGCAAAAGTTAGCAAAGGAAGGATTACAAAATAAGCTTCGTTTCTATGTAGCACCGATCCATTCTTGGGGAAATGATGCTCATACTCGTTCACTAACTAAAGAGGAGTTTGCCGAATGGGAAATTAATTGGTTTGGTGAAATGATTAATCTTGGTTTCCCGATGGGATTTATCCCAGAGATCAAACCTATTGTCTGCATGACCGTGACACCGAATGCTGAATTGGTGGATGCTTATGGCAATATTTTTAATTGTACTGAGGTGTCTTACGTACCTACTTATGGTACACCTAATGAATATGCCATTGACCACTTATCTGGCAAACAGATGCCTGGTAAACGCGATCGCTTGGGCAATTTTAATGACCGAGTTCGTCAAGGAGAATACCCCTGTTCTACGTGCCCCATGCTTCCAGTTTGTGGCGGTGCTTGTCCTAAAAGTTGGTTGGAAGGAATAGCACCTTGTCCTAGTGCAAAACACAATATTGAGCAGCGTTTACTTCTAACTTATGCCTTATCGCGTATTGAACAAGAAGAATCGAGTTTGCAGGAGGCTAGTTTAATCAATGCTTAATGTCTCCAGTCAACTCCAACAGCAGATAATAGCAAGTTATCGTCAAGGATGTGCCAAACCTATCCAAATTCTCCAAGGTTCTACTGACTTATTCAGCGAAAAACTGCAAGGGTTAATGATGAAACGTTTACCTTTGCAAGATCAATTACTTCTGCGTCGATATAGTAATGCTTGCAAACAAGGGGTAATGGCAGTTCGTCATAGACAACTAATAACAGCTAAACAGTTATTCACAGAGGCGCGTACACCTTTGCAAATGGATACACTTTCTCGTGAGGCTAAGTTGCTGCATCAATCTTTTATGGAACAATCAGAGGCTTACCTGGATTATTACCATGATGATTTTGACAAAGTTTACAGCCGAATTGAGAAAGCTCTGGCATTAGATGTCATTTTAGAGACAGATTATGGTTACGATATTCTTCTAATGCATCGTATTCAGCTATTGCACAATTTAGTACGTACTGAAGCACGTCGGCTGAATTTTGAAGGTGCGATCGCTCTTGCTTCTAAAATACTTGGCTATCTTGATGGCCGATTGGAAACTTTACCTACTCCTCACCCTTGGGGTTTTGAGCGCATGGAACTTCAACCTTCAAAGCTTGTTACTACCATGTTTGTTCAAATCACCAGTGAAGTTGCCCTAATTTTGGCGGGAAAGAACCACAACCATACTCGTCAGTTATTAAAAGTCGCTACAAATTATCTACAGTTACAAGCTAACCCTAACAAATCTTCTCACCCGCACTGTGATAGTTGGTTCTCTGTAAAGCAGGCATTTGTAGATCAAGATATCATTATTTTTTTAGAACGAGCTTCTGATTTCTTGGCTGAGGGACTTGCTGAGACACCCTTACTTTGGTACACAACAATTATTGATTTACTTAGCCTATGTAATGCATTAGGTTGGTTAGATTTAAGTCAGGAGATTAGAATAGATGCACTGAATTGGGAAAATCTGCCATATCAGCTTGCTTCTCTGCTATCTATCAATCTAAGTGCTAAAACAGCATAAATATCAACTCAAATAATGTCGCCAATTGGAATCACCAGTCGCTCAACTTCAGTCAAAAAAACTGCAACTCCTAAGCTGTGGCTGATGTTGGTGGGAGTTAATCAATATCAAGATGACGGACTACCTAGCCTGAGCTATTCGACAGTGGATTGTCAGGGTTTAGCAGAAGCATTGATAGATGCAGCCGCACAATTTACCCAAACAGAAGTCAAAATATACCATGATTTTGCACCGCAACCACCATCTTTAGAAAACATCCTTACCAGTCTCCGGCAAATTACCACTGCGGCTCAATCTTTTGATACTATTTTATTTTATTTTTCTGGACATGGGATTGTAGAACCAAACACGCAGCAAGCATTT
This sequence comes from Nostoc sp. C052, assembly GCF_013393905.1. Taxonomy (GTDB): domain Bacteria; phylum Cyanobacteriota; class Cyanobacteriia; order Cyanobacteriales; family Nostocaceae; genus Nostoc. The sequence continues at coordinate 5,990,906 of NZ_CP040272.1, forward strand.
TTGTGTTTGGCAGATACTCAAAAATCTGATCTTCAAAACACAGCTTTAGCTTTACAAGAACTTTTGCTATTGTTGGGTAATAGTGGAGCGCAAAATCAGCTTGTTTGGCTAGATGCTTGTCATAGTGGTGGGATGACACTTAAAAGTACAACAATAGAACCATTACTGAATGCTACACCAAAAATGGTTGAAGTATTACAACAGAATGCTACTAAAAGTAAAGGTTTTTATGCTTTGCTTTCCTGTGATACTAACCAGCAATCTTGGGAGTTTCCCGAATTGGGACATGGGGTATTTACTTATTATTTAATCAAAGGCTTGCAAGGTGAGGCAGTAGATAGCCAAGGCTTAATTTATGTGGATAGTTTGTATCGATATGTATATCATCAAACTTTACAATATATAGATAAAAGTAATCAACAGTTGCGGCTGATTAATCAGCAGAAAAAAGTTAAAGGAGAAATTCAACTTTTCCGAGAATATCCGTTACAAACTCCTAAACGAATTGTTGAGGGCGTTGGGGAACTAATTATCGGAAAAAGGTTAACTCAGACAACGCTTGGGGTGCATCGTCGGCTAGGAATAGTAGTGGAGGGATTATCAGTTAGCAAAACAACATTAGATATTAGCAAATTTCTCGGAAGTGCTGGAGGTTTTGCACTAGAGTATTTGCCAGCAACAAAACTATCTGCCGATCATATCAAAGAAGCGATCGCTCGTCATTTACAACAACCAGCATCAGAAGTGATTCTGCTTTATCTGCGAGGACGAATTGAAGAAACCGACGCAGGCGAATGGTTATTGCTAGGAGAAAATATCCGCATCAAGCGTTCCTGGTTGAAACAACAGTTACGCCTCTGCACCACTCAACAAATTGTCATCCTGGATTGTCCTGTGGCTAATACATCCTTGCAAGATTGGGTAGAAGATTTGCAAATTGACTCCCACCAAGGACAATGTTTAATCGCCTACGCCTCACCAGCTGAGGCACCAGAACGCTTTGCCCAAAAATTTCTCGATACTTTGATGGCGGCAACATATACAGATGGACTCTCAGCCGCCGGAGCGATCGCTCAATTACAATTATCCTTAGCAGGTAGCGGTGTGACTCTTTCCATCTGGCTATCAGGCACACAAGGCATTATAGAAATTCTCCAAGCAAAAACTTACACAAACACACCAGAAACAAGCACAGGATTGGATTTGGGAGTATGCCCTTACATGGGGCTAAGTGCTTTTTTAGAAGAAGATAGTCAGTATTTTTACGGTAGAGAAGCTTTAACTCAGCAGTTAATTCACCAACTACGCGATCGCTCTTTTTTAGCCGTCATCGGTGCTTCTGGAAGCGGCAAATCTTCAATTGTCCAAGCTGGTGTAATTCCCCAACTGCGATTGGGTAAACAAATACCCAGTAGCGAACAATGGTGGATTACAAGCATTCGTCCAGGGGTAAATCCGCTTGAAGCTTTAGCGCGGCGGCTTGGGGGAGGAGAGGGGCAAGGGGCAGGGGGCAGGGGGCAGGGGGAGAATTATTCTTCATCTTCCCATCTGTTGTTGGAGGGAATATTTCACCAAGGGGTTGAGGGATTTGTTTACTGGATACGCAACCAACCCCATCGAGTTGTGGTGCTAGTGGTAGATCAGTTTGAGGAACTCTTTACCCTAGCTCCAACCGCAGACAGAGATCTATTTTTAGAATTATTGCTGGGAGCGGTGCAATATGCTGGCGATCGCTTCAAATTAATTATTACTTTACGCGCAGACTTTATTGCCTCCTGTTTAGAAGTACCAGCACTGGCGAAAGCTTTGCAAGATTTGAGCGTGTTAGTTCCACCGAAGCTAAGTTTGGATGATTATCGGCGGGTGATTCTCAATCCGGCTCAACAAGTCGGGTTAAAAGTAGAAGCAGAACTGGTAGAAGTATTGTTGCGGGAGCTAAATCACTCACCAGGAGATTTACCATTACTGGAATTTGTTTTAGAGCAATTATGGCAATATCGAGTTGCTGGTGAGTTGACTTTACAGGCATATCAAGAGCAACTCGGCGGAATTCAAGGAGCATTAGAGCGATCGTCTCAAGCTGTTTACGAAAGTTTAGATCCCCAAATGCGGGAGTGTGCTAAATGGATTTTTTTATCTTTGACACAACTAGGTGAGGGTACAGAAGATACTCGCAGGCGGATACATAAATCAGAGTTGATAGTCAAAAAATATCCCGCCCCATTGGTAGAAAAAACCCTCAACGCCTTAACCACTGCTAAATTAGTAGTGATGAATTTAGAAGAAGAAGAAGTAACAAAAGGACAAAGTAGACAAGGAGAACAAGAAAAAATTTCTCCCCCTGCCTCCCCTACTCCCCTACTCCCCTACTCCTCTACTCCCATAACAGTAGAAGTTGCCCATGAAATCCTCATCCGTCATTGGTCAACTTTACGCTGGTGGTTAGAAGAAAATCGCGATCGCTTGCGAAAACAAAGGCAAATTGAGCAGGCTTCTCAATTGTGGCTGCAACGTAGTCAGCAAGCGGATTTCTTGTTACAAGGAGTACGACTAGCCGAGGCAGAAGATATCTATATTAAATATACTGACGAACTTTCTGCTGATGTACAACGGTTTATTGAAGCTTGTTTAGTACAAAGAAAACAACAGCAACTACAAGAGAAAACCAGACTCAAGCAAGCCCAAAGAGCTGTAGTTGCACTCAGTATTTTAGGATTAGCGGCTGTCTGTTTCGGCTCTTTAGCCTATTGGAAATCCCAAGCAGCCCAATTGCGAGAAATTGAAGCTTTAAATGCCTCATCAATCGCTAATCTTTTATCACATCAGCAGTTAGAAGCATTAATTGCCAGTGTCAAAGCAGGTAAACAGCTAAAAAACACTTTTGTAGCACCAGCCGAGATGCAAACTCAGACTCTCAGTATTTTACAACAAGTAATTTCTGGAACCCAAGAGCGCAACCGCTTGGAAGGGCATAGCGCTGAAGTATCGAGTGTGAGTTTCAGTCCTGACGGCAAAACAATTGTATCGGCTAGTAACGACAAAACAGCCATACTTTGGCGACGAGATGGCACAAAGTTACGAATATTAACAGGGCATACTGATAAAGTACGGAGTGTCAGTTTCAGCCCAGATGGTCAAATAATTGCAACTGCTAGTTTTGATCGTACCGTCAAGCTGTGGAGAACTAGCGACGGTGGTTTAATTAGAACACTAAACGGTCATACTGCGGAAGTTCTGAGTTTATCTTGGTCTAGCAAGGGTCAGACGATCGCTACTGGTAGCGCCGATCGCACTGCTAAAATTTGGCAAGTTAGCGATGGTCATTTGCTCAGAACTTTTAGCGGATATAGGGATTTTGTTAATAGTGTCAGTTTTAGCCCTGATGGTAAAATTTTGGCGATCGCTAGTGCAGATAAAACTGTTAAACTTTGGAGCGTTAGTGATGGACTGTTGCAAAAAACCCTACTTGGGCATAGCGCCGGAGTTTCCAGTGTCGCTTTTAGCCCCGATGGTCAAACTCTAGCTTCAGCCAGTGAAGATAAAACCGTGAGACTCTGGCGCAGAGATGGCACACTGCTGAGAAGTATTCCCGCGCACAATGCCGAGGTTCTCAGCGTCAACTTCAGTCATGATGGTCAAACTTTAGCTTCTACCAGCGCTGATAGCACAATCAAACTTTGGAGTTCTAAAGACGGCTCTTTACGCCAAACTTTACTAGGACATAGCATTGCAGTCTACAGCGCCAGTTTTAGCCCAGATGACCAAACCTTAGTTTCGGCTGGCGCTGATAAAACTGTTAGACTTTGGCAGCGAGATAATCCTCTATTCAAAACTCTCACAGGATCTCAAGGTCAACTTTATAGTGTGAGTTTTAGCCCCGATGGACAAACTCTAGCCACCGCAGGTCAAGACACTACGATCAAGCTTTGGCGAACTCGTGACGGAACTTTGCGTCAAACTCTGGAAGGTCATAGTACTTCAGTTTATGGACACAGTGCTGAAATCTACGGTTTAGCCTTCAGTCCTGACGGCGAGACATTAGCTTCAGCAAGTCTTGACCATTACATTAAGCTTTGGCGGACTCATGACGGCTATATGATTAAAACCCTCCAAGGTCATCACAGCAATGTCAATAGTCTCAGTTTTAGCCCTGATAGTCAAATTCTGGCAAGCGCCAGTGCTGATATGACCATTAAACTTTGGAATCTTCAGAAAAAAGCTTTAATTAAAACTCTCCAAGGACATTCGGCTGAAGTTTTGAGCGTTCGTTTCAGCCCTGATGGTCAAGTACTCGCCTCCGCTGGTAGAGATAACACGGTTAAGCTTTGGAGAGTTAAGGATGGCAAGTTACTGTACACTTTTACAGGACATACTAACGCTGTCAACGCCATAAGTTTTAGTCCCGATGGTCAAGTACTCGCCTCGGCTAGTGCTGATAAAACTATCAAACTCTGGCAAATCAGCAATGCAGCTTTACTACAAACTCTTACCGGACATACTGATGGCGTTTATAGCGTCAGCTTTAGTCCTGATGGCAAGATAATCGCCTCAGCTAGTGGTGATGGAAGTATCAAACTTTGGAGCCGTGATGGCAGAGAACTCAAAACTCTTCCAGGTCATACTGATGCAGTATTGAGCGTCAGTTTTAGTCCTGATGGGAAATTTTTGGCTTCTGCTAGTTTTGATGGTACAGCTAAACTTTGGCGTCTTTTTAGCACAGAACTGCAAACCCAAGATTTAGACAATCTACTGGTTCGCAGTTGTCATTTGCTAAAGGATTACCTCAAAACTAACCCTAATATTAGTGACCAAGAACGGGGTTCTCTATGTTCAGATTTACGGGGCTAGAAATCTTACCTTGTAAACCTGTACCCAAATTTTGCAACAAGGTATCTCTGCGAGGAGGTCTAGGCCCTGGGCCTTTGACCGGCGTAGTACCACCAGTTGGCCCCGGTGATTGGTCATCTCCTGGGTTCCTGAACTGATTCTTAATCAGAGAATCTTGAAACTCAGCTGGTACCAGAGATGGTTGTAAACTACCAACTTTGGGCGTAAGAGATTGTATAGGATTTGCCAAAGTGGGTAAGGCAGTGAATAATATTGTTGGTAATGCGATCGCTAAACCCAAAATCTGCTTTTGCATATCAAGCCTTGTTCCTGTTTAATATATACTTTCAGCTGAACTACTAGGGAGCCTGTACCTTTGTAGATACTTAACTACAAACGCAAGCAATAGCATTCCAGATCGTCAGTTTAAAACCCTTCAGTGACTTAATAGATCCAGTTGAGTTTTTTTATGCAGTTTTCTGAGTAGTGCGGATAGTGCGTCTATTCCACCCCCATACCGTTCGGTTAAGGAATTTTTTGGTTGAGGTAGGGGTAGAAGAGAAGCATGGGGAGAGAAGAATTACTAAACAATAATCCTCTTGCCTCAAGAGCCTCCCCTGCTTATCTGAGCAGTATTGGGTAGAGAGGGATACCCGCCCCGCTGCTTTAGTAAGAAAGTCATTGGTACTAATGACTTTCTTACTAAAAACTCCATCCCGCAAGTGGCGTGGAGTTTTTTATGAGTGGAGTATTCACTAATTCTGTACTCTGTATTCTGACTCTTGATTTATCACTAACGATTTAGTTGTTTCAGCCTTACGTATGAAAAAATTATGTCTAATTTAGATAATTCTCATGTCTATAGTTAGATACACAAAATAGAGCCGCTTGTTAGGATGATATCGATGCAATGACAGCTTAAATATAATTTAATGTGCTGTTTGTAAAATATTAAAATAAAGATAATTTGGACGTTTTTCTAGGAGTCAATGATGAATATGAAGTCTCAAAAATTTCGTAAGTCTGCTGAGTTATTTGGCGCTATTTGTGGAGGATTACTGATTAGCCTGCCAGCAATTCCTCAAGTATTAGCACAAGAATCTATTCCCAAAATTAACCCTTGTCCTCGTATTTTTTACGAAGAACCACACAATAATCAGGTTGTAGTACCACAGGGATGTCCTCCCAACGCGCTAACAGAAAGACTAGCCGCTCAAGGGCTTCTTCCTGCACCTGCTACTCCATCACAAGAGCAAACAAGATTGGGTGTCGGTGGTGGTGAAGCCCCAGAACCAGGTGTCAGGCTACCACGCCCAAACCCTGGAAATCAAACTCAACAGCCTTCACCAGGAGCGGTTTCTACCGATCAACAACCACAACTACAACCACGACAAACCCCTAGTGCGACGATCGCACTAGCTAATGGTATGGTTAATGTCAGGTTAGTAAATGAGACTGCGGCTAATGTAACTTTCCAAGTGATTGGTGATACGGCACCGCGATCGCTACAAGGTAAGTCAGATGTAACACTGCAAAATCTCAAAGCACCAGTAACAGTGACATTTGAACGAGAAGATGGCGGACAGTTAATAGTGACTCCACAAGGCTCTTCAGAACCAGGAAGCTTGGAAGTGACGTTTAAGGAAGCCACCAACGCAGCACAGGGTAGAAGTGCAATGAGAATAGAACGAAGCGGCTCAGTGTTCTTGAACTAATCAAACGTGAGTTCGATAAACGTCTGCCTGCCTTGAACTTTAGTTCAAGTCTGTCCCTCTCCGAGTCGGAGAGGGACGGTTTTGCATATTAAATCCGGGGAGAGGTCTTTTGATGAATACGAATTATATAACGTCTCTGCTTATCTTCAACATTTTATTTCCACCAGGCTGTAGTTCGTATTCAACCTTTTCAATCTCGATATTGTAACCTTTTGAAGTGTAATATTTAACTATTTCATCTAAATGTTGTGAATGTTTCCACATTAAAGTTATCAAGGGAAAAATTCGGACTTCTTTAGCAATACGCAACATCTCGTCTACTGAACTTAAGTGAAAATCGTAGTCGAGATGATCTGAATATAAAAATAACAAATGCGAACAAAGAGCTAGATCAAATTCTTGATTATTATACGCCAATTTTGGTAATTCACCGACTATATACCTGTTGCTCTTTTTGCCAGTTTCATAATCAGATAAAAATTCTTGGGTAACTTTAACTCGATTGTGTCGCAAATCATCAGGGGATTTATGATAGCTCCATACCCAATCATTCGATGTCGCCTTGACTTGGTTAATGATGTTATCTACCACTTCATTAAATCTTTGCAATATTTCATCACCGGAAAATTGGTATAGTGGATCGACAGAAACTACACTTTTACCTTGACGTGTCATTTCTGCATTAAAGCTTGCTGGACCATCTCCAATCCCAATGATGCTTTTGTTTAAATCTGCGTTTGTTAAATTGAATATTTTTATATATTCATCCATTGACCTACCAAAAGGAACTACTTTCTCTAAAACCATTGCCATAAAATTCACCTCATAAATAGACTGATGAAACAGGATAATAGCAAACTCAAAAATTTTGATGTACTGCTAGACGGCAATCATTCAGAAGCACCTCAAGTTCTTTGACAACCTTCAAAGGATTTCTACCTCTAAATACAGCAGCGATCGCAGCTTCATAAGGATTTCTACCTGTTCTTTTGACAGCATCTATTGCAGCTTTATTTGATAATCCTCGGACACTAACTAACCAAGCCGCTAACACATGTCCAGTGCGTCCAATTCCACCAGCGCAGTGTACAACAACTTTCTCATTTTGTTTATCGGCTTCTATTAAGAAAGGAAGTATTTTCTGGGTGAGGTTTTCTAAATCAGATAAATGAAAATCTGCAATTGGTGCAGAGCAAACTAGCTGATTACCAAATTCCTTTTTGTATATGCCCAAAAGATCCGAGTAAGAAGCTAGCTGTTGTTCATCAAGAAGGCAGCAAACACGCTTGATATCTTGGCGCTTCATGAATTCTACCCAATCTTGAACGTTCTTGTCAGTGTATCCAGGTCGCGCAGCACCAAAGACTATTTGCTCTTTCTCCCAAGCTGGGGCAAACTTATACATATCTAACTGTCTAGAGTCGAGGTTGGTAAATCTCATCAATGGCAGAAAATGGCGATCGCAGCAATAGCAACGATTCAAATCAAAGTCGCCAATCCGTATCTAGTTGCTACAGTCGGGGTGAAAAATACTAAGCTGGTAGATAGCACGTTAAAACTTTAGCGGAAATTCGCGATGCCTGCGGCGGGCTACGCCAACGCATTCATCGGCGGTTTAGAATTCTCCATTGGCGAACTACCTGTAATTACATTATGTTTGATGCATTATCTGACCGTTTAGAATCCGCCTGGAAAAAACTGCGGGGACAGGACAAAATTTCTCAATCCAACATTCAAGATGCATTGCGCGAAGTGCGCCGCGCCTTGTTGGAAGCAGATGTTAACCTCCAGGTAGTCAAAGATTTTATTAGCGAAGTCGAAGCCAAGGCACAGGGCGCCGAGGTGATTACTGGCGTGCGACCTGACCAACAGTTTATCAAAATTGTTCACGATGAACTAGTGCAGGTGATGGGAGAAGAAAATGTTCCCATCGCAGAAGCCCAGGAACAGCCTACGATTATTCTGATGGCTGGGTTACAAGGTACTGGTAAAACCACAGCTACCGCTAAGTTAGCCTTACATCTGAGAAAATTAGAGCGTAGCTGTTTGTTGGTGGCGACAGACGTATATCGTCCAGCAGCGATCGATCAGTTGCTAACCTTGGGTAAGCAAATTGATGTACCAGTATTTGAACTAGGAAGCGATGCCGATCCCGTAGAAATTGCCCGACAAGGTGTAGAACGCGCTAGGGCAGAAGGTGTAAACACAGTAATTATTGATACTGCTGGTCGTCTGCAAATTGACGAAGATATGATGGCGGAATTAGCCCGCATCAAAGCAACCGTCCAACCCCATGAAACTCTGTTAGTGGTGGACGCGATGACTGGTCAAGAAGCCGCAAATCTTACCCGCACCTTCCACGAGCAGATTGGCATTACTGGGGCAATTCTCACCAAATTAGATGGTGATAGCCGTGGCGGTGCAGCGCTTTCAGTGCGAAAGATTTCGGGAGCGCCGATTAAATTTGTGGGCGTGGGTGAAAAAGTCGAGGCACTGCAACCCTTTTATCCCGATCGCATGGCATCTCGGATTCTGGGTATGGGTGATGTGCTAACCCTGGTAGAAAAAGCCCAAGAAGAGTTTGACATAGCCGATGCTGAGAAAATGCAGGAGAAAATTTTGTCAGCAAAGTTTGACTTTACTGACTTTCTCAAGCAGTTACGGATGCTAAAGAACATGGGTTCTCTGGGAGGCTTGATCAAGATGATCCCAGGGATGAACAAGCTTTCAGACGATCAACTCAAGCAGGGAGAAACCCAGTTAAAGCGCTGTGAGGCGATGATTAACTCCATGACTCGCCAAGAACGCCATGACCCCGATTTATTAGCCAGTTCTCCCAGTCGGCGGCGGCGGATTGCTGCTGGCTCCGGCTATAGAGAGTCAGATGTGACTAAACTGGTGGGTGATTTCCAAAAAATGCGATCGCTCATGCAGCAAATGGGTCAAGGTGGCTTTCCTGGAATGCCGGGAATGTTCGGCGGTGGCGGTATGGGTAACGCCTTCGCGGGCGCTGGGAATCGTCCCCCTGCCCCCGGATGGCGGGGTTATGATGGTGCCTCAGCCACGAAAAAGAAAAAACCCAAAGATAAAAAGAAAAAAGGCTTCGGCAATCTTTAGTTATTGGGCATGGGGGATTGGTAATTTGCTAATGACCGAATGGCACTAAGAAAAGGCAAAAGGCTTGTGTCACCTCGTTCCCAGTCTGAAGACTGGGAACGTATTCCAAGAGGCTCTGCCTCTGGTCAGCCCACTGGAGGCGGAGCCTCCGAGAATGGGTTCCCAGCCTGAAGGCTGGGAAGCAGTTAGGGCAAAGCTTATAGCTAGCTTTTCTTAGTGCCATTCGCTAATGACCAATGACCAATGACCAATGACTAATAGCAGCAAATGCTAGGCAGTGCTAAAATTAGCATTTCGACCTCAGAATTTATCAGCAGAGGAAAGTAACCCTCAATTTCTCGGCAACAGCCAGATTTAGGTTACTTCCTTACCAATTAGTTGCTAACTAATGTCTAAACAATAGGAGAATGATTCTTCAACCATGATCAAACTGCGCCTGAAGCGATTCGGTAAAAAACGGGAAGCAAGTTACCGCATTATCGCCATTAACAACCTCGCTCGCCGCGATGGCCGTCCCTTAGAAGAATTGGGTTTTTATAACCCCAGAACTGATGAAGTGCGACTAGACGTTCCCGGTATCGTCAAGCGACTACAACAAGGCGCTCAACCCACTGACACGGTACGTCGCATTCTAGTAAAAGCTAATGTTTTTGAACAGGTCAGTGCAACAGCCGCATCATAATTTCGGAACAAAACTCCCAACAGCTAGCCCAAACTATGTTGAGCTGGTTCGCTTTTTGGTGCAGCCGTTTTTGGAATCTCCAGAGACTTTAAGCGTCGATTGTGAAATTTCTCAGGCCCTCAAACGGGTTTGGGTTCGCATCGCCTTTGAAAGCGCAGATAAAGGGAAAGTGTTTGGTCGAGGGGGACGCAATATTCAGGCGATTCGTACAGTAATTGCCGCAGCCGCAGCCGCAGCTGGGCAATCAACATACCTGGATATCTATGGCAGCACCACTCCAGGCCGCGAGGGTATGTCTTTTGATGAAGACACAGAAGAGCGATCGCCACCGCCGACTAAGAGAGAACCGCGTGCAAATGATGGGCCTAAACCCATTGTTAAACCGCGCCTCCGCTAGGTTGAAACTAGATAGTAAATCTGAGCGGTTGTTGTTAACTCCGCTCAGAATTTTTGCAAAGATGGAAAGTAGCAAAAAGGTTTTTGGATCTTTTTTTTAACTCTTCACTGAATTTTAAATTTTGGATTTTGGATTTTGGATTAATCCAAAATCCAAAATCTAACAAAATCTTTTCCTGTACTTCTTGTAAGAGTTGCCCACGAATTGATCATCCAATACAGTTCAGATAACCACAAAACACTTGTAGAGACGGCGATTTATCGCGTCTCAAAAACCCAAAATTGTTGCCAGTAGCGCTTAACTCAAGCGTATTGATTTATAATCATTTTTTCAAACAAAATGTTAAGTAATAAAAGCATAATTTTGCCGTTAGCAAGAAAATATTAACCTTTGTCAAAAACAGATCCTCACCAATTAAAAAATCCTATGGCAGGTGCCTTAACAATTCAACTGCCGAATATTCCCAGTGCGATCGCTCTAGCCGGAGATGGAGAAGAAAATCTCAAAATCCTATCTCGGCAAACAGGAGCCATTTTGGTGCTACGCGGACAGGAATTAGTGATTTCTGGTACTGAAGGGCAAATTGATCTGGCTTCTCGATTAGTGCGATCGCTTGAAGACCTCTGGATTAAAGGTAATACTATTTCCAGTGCCGATATTTTAACAGCTCGTCAAGCCATAGATAGCGATCGCCAAGGAGAACTCCAAGATTTACAGCGAGATATCCTCGCCAAAAGTCGCCGGGGTGAAGAAGTCCGTGCCAAAACCTTTCGCCAGCGTCAATATATCGACGCACTCCGTAAACGCGATCTCACCTTCGGCGTTGGCCCTGCCGGTACTGGCAAGACTTATCTCGCTGTTGTTGTCGCGGTGCAAGCACTCCTTGCCAACCAAGTTGAAAAGCTAATTTTAACTCGCCCTGCTGTCGAAGCCGGTGAAAAACTCGGTTTTTTGCCTGGAGACTTACAGCAGAAAGTTAATCCCTATCTTCGCCCACTTTACGATGCTATTTATGAGTTTATTGACCCAGAAAAAGTACCAAGTTTAATGGAACGCGGTGTGATTGAAGTCGCACCACTCGCCTATATGCGTGGACGTACTCTCAATAACGCTTTTGTAATTGTCGATGAAGCGCAAAATACTACACCCGCTCAAATGAAAATGGTTTTAACTCGTTTGGGTTTCCGTTCGCGGATGGTGATTACAGGCGACATGACACAAACTGATTTACCACTTCACCAACAATCAGGTTTAGGGGTGGCTTTACAAATTTTAAAACACGTTGAAGGCATTGCCTTTTGTGAATTTTCTCAAAGAGATGTCGTGCGCCATCCTTTAGTTCAGCGTATTGTGGCTGCTTATGAACAATATGAAAAGTAGTCATTAGTCATTGGTCATTAGTCATTAGTAAAAAACTCAGAAAGGATAACAATTTATGAGTACTACTTTGAAAGAATTTTTAGAAGCTTGCGAGACTTTGGGAACTTTGCGTTTAATTGTTACTAGCAGCGCTGCTGTATTAGAAGCACGGGGCAAAATTGAAAAGCTATTTTATGCAGAATTGCCCAAAGGTAAATATGCAAATATGCACACCGAAGGCTTTGAGTTTCACTTGAATATGGATAAAATTATTCAGGTGAAATTTGAAACAGGTGAAGCGAAGAGGGGAAATTTTACAACCTATGCAATTCGGTTTTTAGATGACAAACAAGAATCTGCTTTGAGCCTATTTTTACAATGGGGTAAACCGGGAGAATATGAACCAGGACAAGTGGAAGCTTGGCTGGCTTTGAAAGAGCAATATGGGGAAGTTTGGCAACCTTTACCAGCAGAAACTTAATGCGTAATACTTTGGAAAAATAAGCTAAATTGAGAAAAGTCTCTATGTGAAATGTTTCCAAATCTTGGAGATTTTTAGAATGAAATGGACACTTGATGAAGCCCAAAAACAGCTACCCTCAATAATTAATGCGACTAGTCAAGAACCTCAGCTAATCTACACTGAAGAGGAATTGGTGGCCGCAATTCTAGATCCTGAGCTTTTTCAAGAATTTTTGAACTGGCGACAAAAAGCTACGAAAACATCTCTAGCTCAAGTCTTTAAAGAACTTCAGCAGTTATGTACTGAAGAAGATTATAGCTTAGAGATACCACTGCGAAGCAACCGTAACAATCCTTTTATTGAATAGGAGGATGAGTAATCTTTGTGATACTAATATTATCAGTGAGTTGACTCGTCCGATTCCAAATCCAGGGGTGATAACATGGAGCGGCACTGTGACATCTATTAACTTAAGTGTTATTACAATTGAGGAAATTTATTATGGTTTAACAGCGAAGCCTAATTCTAGAATCCAAAACTGGTTTGAAAACTTTCTTACAACTCACTGTCAAATTTTCCCCATCACCTCAGAAATTGCCAAGTGTTCGGGTGAATTGAGAGGCTTTTTGAGGACTCAAGGTAAACCCCGTTCGCAAGCTGATATACTTATTGCAGCAACAGCCAAAATACATTCCATGACTCTTGTTACTAGAAATATTAAGGATTTTGAGGGTTGTGATATATATACACTGAACCCATTTCAGCTATAACAATTGTGACACTAGAATAGTCTTATTGACATTATAAGACTGTCTTGAGTAGCTCTCACTAAAATCAATAAGAGTCGATAGTATAGATTAATTTTTAATCAATAAATAATAAACGTTAAATATAAAATTGCTAATGTTTTGTATAAAAGCGATTTGGAGTTTTTGCTTAATTGCTTTTTTCCTGCTATGGAGTGGAGAAGCTGAAGCCGGAGAGTTATCTGAACGGTTAACCAACTTTCCCCAATGGGAAAAGTTAACTTCAGTGCAACCAGCATCGGGAGATTTAGTTTACCCTGAATGGATGGCTGGTACTTGGAAAGTTACAAGTACTTTGGTAGATTTAGCTGCGCCTTTAGCACCAGAGATTGTAACTCCAGGGTTTGAAGGTAATCGCCGACAATTAAATCAGCCTGTGAGTTTTGTAGTAAGATTTGTAAAAGAACAACCATCTATTACTGGACTAAAAATATTTCCCCAGATAGATTACAAATCCCCAATTTTAGTAGCAGATAGAGCATTTAATAGCTTGAATTTGGCAAGGGCTTATTTAGGGGATGAAGCAGTGTTATCAGTGAAAGTAGATCCAGATTCACCTAATCGTCAAATTACATTCTTGCGTAGCAGTCGGCAACTAGTTTCCATTGTGACTGCACGAGCCACAGAAAATCCCCATGATGGCAAATTCATCACCACAGAAGTGTTTCAACAACTATTTAAAGGCGGTTCACGCCCCTATTTAAACTCTGTAGAATCTACCACCGCTTATCATAAACTTTCAACATCTAATCCAGTGATTGAAGCAGATCAAGTTACTGCTGTTTATCTTTCACCCCAAGATCCAGATTACTTTAAAGCGGGTTCTCGACCAGTTGCTCTCTATCGCTATCGCCTTGAATTTTTCCCTCAAGAACTGCCAACTACTCCCAAAGGGTGATTTGTCATCTAGCTCTTGACTACTTTGTAATACATCTGTAGTATATAAATTCCAAGTTTACGATCGCGCTCTTGGACGGTGTGCATCATGGCCAAATTTCAAGATATTGTCAATTACTTTCGCTCTGACTGGAAACTAAGTGTTTTTAGTATTGCAGCATCCGGCGTTTACGAAATTATTGATTTGGTTGTCCCTTATGCAATCGGGCAGATTTTAAACATTCTGTCTGCTCAACCATTGGATAAACCACTTCAAAGTGCGATCGCAACTTTTTCTGATATCACCAATTACCCAGTCACTAAAACTCTATCTTTGAGTATATTACTGGGTTTAGTTTTCGTTGTCACTGTACTGAGAGCGCCAACACAACCTTGGTTAACCCATTGGTTTCATTGGGATATAACCTTAAGGTTGCGTCGGCAGAAAGCCCAAACAGCCATCGAAAAGATTCTCACTCTCCCACTAGAATTTTATGATGAAAATAACCCTGGACGCATTGCGGGAAGAATAGCTAGAGGTATTTCTAACCACACTTTTACGTACCCTGAGATTGCGGGACAATTGATTCCTAAACTAGTTCGGGTGCTGGGAATTTTCGTATTTATCTTAGTGATTGAGTGGCGAATTGCGATTTTATATCTGATTTCCTTTACGGTTATTCTTAGCTTTACCTTGAAGGATTTAAAGCAGCTAATTTGGCACGAAACTATACTAGATAAATATGGAGAAGATACAGAAAGCCGCAATTCTGAACTGATTACTAACATCAAAACGGTGAAGGCATTTGCTACAGAAGCTAACGAACTGAAGCGGCAAAAGCAACGTTTGGATCGTGAACTAACGGTGGTTGAGTATCGTGTCCACAAAGGTTATGTGAAACTGGCTACTTGGCAAAGAACTGTAATTCAGTTCTGCGTATTTACTATCCTGGGTTTGGCTCTAGCAGCAACAGTAAACGGTAGAATTTCTCTCGGTCATTTTGTCATGACTTTAACTCTTTCTAGCATGGCCTATGCTGAATTAGAACCTATTAGCAATTTGGCAGAACTTTTTGCCCGTCGTTATTCTTCCATGCTGCGGTTTCACGAATTTCTCCAAGAGCCAACTGCACCTGATTCAGCTAGTCTTTTAGAAGAGAGTAATCAGACAGAATCACCCTATAAATTTACTGGAAAAGTTGAGTTGTCCCATGTCAGTTTTGGATATGATGCCAACCGTCAAGTTTTACAAGATATCAACTTATTGATTGAGCCATACCAAACAGTGGCATTAGTGGGGCGTTCCGGTTCTGGTAAGTCTACTTTAGTGAAATTGCTGTTGCGCTATTTTGAACCTCAAGCAGGTCAAATTCTGATTGATGGTCAAGATATTCGCACTTTGAATGTGGGTAAATATAGACGAAGGCTAGCGATCGTTCATCAAGAAGTAGACGTTTTCAACGGTACTATCTTGGATAACCTCACCTATGGTAGAACGAATGCGACTTTGGAACAAGTTAAGGAAGCCTGTAGAATTGCCAGAGTCGATGAAATAGTGCAGCAACTACCCCAAGGTTATTACACCGTCGTGGGAGAACGAGGTGTCAGGCTATCTGGAGGACAAAGACAACGTTTGGGAATTGCTAGGGCGTTGCTAGTGGAACCAGACGTATTAATTTTTGACGAAGCCACCTCTAGTTTAGATTATGAGTCTGAGCGTTCAATTCAGCTAGCGATGCGATCGATTCAGGGTACTTGCACCACCATTGTGATTGCCCACCGTTTAAGCACAGTGCGAGAAGCTGATAAAATTGTCGTTCTAGAGCAAGGAAAAATTGTAGAAGTGGGTAGCCACCATGAACTCTTGCGCCACGAAGGCATTTATCGCCGCTTGCACTCCTTGCAAGAAACAGGAGAACTTCTGAGTTAGGTGATATACACCTTTTAGATTTTAAATTTTAGATTGACCACAGAATAAATCCGCTTGATTCAATCGACTTTATTCACAATAAGGTCGATTTTTTCTAATTTTACCCAACAGTATGCGATTTATCGCGTCTAGAAAACCTAAAATTGTTGCCAGTAGCCCTTAACCTAAGCGTATTAGATTATAGTTTTATTTAGAAAATATCGTTAACACAATGGCGGTTTTTGCCGACCATCCAACCTTTCATCCGAGAATAAAGTTTTGCACCTGACTCAATCCACCTTCTTGAATCGATAATTATGCAATCATTTTGCAGTAAAATTAATCGTCAAGATAGAGGAGGGCTTTGAGATGACTCGTGTCATCATTGTGCGCCACGGTCAAAGTGGTTATAATACCGAGCGGCGTATCCAAGGACGCACTGATGCGTCAACATTAACCGAAAAAGGTCGTAACGATGCCAGTAAAGTAGGCAAAGCCCTCAGCAATATCTTATTTAATGCAATTTACAGCAGTCCTTTGCAACGAGCAAAGCACACAGCAGATATTATCCATAGTGAGTTAGCTAATCATGCTGAACAATCTGCTGTACTCCAAGTTTCTAATTTACTCTTAGAAATTGACCTACCTTTATGGGAAGCACTGCTGACTTCTGAAGTCAAGCAGAAATTTGCCGAAGACTATCGCACTTGGCATCAACGCCCAGACGAACTGCGGATGTTGCTTAATGATGCACAGGGAACAAGAGAACATTATCCCGTTCTTGCTTTATACGAACAAGCAAGGCAGTTTTGGCAAGAAACTTTGTCTCACCATCAAGGCGAAACTATTCTGATTGTGGGACATAACGGAATTAATCGCGCCCTGATTAGCACAGCACTAGGAATTTCTCCCAGTCGCTATCACTCAATACAGCAATCTAACTGTGGCATCACTGTATTAAATTTTGCTGGGGGGTTGGGCGAACCAGTCCAGCTAGAATCCTTAAATCAGACGCAACACACCGGAGAATCTTTACCCTCATTGCGACCGGATCATCAAGGAGTACGATTGTTGCTGGTGCGTCACGGCGAAACTGACTGGAATCGCCAAACTAGGTTTCAAGGACAAATTGATGTCCCCCTCAACGACAACGGTAGACAACAGTCACAAAAAGCAGGCGAATTTCTCCAAAAGGTAGCAATTGATTTTGCTGTAAGCAGCACAATGTTGCGTCCTAAAGAAACAGCAGAGATTATTTTAAAACAACATCCGAATGTAAAGTTAGAGTTGCAAGATGGTTTAAGAGAAATCAGTCATGGACTTTGGGAAGGAAAATTAGAAACCGAGATAGAGCAGGAGTTTCCAGGAGAGTTACAACGCTGGCGACTAGTACCAGCCGAAGTGCAAATGCCCGAAGGAGAAAATTTGCAACAGGTGTGGGAACGCAGCGTTGTTGCTTGGCAATCAATTGTACAAGCCGCATTAAATAATGAATTCAAAACTGTATTAGTAGTAGCTCATGACGCTACTAACAAAACTCTGCTTTGTCACATTCTGGGCTTATCGCTGGAAAATTTCTGGAATTTTCGCCAGGGTAATGGCGCAGTCAGTGTTATTGACTATCCTTCTGGAATCGATGGTTTACCAGTTTTGCAAGCGATGAACATCACCACTCACTTGGGTGGAGGCGTACTAGATAAAACAGCAGCGGGGGCGTTGTGAGTAATGAGTAATGAGTAATGAGTAATGAGTGAGGAGTTAAGTTAAAAGTGAAAAATTATGAGTTATGAATAAAGTTAAAAATGATGAGCAAGGGACAAATAACTGGTAAATCTTAACTCATAACTTGTAACTTCTAACTCCTAACTTTATTTTTAACTCCTAACTAAAAAAATTATGATGGAACTGCTGCAAAAAGTACGGGTGATTGATCCGGTTTCTGAAATTGATGAACTCTTTGATGTATTGATTACTGATGGTTATATCAAAGCAGTAGCTTCGCATATTTCTGATATTAGTTCTGATACTAAAATCAGAGATTGTCAGGGATTAGTTCTTGGCCCTGGGTTGGTGGATTTGTACAGCCACTCTGGAGAGCCTGGCTTTGAAGAACGGGAAACTCTTTCGTCTTTTTTACAAGCTGCTGCTGCTGGCGGCTTTACCAGAGTTAGCATTTTACCCGATACATACCCGGTTATTGATAACCCTGCACTTGTGGCGCAGTTGCAGCAGAAGAGGAGAGAGGGAGAAGGGGGACAAGGGGGCACTTTTTCTCCCTTGTCTTCTCGTCTCCCCCTGCTTCATATCTGGGGTGCTATCACCCTAGATGTTGCTGGGAAGCAAATGACGGAATTGGCAGATTTAGCGGCGGCTGGAGTTGTTGGTTTTACAGATGGTAAGCCGTTAGAAAATTTGGCGTTGGTGCGAGGAGTGTTAGAGTACCTCCAGCCGTTGGGGAAACCAGTAGCGTTTTGGCCTAGCGATCGCCAGTTAACAGCAAATGGTGTAATGAGAGAAGGGTCAGATGCTCTCCGTTTCGGTTTACCGCCAATACCCGCCAGCGCTGAAACAACTGCGATCGCAGCTATGCTTGAATTGGTTGCAGCAATTGGTACACCAGTCCATATTATGCGCGTTTCCACCGCTCGCAGCGTGGAATTAATCGCCTCAGCTAAGGCGGCTGGTTTACCAATCACCGCTAGCACCACCTGGATGCACCTTTTACTAGATACAAAAGCAGTTAAGAGTTATCACACTAGCTTGCATTTAGACCCACCTTTAGGTAATTCTCGTGATCTGGTGGCGTTACGTGCCGGAGTACGTGCAGGTGTAATTGATGCGATCGCTATTGACCACACACCCTACAGCTATGAAGAAAAAGTCCAAGCCTTTGCCGAAGCACCAGCCGGGGCGATTGGTTTGGAGTTAGCATTACCTTTGCTGTGGCAATATCTCGTTGAAACTGAAGAATTTACAGCTTTAGAATTATGGCGGGCATTGAGTGCCAGTCCAGCAGAGTGTTTAGGGCAGAAAGTAAGTGCGATTCTACCTCATCAACCAGCAGAACTTACTTTATTTAATCCCCAGCAAACCTGGAAAGTCGAACGGAAGAGTCTTTATACACTTTCACAAAATACACCTTGGTTAGGACAACAGTTAAAGGGTCGTGTTGTGCAAACTTGGTGCTGAAATAATTTGTAATTCGTAATGACGCCCTAAAAGCGTAGCTTGCTTCCCTGTAAGGGTACACGGACTCGCTTTGCGCGTCGCTAACGTAATTTGTAAATCGTAATTCTACTTTTATGACTCCAGTAGAATAGAAATAAAGTTTATAATACATTACGCTGATTAAGCAGAATTGCCCATGACCTCTTCTAAACGCCAATATCACATCACTACTTTCGGTTGTCAGATGAATAAAGCTGACTCAGAGCGCATGGCTGGCGTCTTGGAAGAAATGGGCTTTGAGTGGTGTCAAGACCCAAATAACGCAGATGTAATTCTCTACAATACCTGCACAATTCGGGATAATGCGGAACAAAAAGTATATTCTTACCTGGGCAGACAAGCAAAGCGCAAACATGAACAGCCAGATTTAACCCTCATCGTGGCTGGTTGTGTTGCCCAGCAAGAAGGAGAAGCGCTGTTGCGGCGAGTGCCAGAATTAGATTTGGTAATGGGGCCACAACATGCCAACCGTCTGAAAGATTTGCTGGAGTCGGTGTTTGAAGGCAACCAAGTTGTAGCAACTGAGCCAGTTCACATTATTGAAGATATTACCCAACCGCGACGAGATAGCAAAGTAACTGCTTGGGTAAATGTGATTTACGGCTGTAACGAACGCTGTACCTATTGCGTAGTTCCCAATGTGCGAGGTGTCGAACAATCTCGCACACCGTCAGCTATTCGGGCTGAAATGGAAGAATTAGGACGGCAAGGTTACAAAGAAATTACTCTACTCGGTCAAAATATTGATGCTTACGGCAGAGATTTACCTGGAGTGACACCAGAAGGTCGGCATCTGAACAACTTTACAGATTTGCTTTATTACGTCCATGATGTGCCGGGTATTGAAAGGCTAAGATTTGCAACTAGTCACCCCCGTTATTTTACTGAGAGATTAATTCAGGCTTGTGCTGAATTGCCCAAGGTGTGCAAACACTTCCACATTCCCTTTCAATCTGGGGATAATGAACTTTTAAAGGCGATGGCACGGGGTTATACCCATGAGAAATATCGCCGGATTATCGATACCATTCGGCGGTATATGCCAGATGCCTCCATTAGTGCCGATGCCATTGTCGGTTTTCCTGGGGAGACAGAAGCACAGTTTGAAAATACCCTCAAACTGGTGGAAGATATTGGCTTTGATATGTTGAATACGGCAGCATATTCGCCGCGTCCAGGGACACCAGCCGCTTTGTGGGATAATCAACTGAGTGAAGAAATAAAAAGCGATCGCCTCCAACGGCTCAATCATTTAGGAAACTTGAAAGTAGCAGAGCGATCGCAACGTTACTTTGGACGCATTGAAGAAGTTTTAGTAGAAGACCAAAATCCTAAGGATCAAAGCCAAGTGATGGGACGCACTGGTGGTAATCGTTTGACCTTTTTTAGTGGCAATATCAAAGAACTCCAAGGGCAATTAGTGAAGGTAAAAATTACCGAAGTTCGCCCTTTTAGTTTGACGGGTGAACCAGTTGAAGTGAGGCAAACCGTTTTGCAGGCATAACTAGTTGAAATACTTCTTTAAGATTGGCAAATATCCCTAGTAGTTTGCCAACCCAAAAATGCGCTTGTGAGGACTGGGGAAAGGGAAAAGGGTAAGAGATTTAAACCCCTTTTCCCTTACCCCGCCAAGTTCACTTGGCGAACTACTAGTACACCTAAAATAACGTGAATTCGATTGCTCATATAATATCTACCCAATTTGCTCAATCAAAAAACCTCTGAGAAGGTTTTACTACGCAAAACCGTCCCTCTCCGAGTTGGAGAGGGACAGACTGGAACTTTAGTTCAAGGCAGGGAGAGGTTCGTCGAACTCACGTTAAAATATTAGTTGAAAAAGGGACTGGGGATTAGGGACTCTTTACTGGGAAAATTATTCAGGGATTCAGACCACTTTTTCCTTGTCACCAGTCCTAGTGCGATATGTTGATTCAGAAATGGCGTGTAACTAGAGATTCTTGGTAGGTGCATTAATCACTCGTGCATCTACAACGTCTTGCGATACGTTCGGGACAAACCAATTCACTTCGCCACTTTTCAAGATTTTAGTACCAGCTTGATTGAATTCAATCACCCCACTATCTGGATTTGTCTTCAAAACTAAGTTAGTTCCATTCGGAACCTTAATTACAAAACCACCCGGTAATTCTGTGCCTTGTTCATTTATTCCCACAGTCAAGGCTTTAGCGTCATTGGGTAGATAAACTCCCTTACAATTCCATCGATCTTTAGTTGTCTGGCCATTACCCAGAAAATATAGTGCAGCCCCCTCAGAATATTCATCATCCTCAATATTTGGTTCTGGACCGTAGATGGCTAGAGTTTTTCCTGTTTGATTACTACATTGACCCCAGTCGATTCCTGACTCAAAAGCATATTGTTGCAACTCTAACTCGTTGATTTTCTGGTCGATTTGCTCTGGCGTATAGCCCTCTAATTGAGTTTGTGTTTTTTCCGCCGTTTTCAAATTATTCAATTGTTGAATCAGTGTTATGTAATCAGGGTTTTTGCTATATTTCGGGCGATCGGCTAAGGAAGGTTCAGCAAATACTAAGCTTGCGAATAATACAACTACCATCAAAATGTATCTGAAGTTTTTCATGTTTTTGTCCCAATCTTTTACAAATTGCAGCCCATAGCTGGATATTTAAAGAGTATCGTCAATATTGTAACTAATGTTAAATATTGAATTTATGTAAAAAATGCCTGCAATAATAATTCGGTTTTCTTGATCATAAATTTTAATTTTTACCCTATCATTTCAACTATATTTTGGAAGTATTACCTTTGGCTGATTTAATTTAATACACTTATTTTTTAAGTAAGGTTGTTACGTAAAATTCTCTAAATATGTTTTTATTAAGATTAAATTTGAATAACTTAGACGTTTGTATGTATTGATTTTTGCAAGCATTTAAGTGTTTACAGTGATCTTCATTGATGAAGATAAATTTGAAGTATTCCTATATGTTTAATTCCTGCACGCAATTTTATCTTTGTGAATAAAAAGTAAGATTAGATTTTTACTAATACTTGATTCTAGGAAATACATCGGGTAGCATTAAATATATCTTTAGAAATACAACCAAAGATATATGCATTAAGTTAGAGATATATTGATATCTGTAAGTATCAGTCAGAGACTAGTCAAGAAAAAATAAAATTTACTCAAAAAATATAACACATAATTCCCTATATCTCCATCGAGATATGCGCCATTGCAAAGGTCAAAACTTGCTTAATGAAAAAAAGTTATCCCATTATGGTTTAAAACTAGATTGTCTTTGCTTCTCGGAAGTGCTGGTGCAATCTCTTGCTGTAATTAATTGCACCTACGACAATACCAGTCTCTAGTATTGATTTAATCTTTACACTTTTATGAACTTAATGAGGCTTTTGAATGAGAAGTTAGGCATTCAAGTTTCTTTTGGCTTCTGACTCTTAAATATCCAAGCATTAGGGTATGACACACGATTTAAACAGCTATATCTGTAGTCAGTAGTAAAAATATCGATTAAGTTTTAAATAATACAAAAAATATTTTGGCATCTTGATATACATGTAAAAAAAGAGGAATTAAATTTGACTACTTTAGAATTTTCATTACTTATTTGGATTGGTTCATTTAGCGCTGGCTTCTTAGGGGCGCTAACTGGGCTAGGGGGTGGAGTAGTAATTGTTCCCTTATTAACTTCGGTATTTGGCGTTGATATTCGATACGCCGTCGGTGCTTCACTTGTATCTGTAATCGCTACTTCTTTGGGTGCAGCATCTACTTATATTAAAAAAGGCTATACTAATTTGCGATTGGGAATGTTTTTAGAAGTAGCAACAACCATTGGTGCGATCGCAGGAGCAATGATCGCTACTTTTGTTTCTGTAAAAGCCCTAACTATCGTGCTAGCGATCGTCCTGATTTATTCAGCATACCTTTCACAACGACCCAGAATAGAACACGCTGAAGATGAAGTAATAGATCCGATCGCAAATTATCTCAAACTGAATAGTAGTTATCCAACTCCAGAGGGAGTAATGTCTTACCAAGTTCATTCAGTACCAATGGGATTTGGTGTGATGTTAATAGCTGGGGTACTTTCCGGGTTACTTGGTATTGGTTCTGGGGGATTCAAGGTATTGGCGATGGATCAAACTATGCGTCTACCCTTCAAAGTTTCTACCACCACCAGCAATTTTATGATTGGCGTGACAGCAGCAGCATCAACTGGAGTTTACCTAGCACGAGGCTACATCGATCCAGGATTATCTATGCCGGTGATGTTGGGGGTATTACCTGGCGCTTTCTTAGGCGCACGAGTATTGACAGGCGCTAAAACGCAGATTTTAAGAATTATCTTCAGTGTTGTGCTGGTGGTAATGGCTTTGAAGATGGTCTACAACAGTTTAATAGGGGGGCTGTAAAATGTATAAATTTAATAATAGCTTTCGTTGGCCATTACTAGCACAACCAAATAGTGAAGTGGTTACACTAACTTTACCGCAAGAAGATCCAGACTCTAATATCGAAAAATTAAAAGAACAAAACACTAATACAGTAGCACAATTGCCTAATGAAGCTGAAATTGATGTTAACAATAACATCATCAAAACATTAAGCGAGCAGCAATTAGAATATTTGCTCAGTAACCTCATGAAATATGGAGTTTTGATAGCTAGTGCTGTGGTTTTATTAGGGGGTATACTCTACTTGATTAATCACGGTGCTGAACCTGCGGAATATCGCTTTTTTCGAGGAGAACCATCGGAATTTCGCTCACCTGTAGGTGTAGTAAAAGTAGTTTTATCAAGTAGCAATGCCTATAGCGGGCTACGCCTACGCGGCATTATTCAACTCGGGCTGCTACTACTAATTGCGACTCCAATTTTGCGCGTTTTTATTTCCCTATTAACTTTTTTACTACAGCGAGAATTTATTTATGTGATTGTTACTTTACTAGTAATGGCTAGTCTAACTTATAGTCTTGTCGGAGCATATTATTAGTAATATAAGGGTTAAAGGACTAAACTCAATATTTCC
The DNA here is from genome assembly GCF_013393905.1 of Nostoc sp. C052. Classification (GTDB taxonomy): domain Bacteria; phylum Cyanobacteriota; class Cyanobacteriia; order Cyanobacteriales; family Nostocaceae; genus Nostoc. The sequence continues at coordinate 6,015,320 of NZ_CP040272.1, forward strand.
CCCTTAACCCTTGATCTGACGCCAGGAATAAATTTTTCTGACTGATTTATGAACCTTGCAAAAGCTCGTTAATTGAACCTACGCTCTGTTTTATTTGTTCTGTCAGAGAAGTTCTTAATAAATCCAGATTTCCGACTGAAAAATTGAGCAATCCCAAAGCATATAATAGACTCGAAGTCCCAATAATTAGGGCCAAAAGTCTGCCAAAAAAACCAGGATTGATTTCAATAAAAGCTAATTTAGATTTCCCGATTACAGCAATTGTTATAAAAACAATTCCTGCTATTAAAAAGTTGCTATTTGGAGTTAAGTCTGTCATTTTCCGATTAAGATGCCTCAGTAATTTTATTGTAGCTATTATTAGTTCAAATTTCTGCCCATGCTATATGTAAGAATATAAAAATTTTGCTACTCCACATCTACCTACTCCCAAAGGAAGAAAGCTCTGGCTATTGTAGTATCGGTGTTGGATATCATCGTGTGCTATAATCGGATCAAGATATATTCTAATTTTAAAACTTATTGAGCGATAAATAAATGTTGATTGTCTCAATAGTGTATCAAATTTTATATTTTACTCAGGTTTCCTAAATAGCGTGTAATCGGAATCAAAGTCCCCCAATTTATAGAGCGATACAGTTCAGATAAGCCCAAAACATTTGTATAGACGGCGATTTATCGCGTCTATAAAACCCAAAATTGTTGCCAGTAGCCCTTAACCCAAGCGTATTGATTTATAGAGAGATTTGGGGGGATATAGAATATTTTGCTACCAATAAGAAGACTTTTCAAACATTTTATCTAGTTTAAATCAGATATTCTCAAGTTGCATTTGATTTAAACCTCAATTCTACTTTTTATTATTTTGCTGAGACTGTGCAATTATAAGGCTTTCAGCATTAAAAATCGAAAATATTATAACTCCTGATACTAGACTTTAATTTAGTTTATATATTAAACTACACTAAGATCAGAGGAATAGTGGATTTTTATGGAAAGCGTCCAAAACGTTAGTCAAGAATTGAATCTAACAGAAGACACAGAGCTAGAGAAGGTGCAACCGTCTAATCCAAAAGAGTTCAAAAAAGATATTTTCAAAAAACTCAGAGGTGGATTTTTAATAGTACTGGGATATTTATTGTCACCACTATGTTGGTGGAATGACTTACTATTTAATCTGCCAATAGCTTATGGTTTTGGGTATGTATGTAGTTTCTTTTCACCAAAATTACTTCTACCTGCTTCAATTATCGGATACTGGCTCTCTAATATTGTGGGGATTTTATTGATGCAGTTTGGTTCTAAGGAAATTTTTCAAAAAGAACCTCAAGAGCATAATCTCAAAAAAGAATTATTCACAGGTCTAATTTCCTCAACAGTTTATACGCTGTTGATCGTACTATTGATCCAGTTGAAGATTCTTGATGTACCTATTTTATTCTCCAACAGTTAATTTAGTTGATTGCTTTTTTAGAAGGGTATGGGTTGTAGGAGCATACTAATGTGCGCTCCTACAATTTTTCTGTAGCAAATATATCAATTTGTGCATGAGTTACGAACAACGAAGATTACTTTCAATTAAATTTTAAAAGTTCACTTAAATTCAAGAATTTTGGAGACTCTTTACTGACAATTAATGGTAGCTTCCCATTCCATTTTTCGATTGCTTGCCTTTGCAGAATTTCTGGAGTTAAACCATCACGTAATAATCTGTTTGCCTCAGCCTCACCTTTAGCTAAATTAACTTTAGCCTCAGCCTGTCTTGTTGCTTTCAGTGCGATAAACTCTGCTCGTTTTGCTTCTTGTTCAGCAATCTGCTTCGCCTCTACCGCCTCATCAAATCGTTCTGAAAAATGAACATGAACTAGAGAAATATCATCAACTGCAACATGATAGCTACCCAGTCGTGTGGATAATGCCTCATCTACTCCACTTTTGACTTCTCCTCGTTTAGTAATAATTTCTTCAGCAGTATACTTTGCTATGACTGCTTTTATTACTTCTTCTACTGCTGGGTTAATAATCCGAATGACTACATTTTGCTCATCTCCAATTTCTTGAAAAATAACATTTACTTCCTGCGGAATAATATGCCAATTAAGAGCGACATCAGCGAAAACATTTTGTAAATCTTTGGAAGAAGCCTCAGCCGAAATTTCTTGTTTTTGGACTCGAATACTCAACTTTTTCACGGTGTTGACTACAGGAATAATTAAGTGGAGTCCTTCTCCTAATATTTGGTTTTGTACTTCGCCAAATTTCATCAATACGCCGCGTTCACCTGCATTGACAATCACACAAGGCGTCAGGAAGAGAGTTATCAGGAACAAAAGAGCAGTTAGTTTACCAGCACTGTTAAAAGTTGTAATTTTTCTCATCTGTATGAAATATATATGTGTATGGCATAAAGACACATATTTATGAGTTATGAGCTTCTTCCTGTCATGCTCTTACAACTTTGACTCTAAGTCAATTTCTATGTCACTCTAGCCAAGGTAACAAATAACGCTTCTCATTCAAATGAGAAGCGCTAAGTAGGTAGATGTAATTAAATGTCATCTCAAAGGGCTAGACGCGATGACTACGAGTTTTTGACTAAACTCATTAGCTGCTTATCTAGTTGGATGAGGTAATCTCTACCGTAAGCTCCATTCTCTAACCCTATGACAAGATGATCGGGAATGTCTTGAGTAATTTCTTCGCTACAAGAACCAGCAGCTAGAGCGATCGCACCTACGGTATCCACATCCCCGGTAAAAGCGATACAATCTTGTAAAAGTTCGCTCATAGTGTCATTTCGCATCACCGCAGTAATCGCGGCTCTAACACTCATCCAGCCTTTGGACTTTACCTTACCTTCCCACGGTTTAGACCATTCACCAGATACATAACCTTCTAGAAATAGTCCTAATTTGCGCTTTGCTCCCAGTCGATAGATAAAATAATGTGACATTAAGGCAGCTGCAACGGCAGCATTAATCCCATCGGGTGTATTGTGGGTAATTGCGGCTTGAATTGTTGCCGCCTCAATGACTTTTTCTGGTGTCGGATAGATGCCAATGGGTGCTGCACGCATCGCCCCACCGCTTTTGTCACTATCAGGGTTAATTTTCGTTAAAAACTCTTCCCCATCCTGAATTTCTCCCAGAAAATGGTAGAAATTTCTAGAATAACCCTCTCTCTCATCACGCTTGAAGGCTCTAACAAAACTATCGGCTAAAACTTCTGGCGTCCACGGTGTTTGAGCAACAATCACTTCTGCAATGGCAATGCTCATCTGGGTGTCATCAGTATAGCTGCCAGGAATGAGTCGAAAACGCGGATGTTCGACGTATCGACTCAAGTCGTTGTTAACGATCATCTCATCTGCGTATTCAAAGCCTGCACCGTAAGCATCTGCGATCGCTAACTCTAGCAGCATAAGGAAAGAGTATTAAATTAAAAACGGACGCGCCAGAAAAAAGCTAGAAACAGATTTAGCATCTACCGGCTCTCCCTCCAGAATAGCTTTTTCTAATTCTTCGGGAGTCAAAAACACAGTTTCGATATCCTCGTCTCCATCTTGTGGTGGTGGTGTCTCCAGCTTTTCTAAATCTCGCGCCAGAAAAGCATAGATAATTTCATCAGAATAGCCGGGAGCTAGGAAAAATTCGCCTAATTTATCCCATTTTTGGGCACTATAGCCAGTTTCTTCAGCGATTTCACGCTGTATTGTTTCTAAAGGCTGTTCATTTACTTCCACTGTCCCCGCCGGAAATTCTAATATCCGTCCCTGAATTGCAAAACGATACTGGCGCACCAGCACAAGTTTACCTTCTGCTGTCACTGGCACAGCTAGGGCACCACCAGGGTGACGAATACATTCCCATTCTCCTTCTGATTTATTCGGCAAACGCAAGCGATTAACTTCAAAATCAAACTTGCGTCCTTTATAAAACAGGCGTTGTCTTAGTAGTTGTGGTAATTCTCTACCTAATGGCATATTAAAATCTGATTATCTGTGAATACAGAGGCAAAATCAGCGTTCTTCTACCTTTAAGGATGGTAATTTTTATTGCCCACCCATAAATGTACATCTGAACAGTCTACCTCTTTCAGCAGTTCTTTAATAACACACCCGGAAACTGGTTCTAGCCAATCTGGCGCAATTTCTGCTAGTGGTACTAACACAAAGGCCCGATCCCGCATTCGTGGGTGGGGAATCTGGAGATTTGGCGTATCCATCACAATGTCATCATATAATAACAAATCTAAATCTAGGATGCGTGGTCCCCAGCGTTCCTGACGCACACGCCCAAATTGTTGTTCAATCCCTAACAAAATTTCTAATAACTGCTGGGGTAGAATTTCTACCTGCAATGTGACGCAGCCATTGAGGTAATCTGGCTGTGGTGGCCCTACAGCTTTGGTTTGATACCAGTTGGATCTGGCTTCTAAGAGAATACCTGGCGTTTGGGCTAAAATCTCTACTGCTGCTTCTAAAACTGTCTGGGAATCGCCGATATTACTACCAAGGGCGATGGCGCTACGTCTGGGTTTTGCTTTGGCGTAGCTAGCAATAGGCATCTGACTCTCCTGAAGTAAGCTGATTTCGGGCTGTCTTTGGGGATACTTTGCTGCACCTGTTTCAGGAAATGTCAATAGTTATATTGCTAATATCAAAATTGCCAGCATTTTTACAAAACTAAATTAATCAAATCTAAAAAACATTATTTTTATGATGAATTTAGTTAATTAATTTATGGGATATTATACTAACACAAAGGTAGTGCTATAACCCCAAAGCTGATTGATGGTTGGTTATATAGTTACTACTTTGAGCGAGGAACTGACGTGGGGAAGCTAACCTCCTGGTTCAAGCGAAGACCAACTAATTTGAGTGACTCTGGACAAGGAGGAACAAATGAGAGCTTACCACCAGCAAATCTGGCGCAGACGAGGCAGTTACCGAGCAAAATGAAAATTTTACCATCTAGGATGAGGGCCAATAGGGCAACTGGCGGTAAACCATTCTACCGCCGCATCTGGTTTTGGGCAGGCTTGGGTGTAGGTGGTGGAATAGTCGCCTTGATCTACGTCATCAATTCAATAGATCGGACTTTGCCAGATCAGTCCGAGTTGAATGCCGTACTCAGAGAGCAAACACTGACCATTAAAGCTGCTGATGGCAGCATATTACAACAACAAGGTGAAGCAACCAGAGAACAGCTAAAGCTGGAACAAATACCAGATAATTTAAAAAAAGCTTTCATCGCCTCAGAAGATAGAAGATTTAAGCAACACAACGGAGTCGATCCGCAAGGGATTGTGAGAGCAGGTTTGAATAATTTGCGATCGCAAGGTGTGGTAGAAGGTGGTAGCACCATCACCCAACAACTAACACGGATTCTGTTTTTGAAACAAGAACAGACAATCTGGCGCAAACTCAAGGAAGTCCGCCTAGCCCAAAAACTGGAGCAAGAATTAACCAAAGATCAGATTCTAGAGCGTTACCTGAATCTGGTTTATTTGGGATCTGGAGCTTACGGTGTGGCAGATGCAGCCTGGGTATATTTTAGTAAGTCGCCAGACCAACTTTCTCTAGCAGAAATGGCAACGATTGCGGGATTAGCTCCTGCTCCTAGCTTGTACGCTCCCGACAAAAATCCCGAAGCGGCAATCCGGCGGCGTAACTTAGTATTATTACGGATGCAAGAAGATGGAGTTATTACCCCAGAACAAAGGCAAGCAGCTATCCAGGAGCCATTAACCCTTAAAAGCAGTTTACCCAAACGAGTCCAAGTAGAATCACCCTACTTTACCAGCTACATTCAAAAAGAATTGCCGAAGTATGTTTCTGCTAATGTCCTAAAAAGTGGGGGTCTAGTAGTAGAAACCACGCTCAACCCAAGTTGGCAAAAAATTGCAGAAGAAGCAGTTGGGAAAACGTTACGAAATCAAGGACGCTGGGAAAACTTTAAGCAAGCAGCAATGGTAGCCATAGACCCCCGCAACGGTGAAATTAAGGCAATGGTGGGGGGAAAAGACTTTGGTAAAAACCAGTTTAATCGGGTTACTCAGGCACAACGGCAGCCAGGATCGACATTTAAAGGGTTTGTATATGCAACTGCGATCGCTAGCGGTAAAAGCCCCTACGATAGCTATGAGGATTCGCCCTTTGTCGTAGACGGCTATGAACCGAAAAACTATAGTGAAAACTTCCACGGTTCAATGAACATGAGGGATGCCCTCACCCGCTCTGTTAATATTATTGCGGTGAAGGTGTTGATTGATGTGGGATTTACGCCCACGATAAAACTTGCCCATGATATGGGGATAAAATCTGAACTCAAGCCCACCTACTCTTTGGCTCTTGGCTCAAATGAAGTCAATCTACTAGAGTTGACCAGCGCTTATGGTAGTTTTGCGACTCTTGGATTGCACACAGAACCTCATGGTATTACCCGCATCCTCAACCGCCAAGGCAAAGTAATCTGGTCAGCTAATTTCAAGTCAAAACGGGCCCTTGACGCTGACAGTGCCGCCATCATGACTTGGATGCTACGCAACGTTGTCGAGGCGGGAACTGGTGGTGCTGCCCAATTAGATAATAGACCAGTTGCAGGCAAGACCGGTACCTCAGACGAAGCCCGCGATTTATGGTTTATTGGCTACATTCCCCAGATGGTGACAGGAGTCTGGCTAGGTAACGATGATAACCGTCCTACAGATGGTAGTAGTAGTAGTGCCGCTTACACCTGGCACGAATTTATGGAAAAAGCGGTAGAGGGGATGCCAGTAGAAAAGTTTCCCAAACGACCCAAATTAGAAGGTCGCAAAGGCACAATCAAAGCCCAGTCCATTAAACCCAAGCAAGTGGTGAATCGTTCTATTGCCTCTGATGATGACTCAGAAGGGGAAAGTGCTAGAAATTCTGAGGATAGTGGTTCATCTCAAAGACGGAGAAACCGGAGGAGCTATTCTCAAGATGAACAGCAATCAAGCGATTCTACCCCAAGACGGAGAAGGCGCGATCGCAGCGAATCAAATTCTAGTAACTCTTCAGGGGAATCATCTACCCCACGGCGGCGAAGAGTAGAATCAGATTCTCCCTCGCCTCGAAGAACTCGGCCAGAGTCGTCTCCTAGCAATAGTTCCGGTTCTTCAGGTTCTTCATCGCCACAGCCTAGCTGGCGGGATAGACTTAGACCTCCTAAGGATTGAGGTTGTGGATTTGCATTGAAAAGAGGCAGAGGGGCAATACTTTTCGGTTAACGGAAAAAAGGGAATGGGAAAGGGGAAAGAAAAAACCTTTAACCTTTATCCTTTACCCTTTACCCTTTACCCTTTAACCTTTACCCTTTAACCTTTAACCTTTTCCCAAAACTCAACTTCGGGGGGATGTTAGGTGATACGCTCATCTTATAGTGTGTTAAGTAGTGTTACCTAACCTTGGAGAATATAATCATGCATTTATTTTTTATGCAAACAGCAGCACCAGCTATAGATGCTGGTCCTCATTTTCCCGTGGCTTTTACCTTGGTGTATGTTGTTGGTTTTGTTGCTGCTGTCACTATTGGGTCAATAGCTTGGTACAACTCGAAACGCCCCGCAGGTTGGGAAAGCAAAGAGCGTCCTGATTTTGTACCTAAGATTGATAAAGAAGAAACTCCGGGTCTGGGTGAACCGAAGTCATAATTTAGTCATTGGTCATTGGTCATTGGTCATTAGTTATTAGACTTTTGACTTTTGACTATGATTAGTTTTGCACTTCAACCCAACGACGGTAAAGCTTTTGAATTTGTTTGAGAAGCGCAGTATGAGCCGGTTGAGTTGACTCATTCGGCTTTGCTATATCCTGCAATTCCGTCAGGAGTCTGGCTTCTTCGACGGCCACTTCGCCATCGCTATAAATTAAGCCACTGATGGCTTCAATTAGATTTTCACAATCTTCAAGGCTGGGGCGATCGCCTAAATACTCCCGCACCCACTCATAGCATTCTTTTGGCTGCACAGGAACTAATTCGTACAGCCAAGGCTTAATTTCTGGGTCGTTAGCTAAACCTTTTGCTTGAGCTATTTCGCGGAGATATTGCCGTTCTTCTGGCTGGATTCTGCCATCGATCCAGGCTGCTCCAATCAGGATTTTTACTAAGTTTTTCACATTGGAAGGGGAAACCATTGCTGCCTCCTCTGGTAGATTCAGGCCTCCACCAAATCGTACAATCCCAAACAGTATTCATTCGGAATTATTGGTTTTTCTTAAGCGCACCATAAAAAACCCATCCATGTCCTGTCGATGGGGCCAGACCTTAAACCATCCTTGTGGCGCGATCTGGGCAGAATCAGGTAACTCAAGACCTTTGGGAGACTCAATTTGCCAATCAGGTGACTTAGCTAAAAATGCCGAAATTACTTGTTCATTTTCTGCTGGATGCAGTGTACAGGTGGCATAAACTAGTACACCACCAGGCTTGACAAAATTCGATGTATGTGTTATTAATTCTTGTTGCAGCACCGAAAGTTCTTGGACAGATTTTGGTGTCTGTCGCCAACGCGCATCAGCATGACGGTGCATAGTTCCCAAACCGGAACATGGAGCATCGAGTAATACGCGGTCTGCGGTGTTTTGAAATTGGGTAAAATGACGACTGTCGCCGGTGTAAATCTGAATAGATTGTAAATTCAGCCGTTGAGAATTTTCTTGGAGTTTGCGAAGACGAGAAGAAGTGCGATCGCAAGCCCAAATTTTACCCTTATCCCCCATTAACTCAGCGATGTGGGTTGTTTTCCCTCCTGGTGCAGCACAAACATCAATTACCACCTCACCTGGTTGGGGGTCGAGCAAATGTCCTACTAATTGAGCGCTACTATCTTGTACAGTCCACCAACCCTCTGTGAAACCCGGTAGTTTTTGAATTGATCCAGCACTACCAATTAATCGTAAAGCTTGGGGTAAAAAAGGAATTCGTTTCACCAAAACACCAGCAGATAGCAACGCCATCTCAACTTCTTCAATAGAAGTACGAAGAGGGTTGATGCGTAAATCAATTGTTGGTGATTGGTTCATCCATTCACATAGTTTTTCTGTGTCGTCTAAACCCAATTGTTCTAGCCAAACTTGAATAATCCAGTCAGGAAAGCTGTGTAAAATGCCCAAGCGTTCCACTGGGTTTTCTGGAAGTTGTAATGGATCAAAATGGGGGATTGGGGATTGGGGAAGTAACAAAGAATCTTTCTCCTCTGCTTCTCTGCCCCTCTGCCCCTCTGCTTGTCTGAGATACTGGCGCAATAGACCGTTAACAAAACCTGTGAGTCCAGAAAAACCGTTTTCTTTAGCGAGTTGGACTGTGGTATTAACGGCAGCTGAGGCGGGAATACGCTCTTGATAACGCAGCTGGTAAAAACCCAGATGTAAGATGGTGCGGAGGTCTTGGGGCTGTTGATGAGATTTCTTTTTAGCGAGTTGATCGATAAGAGTATCGAGAGTGCGTTGCCTTCTGACGCTCCCATAAACCAATTCTGTCACCAAGCGGCGATCGCAATCAGCCAAATCAACTTTTTGTAGTACTCTATCTAGGGCAACATCAGCATAAGCCCCCTTATGAACATCTCGCAGGGCGATAAAAGCTAGTTGACGGGGGTTTATCATGGAAACTTGATTCAGGAGTCAGAAGGCTTTTGTATTCTAACTCCTAACTCTGCCAATTTTAGATTTTAGATTTTCAATTTTGGATTCAAGAAAAATTTAAAATCCAAAATTGAATAGCTCCTAACTCTATCAATTTTAGATTTGAATTTGGATTGAAGGAAAAATTTAAAATCCAAAATCTAAAATCCAAAATTGAATAACTTCCCTATCGAGACATGTACGGGTCTACTACACTGGCAATTTCAAATTCACACGCTCTAGAAACCTGTTCTGCCGGTAATTTTCCAAAGCTGATTAATGGTAAGTATGTTGGGTTTGCCATCAGCTCTTTTGCTAATAAGAACCCAGTAATTGTCCAAGTTTGATATTTCCTAGCTTGTTTCCCAATTAGTCGCCCTTTCTTACCGTCGTAATATTCTGGCCATTCATCTTCAAGGAGACGTGGTTGGGCAATTTCAATCGCTTTTTGTGCAAGACTTGTTTTGTTAGTTTTCACAGCCGCAGCTGCCAACATCCACATTAAAACTGGCCAACTACCAGCATTATGGTAAGACCAAGGTATATTTTTAGGATCGCATCCAGTTACAATCCTGTATTCTTCATGTTCTAAAGCGGGGAAACAAATTTTCATTGGCATATCTCCCACCAAGTCATCCCATCGTTCCTCAATGAGAGTCATAATTGCTTGTGACTGTTCTTCGGTGGCTAAGTCAGAAATGATTGCCATTAAGTTTCCGAGTGAAAAGAAACGAGTATCTAGCTGTGACGGCCCAACATTACCTGCTAGATAACCACCTTTTTTGGGCAACCACTTATCTAATTCATAATAGGGAACAGAATCTACATATATATTGAACAGATTAACAGCACCCTTGCCATATTCTTCACTTTTGAAGCGGTAAATTGCATTCAGACGATTAATATCTATCCAATAATGCTGACGGATATGAGCGCATAAAAGAGGCAATCGGTTATCAATGGCTGCAACAATATCATAATTTCCTTGACAAATTAGCAGTTCACGAGATGCACGTAATGCTGTGTAGAAAAGGACTTGTAGTTCTAGAGGATGCCCATAAATGCCCATACGACGGTCAATCATACAAGCACCATCTGGAACCAACAGCGTTGGGTACATATCAAAACGATTCGCCAAGCAGATTTCCATGATCAACCTAATCCCACTTTGGAATTCAGGTTGATAGGCCAGAGAAAAATCTTCTGTGGCGACGACATAAGCACGCAATAAAATAATCCACCATAGACAAGAATCTACCGGTGTAACTCTAGCGATCGCATGTTCGCCAAAGTCTGCTTCTAAATATTCTTGCCCATTTTCTGATATCACTTTAAAGCTAGCTGGGATTAATCCTCGTCCTGGCTTATAGGCATCTAATGCCTTTTCTTTAGGCTGTAACTTTAAGGTTTCTTCTAAGAAATTACGAACAATATCTGTTCTACCTTTAATCAGAAAAATTAGAGCAGAAGAGACAAAATCCCGGACAAAGCACTGATCGTAATTGAGCGCCTCTACAGAGGCATCATAAGCCGCTACTGTCCCCACAGGGCGACCTTGATAATAGAGAATTGATTTTTCTAGTGCTTGCCAGGCCTCTTCGACTTCTTTTGAATTTTCAGTAGTTTCCAATTCGTTTAGGTGCATCGCCAGAATAACTCCATTTTGGTTGTAAATTTGTGGTAGATGCGTCTTTATTTATTATTTTTGCTATTCTCAGCATAACAAAAACGATTCCTTGAATAGCAAATATAATTGGGAGAAAATTTAATCAACTAACAAGGAATAAATCTGCTGAAATTTATGCAACTTTATTGTTAGCTAATTGCTGATAATCTATTACTATTTTGGTGAATTATCGTTGTTGCTCTCCACCGCAAGTAGTAACATGATTCTTAAAAACAGTCACACAAGATATATTCTTAGATTATTTATTGTTCCGTTGTATACCTGGAATCTTTACTTTAACAAACAAAAACATATCTTCAGTGCTGTTTAGGGTTTGTGTGAAGTTAAAACTGGTTACAGTATATTTACTTGATCAGGATTAGTTTTTGACACTAAGAAGTCAGATTATTCCCCTATTATCTAATAACTTATAACTTTTTTTCAGAATATGCAAGATGAATTCTCGAAAAACTTAATATGTCAATACATCTCAAGGGTTAAATATTACATAACACTAAGCTGTTACGTATACAACTTGCATTATCAGGGCACTCATGTTGCCCACCTCACAATCATATTGGAAAAATATTAGTGCAAATTAAAGGTGCAACAGCTTATCTCCTCAAATATTATTCATATTTTGACTAGCATCGATAAACTGCTAACTTCATGTTATCTGCTACTGGAATTCTTTATAAGCCTGATTAATTGCTTGCATTGAGGCTTTTGCGATCGCAGAACTATTAACATCAGGATGATACAATCTTGCTAATCGACGGTAGGCAATTTTAACAACATTGGGGCGATCGCTCTGATTTACGCCCAAGACTTCCCACCATTCCCCAGATAATCCAGAGTCGAGAGTAAATTCATTCCAAATCTGGATGCTTCCGCCATTACCGCCACTTACCAGTGTTTTACCATCAGGACTGAACGCCAGCAAGTGGCGCGTTTGCGGTAGCGTCTCGTAGAGAAAAAATCTTTCTGTCTCAAGGTAGGTAGAAACCCCACCCCTACTGTCGGGCTTAGTTTAATTGCGAATTGCGAATTGATTCATGTCTGTCAATGCGTAAGTCCTAAGGTTTTTAGCCTTAACCCAAGCGTATTGCCCCAACCCCTTCTCCCAAATTGGGAGAAAGACTTAGGGTGAGGGAATATAATTTTGAGCCACTTTCCAATAGCGTGAGAACCGTTTCAGGTCAATATAGCCGTCATAGTCAAAAAATGGTTCTACCTCTAGCACTTCTACTGCTATAGAAGGCTCCATTTGATTACAGATATCATTAAACCGGGGACTGGGACTATTGGCTGTGACAACTAAATTCGCATCATGTTCTTGAGCAAAAGCTAAAATTTCTTGTGCCACATTGCCACGACGAATAACAACGGGCAACTCTAACAAACATTCGTAGATAAAAGCGATGCGTTTGAGACTCAATTGCCATTCTTCTATCAAAGCCTCGTCCCAAACCCAAATAGCTGGCGCATCGGGGTATTTTTGTAATGCGGGATTATTTGGACTAAGGCAGTCTCCATGTATCCAAACAATTGATTTTGTCATTTGTCATTTGTCATTTGTCATTTGTCATTTGTTATCAGAAAAATGGGTTTAAAACCCCGTGTTTCCAGCACGGCTTTAAAGTAAGGAGTAATGAGTAATGAATGGATGAAAAATGGGTATTTACTCATTACTTATTACTTGTTACTCATTACTCCTTCTTAAGAGTGCGTTCACGGCGGTGAGGATGTCAATTGTCATTATTCTCTTCCTTGTCACCCTTGTCCTCCCCTACTCTCCCTGCTCCCCTACTTCTTCTTTCCACGCTGCCAACTTTGGCTGTTAGCTTGTTTGCTAAATTCGCCTTTGGGAAAAAGTCGCTGTTCTAATTCTTCATAACTGCCTTCAAAATCACAATGACCAGAAAGCGGACATTTTTGGCAATAAACGCCTTTGGTGTAGCGTTCTAAATTCTCACGGTTGAAAAAATACGGTTTATGACTAAAAGTGCTAGCAACCCACTGCCATGACATATTATTACTAGCAGGATCTCCATCTAAAAGGTGTTCAAGAAACCACTTGGCTCCTGTTTGCCAACGAATACGCCGCCAATGGACAATGTAAGCTGCTAGCCACATTCGTGCGTGATTATGTAGATAGCCAGTTTCTCTCAAATCACGGCTAAAGCTGTCGATGCAAACTCTGCCACTGGTTCCTTCTCTGATATCTTGCGGTAATTCGGGTGCATATTCGCCCACAGTGTAACCAGTTTTATACTCTTCCTGGTCTTTCCAGATTTCATTCCCTAACTTTATATACAACCGTTGCCAGTAGTCGCGCCAACCTAACTCGTTAATTAGTTTCGTCGCATCATCTTGGTGTTGTACCGAGTTTTGGACATAATCTCGAATTTCTCGCAAACTCAAAACTCCATAACGAATATAAGGCGAAAGTCGCGTGACTGCACCTGTGAAGAAATTACGTGTTTGGGCGTAGCGAACTGGGTCAATTTTTTGCAGCGTTTTTTGTGCGGCTTTGTGTCCCCCGACTGTTTCGCTGATGTGTCCATCGCGTTCTGCTGCACCTGGAAATTGTTCGCGCAGATAAGCTAATAAATCATCGCGGTTGGTAAATTCGCGTTGCATATCTTTAGTCATGTGAACTTTGAAGGGTGGGAATAAATAAACAAAAAACCTATAAGTTAATTTATTATTGCGGATAAATATAAGCGATCGCTCTCAACCTTATGAGAGAATTTTTTCCCTGCTAAAGAACTCTGTAGCGATCGCCAACTTTTATATACATACTATATTTAGTATGTCAAGCAAACCTACGCTTTGAATTAGCAAATAGGCGAACTTGAACCAAAACCCATACGCAATCGGGGAATTATCAACAACTCTGATGAAATCTACCGAAAAGATGGAATAACATTTGGGTGTGCTTCAACAAATTGTATACAAGAGTTGAAAATGACGATATGGCAACATCTGATATCCTCAAAGAACCTCTACTTTTGCGTCTGAGTCGCTTGTTTGGTGGACTGCGTGGCGATTTGACGGGAGGACTAACAGCAGCAGTGGTAGCATTGCCTTTAGCTTTAGCCTTTGCGGTAGCCAGTGGTGTGGAACCAAAAGCGGGACTTTACACCGCGATTGTGGCGGGAATTGTCGCCGCAATTTTTGGTGGTTCGTCAGTACAGATTACAGGGCCAACAGGTGCAATGGCTGTGGTATTGGTGGGAATTGTCGCCAAGTACGGCCTTGAGAAAGTTTGGATTGCTGGGGTAATGGCTGGAATTATCCAGATTGCCTTGGGGGTTGCCAAACTTGGACAGTTAGTAAAGTTTATTCCCTATCCGGTGACGGCAGGTTTTACTAATGGTATTGCCGTGATTATTTTTTGTGGTCAGTTAAATAATTTCTTTGGTTTGAAATTACCACGTAGCGAACATTTTTTACCGGGACTGTGGCAAAGTTTAACTCATGTAGAAGCTTTAAACTGGGCGGCAGTTGCCTTGGCAGTAGTAGTAATTGCAACTAATGTTTTATGGCCGAGAATCAATACGACAATACCAGGTTCTTTAGTGGGACTGGTGTTAGCAACTGCGATCGCTTCTGCTTTCCATCTGAATGTACCAACAATTGGCACGATTCCTCAATCTTTACCGATGCCTCAAGGTATTCCCCACTGGAATGATTTTAGTGTGATTCGAGAACTAATTAACCCGGCTTTGGCTTTAGCTGCACTGGGAAGTATTGAATCTTTGTTATCGGCGGTAGTGGCTGATGGGATGACAGTCAGCGAGAAACATAATAGCGATCGCGAATTAATTGGTCAAGGTTTGGCTAATATGATTGTGCCATTTTTTGGTGGCATTCCCGCCACAGGTGCGATCGCTCGGACTGCTGTGAATGTCCGTTCTGGCGGCAAAACCCGACTATCTGGGGTAATTCATGGACTTGCTTTAGCCATCATCGTTTTAACTTTAGCACCCCTAGCAGCACAGATTCCTTTAGCTGCACTTGCTGGGATTCTCATGGTGGTTAGCCTGCGAATGATTGAGTGGGAAGCCATTGGTTTATTAATGCGTGCTACCTACTCCGACTTTGCTGTAATGATTCTCACTTGGCTAGTGACAATTTTGTTTGACTTAGTTCTTGCTGTCGAAGTGGGATTGATTGCAGCCGGAGCCTTGTTCATTAAACGGATGAGCGATTTAAGCCTAGTTAAAATACCTGAAACCGAAGTATTTCCCCCTGGTACTCCTTTGGAATTAGGTAAAGAAATCGCCGTTTATCGGGTAGATGGCCCCGTATTTTTTGGTGCTGCTGAACGGTTTGCTACTTTCCTCCGCGATGAACCGGAAGTGAAATATTTAATTCTGAGGTTGCGGTTTGTGCCAAATATGGACACAACTGGGTTAGTAGCTTTAGAGGATATTTATCACGACTTGGAACGGCACAATTGCCGCTTAATTCTCACAGGTTTACAACCCGAAGTCCAACAACTACTAGAACGTACAGGATTGTTAAATACAATTGGGTTATCAAATTGTTTTGAAACAACCACTGAGGCTATTTGCTCTATCTCTCCTCAGATTGCATGTTCTCAACCGATAGCAGCTGATTTGAAAACAAAAGAATTGATGGAATTAATTGACTAACAATATTTTGCCATTAAGAGGATGTTTGAAAAGTCACCAAATATCCCAGAAAGCCCTCTGGGAAGAAGCTTTGATGTTACCAAAAATACTTTTTAAATATCCTCTCTATTTCTCCTCTCTCTGTGTTCTCTGCGTCTCTGTGGTAGCCTGCGGCAAACACCTTTGTGTCTACATTTATTACGAATTACAAATTAATTAAAGGCCGATTCAGCTATGAATACAGGCTTTTGATGTTTGTTATTCAATTTGTACAATCGTAAGGGCACAGGATTGCTCATTGGTGTCAACTTAACGCGAAAGCGCTTGTCCGCCGGGAATTGAAATTCCCGTCTCATAGATAAAGTCATCTGAAGATGACTAAATATCGCCAAAAATCTCCAGTCTACTTCAGTAGACTTTAGCCTATTAGCCCGGAAATTTATTTCCGGGCGGGCATGGAACCCAACAGTTAAGCTATGTGATAATTACTGAATAGCGAATCCTTCTGGTCTGATTGCATCTTGCAAATCAACGCCCATCAGGTTAGCTCCTTGGATGTTTGCATTAGTGAGATTTGTATTTTCCAAGTCTGCGTTTTGTAAGTTAGCGGTTTGCAGATTTGCTCCCAGGAGGTTGGCTTTTTCTAGGTCTGCATCAAATAGGTTTGCTCCTACCAGGTTTGCTCCCCAAAGGTTTACCTTGCCTAAATCTGCTCCTTGAAAGTTAGCTCCTTGTAAGTTTGTTTGCTGCAAGTTAGCCCTTTCTAAGTCTGCATTTTGCAAGTTTGCACCTTCTAAGTTTGCTGCTTGCAGGTTTGCATCCTTTAACATTGCGCCAGTCAGGTTACAGCCAACACATTCATTGGTTTGTAATAAATGTCTAACGTTTGCTGCTACAGAGACTATTGGGGGTATAACTGGAGATATTACTGGTGCTGTCAGAGGCTCCATTGGGGGTACAACTGGAGATATTACTGGGGCGGTTACAGACTCCATTGGCAATTCAACTGGAGCTAGTTCAGATTCCGCAGATATGGATGGTGTTAGTGTTTGCGCTCTAGCGCTGGGCTGGATAAGCAGAGTAAATCCGGCTACAACTACCAGAAACACTGCTTTTACGAGCCACTGAGTTAATTTTTTAGAGTTTGATTGATTCATTAGTTCCTTCATAATCTGATTCCTATTGGTGGGCTTGCTTTTATAAGAGCCATTGATAATGTGCTTTATTCTCACTTTAGGTAACTTGATTGATAAGAGCAAATATTATTTTTATTCATATTGATAAATTCAAGTGATTAATAAATCTTTGTGGATGGGAAACGATCGCTGATTTTTTGTTTACATCAGGAATTGCGATCGCTTCATACTTAGTTCCCAAGCATTGCCAGACTAGGTAAAAGTCGATATGTTTCACTTTTAATCAAGATGGAGAGTCCCAAGTAAATTAAGACAAAGGGGAAGATTTTTCGACCATAGCGAGTTAAAACGGGAGCCATGAGAGGATTACGAGTCAGGTTGTAAGAGAGAAAACACCATACCCCAACAGTGAAATAGCAAACACACAGAATTACGCCCAAACTTGGAAGATTGCTACTGGCAAACAACGGTACATAAATTCCAATGTTGTTTCCTCCATTGGCAATGGTGACACTGGAAACGCGGTAGGTTTGCGGATCGCGGATGGTTGCTAATAGTGATTTCTTCTGGCGTCCAGATTTTGCAGGAGAGGTTAAATCAACTGATACCGCTTGTACTGTCTCTCCCTCTTCTTCTCGATTGATGAGATTACTGATACCGATAGCTACGGGAAGCAAACCTAGCAAACCAACCCAGGTAGTGGGAATCATCAGACCGCCGAAGAAACCAGGCAGACTAGCAAACACTAATGCAGTGAATCCCAGAAATTCACCGATAATTATGTGCTTAGGCCGAAAGCTGCGATTGACTTTTCCGAAGAAAGCCGTCAAATATAAATTATCATCAAAGGTGGTTGCAAAAGCTACGGAGATCCCAATAATTAACGTACTAATTAGCCAACTCATAATTCTCACTCACAGTAATTCAATGCTGTTTGTCTTAGTCCTTCTCTGCTTCTGCCAATAAGAGCAGTTAGGGAAATTTTGTGGCTGTTTTACCTAACGACAACTGATCTATATTCGTTGTTAATCAGCCAATTACCCAATTTTTAGAGGCAATCGCCTGCAATCAAATTGGTACTTTTTTCTCAGCAAGGTACCTTGGGAGCTCATGGAGTCAATATTATGACTTTCAAGGAAATAAGGTCAAATACTCTTGTTTTTTAAAATGATAAATAAAAGTGATTGACAAATGTACTGTAAGTGACAAAAACACTTCCTGCTAAACTGCATAGGAAAAGTAGCAGTTCGTCATACCGAATACTGAGTTAATATCTGAGAAGTTTAGGCGCGTAGTTTACCGCCGTAGACATCGCTCCCAATACGGTTCGGTTAAAGGGGAAAGGGGAATAAAAAACCTTTAACCCTTAGCCTTTTCCCTTTTCCCAAAACCTTATTCTGAGTTCAAAATGCTTATCCGAACCGTATTGCGATCGCTCCTATAGAAGAGAAACCCGATCAAATGCTAAAGGCTGAGATATTCTTGGCAACTAGCATTTAACATCGGTTAAGATGACTAATTGCCCTCTGACTTCAGTTTTGAGATGTTCAGTAATGTTGGATTTTAACTTGTAATTATGCTAACCAGTGTTGACCGTTTATTATTTGTCCGGCGAGTCCCGATTTTTAAGGAATTGCGGGATGATTTTATTGTGCGGCTCACTTCAGTGATGAACGAATTGTCATTTCCAGCTAATTACACCATCTTTCGACAGGGAGAAGAAGGGCGATCGCTCTATATTGTGGTGTCAGGTCGAGTTAAAGTTCACATTGGAAACAAACAACTTGCAGAAGTGGAACAGGGAAAATACTTTGGTGAGATGGCAGTATTTGATACTCAACCTCGATCCGCCACTGCCACGACTTTAGAACCTTGTGAATTTTTAGAACTGACACAAGAGCAACTTTATGATGCGATCGAAGAAACTCCCGAAATCGCGGTGAATATCATTCGTGAGTTATCCCGTCTGATTCGCAGATTGAATGACGACATGAGTGTAACGAATCCCCCGCGAACAAATCCGGGGGTTTTTAGCAGAGAGTAAAATCGGCACTCATTTCCGAACCCTTGAAGAAGAATTCAGAAGTCAGAATTCAGACGCGACTCGGAAATACTCGCTACTGCTGCCGCTATCCACCAGCTGCACAGAATTCATTTTGAATTCTGGCTCCTGACTCCTGAATTCTGTTTCGATAATTTCAGCTTTCAAAGATGCTACTTTCAGACATTCTTTAAGAAACTGCTGGGGAATCTCTACACTTTCTCCCCAATGCAGATGCACATAAGAAGCATGAACATTTGCAGGCAAACCCCATCCCTCGTATCCCATATTTTCGTCACAATCGTAGCGAGAAGTTGCAAATAGAGGTTGAGTGGAAGTTGAGGTTAAATGGGAACGATGAAACTCATGTCCGTAGATAGTTGTACCTGTATTCACTAACAGATTATCTTGCAAAGCTACTGCCCGACGATACCCCAAAGTTAAACGCCCACCCATCACAGCAGATGTCGGTAAAACTCCCGCCATTGACCAAGATTTACCCTCAAAATCGGTAATTTGCTCACACAAATACATCAATCCGCCGCATTCGGCAATTGTGGGCATTCCTTTAAGTATTGCTGTTTTTACTGCATCACGAGCGCTGGTATTTTCTGCTAGTTGCTGGGCAAAAACTTCCGGGAAACCACCGCCAAAATACATTCCCTGGATATCTTTTGGGATGTCAGCATCTTCTAAAGGACTCCAGAAAACCAGTTCTGCGCCAAGCTGTTGCAGCAAATCGAGATTGTCTTGGTAGTAAAAATTAAAAGCGCGATCGCGGGCTACTGCAATTTTAACTGGGGATAAGGGAGATAAGGGAGATGAGGGATGTGAGGGGAGAGGTTTTGATTTTAATAAAGGTAATAAGCGTTGCCAGTCAAAGCAAGTATCTCCTAAATCGGCGAGGCGATCGATTAAAGCATTGAGTTCGGGGAGTTCGGCGGTGGGTACTAAACCCAAATGGCGATCGGGAATTGTGATGTTATCTTGACGCCGCAGGACGCCGAGAATGGGTATTTGTAAGGATTCTAAGGAATCTTTGAGGAGAAAGAGATGGCGATCGCTCCCGACGCGATTTAACACTACCCCAGCTATTTTAATTCGGGGATCAAAAGATCGATAGCCGTGAGCGATCGCAGCCACAGAACCAGATAAACGACTACAATCAATCACCAACACCACAGGCAAATCTAAAAGCCGTGCAATATGTGCAGTACTCGCAAAGTCTGTAATTTGTCCTTTGTCATTTGTCATTTGTCCTTTGTTTTTTACAAATGACAAATGACTAGTGACCAATGACGAAACTCCATCAAATAATCCCATCACCCCTTCCACGAGGGCATATTCACTCAGTTGACTATGACGGGCAAAACATTGCTGAATGTAGGCTTCGGAAGTCAGCACAGGGTCTAAATTGCGACAAGCTCGACCAGTTACGTGTTGATGAAACATCGGATCAATGTAGTCTGGGCCTACCTTGAAAGATTGCACCAAGCGATCGCGACGGCGTAAAGATGCTAAAAGGGTGAGCGTGACTGTTGTCTTACCCACCCCACTACGTTCCCCAGCAATGACTAAAGCCATAAATGAAACAAATTAGGTTTTGATGCAGCAACTGTTTTGACTATTAACTGTGTGTCTATCATCGCTTTTTGCAAAAGCAGATGCACCAGTTTCTCAAACCGACTTACTCAAACTTATACCAATAAGAAACAAGAAAACCAGCCAATTAGGGGAGTTAGGCTGAAAACAGTCTGTCTTATGGTTAGAGATTAGCCGAGACTCACTTAGGAATTTGTGTTTAGCAAAAACTGCTGCAAGCAAACGGCTGTCTCTAGCTTCCCTCTCCTTTATAAGGCTACCGTGTACACACAAGTCTTAAAATTCAGCCTAATGCGGGGTTTCATTGTTTAGTTCTGATCTGTTCAATTGTGCTGGAACACTGTCATTGCGTTCGCGCAGCGTCTCGTAGAGAGGAGGAACCACGAAGCAATCGCAAAAACTCAGGGATTATGCGATTACTTCGCTCCGCTCGTAATGACAATTTTATTGGGTCTAGAAGACTTGAAACCCTTGCAACTAAAACTTGTGTGTACACCCTAGCCTTTACAAGGAGAGGGATTGAGGGTGAGGTAAACCAGGGGCATGAATTGTATGTTATTTAACTCTTGTTCCTTAGTTAACTCACAAAATCGTCCCGGTTTCTTTCAAATAAACCCGCGTAAATGGTTCATCTTCACCCAAGGTATAATCTTCAATCAACCCTTTGCGACGAATAGAAATACCGTTGCCTTTTCTAATTACCACAGTTGAATTATCAAAAACATCCCGCACCAAAATCGTCTCAGTTTCGGTGGGATTATCCAAAACTACGAGATTACTACTCTGGTAAAATACGCCCTGTTCTTCGAGAATGTCTTCAGGGTACTCGGCAATCAGCAAATCAAGTTTGGGATGACGCAGCAGAGTTTGGACATTATTGTTGTAATCTTTGCTTAATACTTTTTTCGAGCGATTCACAAAAACTGCATCACGACAAACAGCGCCTATTGTCCAGTTGGGATTTTGCAAAAGGATATGGTCAATCGTCGCTTGCAGGTCTTCAACTGAGATTTTATTAAAGGTAATAATTGGTATCCTGGCATCTGCACCCGACTCAAAAAAGGTTTCTAAAATATGAGAAGGGACATCCACACTTTCACCAACAGAAGGTTTAAGATGCATTAAAACCCCTGGTGCAGCATTGATTTCCAGGATGGCAAAGTTACTAGACTTCCAAGATTCTGCGAGACTTTTGGTAATCACATCGATACCGAGGCAGGTTAACTGGAAATGTTGGGCAATATCTTGGGCCAAGATAATATTGTCAGCATGAACTGTCGGGGTTGCATCAATGCTTATACCTCCGGCTGAAAGATTGGCGACTTTACGCAGGTAAACAGTACGTCCTTTCTCAATCACGCTTTCTAGTGATAAGCGTTGTTCCTCTAGATAGAGTTCCATCGCTTCATCAATCTGAATTTTACTCATCGGCGAAGTTGGTGTGTCTAAACGTGCAGGTTTGCGGTTCTCTTGGCGAATTAACTCTGCAAGGGTTAAATACCCATCACCAACAACCGATGCGGGACGGCGTTCTGTGGCGGCGACGAATCGACCATTGACACACAACAAACGAAAATCTGATCCTGAGATGCTTTTTTCAACAATTATTCGGGTTTGCTGATTTTCAGGAATCGCTGCCAGTGCGCGATTATAAGCAGATACCAGTTCTTTTGAGTCTTGTACATCAGCCGTGACGCCAATTCCTTTGTGACCGACTACTGGCTTAACTGCTACTGGATAGCCAATTTCTCTTGCTGTTGCTAGGGCTTCTTTCTCGAAAAAGACAATATTACCTTCAGGTACCGGAAAACCCAAGGTTTTTAGAAATGCTTTACAGTCATCTTTACGGGTGGTAAACTCCGAATCTAGATGGCTATCACAGTTAAATGTTGTTGCTATCCCCCGAACGTGTTTTTTTCCCAAGCCGTATTGCATCAATCCTTCTTCCCACAAATAAAAGGCGGGAATCCCTTTCTCGTAGGCTGTTCGCAATAGGGCGTAAACCGTGGGGCCACCGTAGACAGATGCGCGGAATCTATCTTGCAACCTCACCAGCTGCTCATCAAAGGTGAAGTCTTCGCCTTGGGTAATGGCTTCAAACCAATCCCAAACAAAATAAACTACCTCTCTAGTTGTGCGTTCATGTAATGATTGGGCACTAATTTGGGTGAGATGTGGATATGGCTTAACACTCCAGTGGTTAAGGTGTAAATCCATATCTAACTTGCCGACTTCGGAGACAACATGAGCAAAGAGATGGGCATAAGATTCATAGGTTTGATCGCGAAGATTTGGATAGCGATCGCCAATGCTCGCAATATAATCTTCAATGGGCAAAGGCTCTCTAGAATCAATTAGAGCAAAATCAAATACTAGCGCCCCGACATCTAAATAGGGGTTGGGCCCAATGTAATGCTTGAAGTTGAAAATATCGAATACATCCGTCCTTCTAGCATTAATGCGGACTAATTCACTGCTTTTTTGTAGAACCATTAATTACGAACCTTTGGCTTAACACCCTAAAATTTAAATGCTGAGTTATGATTACTCAGAATTGTTGATTGTAGATTAGTTGACATTTATTTTGGAGAGTAATGGCTTGGCCATTCAACTAATCAGAACCTAAGCTAACTCTATTAGTAAGCATTTTCAACTATCTCAAGGCATAATTAAATCCCCATTCCTCAGCCAGGAATCAAGAATAGTCAATTCATCCTCAAGAATCATCAGAGATATAACTTTTGAAAGGTGCAACACTCACTTAAGCAAGTGTATAAATAAATGTAGGGTATCAAAAAGACAGCAAAGTATGAATAGCACACAAGCTGCTCTAAGAGATGAAATTCGAGAACTTGCTGAAGAAGCTTTTCACCAAAAGCTGATTTCTGGGCATGGAGATGGGGCAGATATGGATGAGTATCAAATTGTTTACCAAGGTAAACCCAGGCATCTCCCACTAGAACAAGCACGTTTTTTCTTAACTAACTTGCTTTACAGAAGCCGGATTCATTAGCATTTGCCATTAAATATCATCTAATTGCACCCAGCTAGAGTTATATAGCAATTACTCTTAGTCACATAGCCAATAACGCCTCTAGAAAATACTTCTAGAGGCGGTTGACGTTGCGGATTTTATTGAGTAGATGAAAATTTAGGTACTTTTTAGGATAAATCTTTTGGTCTAATTGCGCTCACAAATGTTAATCCTATTTGTATCAAGTAATCTACCAAAGGGATGATTTGATAGTTTTAATTGTCATGGTTTAGTGAAATTTATTAACTTAAATTCAGGGGGCATCATGGTGGAAAGTAATATCAAACGGCAGTTGGTAATTATTGGGGGAGCCGAAGATAAAGAAGGAGATTCCGTAATTTTGCGAGACTTTGTACGACGCGCTGGCGGTACAAAAGCGTACATTGTGATTCTGACAGCGGCAACAGAACTACCAAGAGAAGTGGGAGAAAATTATATCAGAGTGTTTGAGCGCTTGGGAGCCGAAACTGTTCGCATCATTGATACAGAAACCCGTGAAGATGCCTCTTCATCTACCGCCTTGGAAGCTATTAAGAAAGCAACTGGTGTGTTTTTTACAGGAGGAGACCAAGCTCGGATTACCAGTATCCTTAAAGATACCGAAATTGATGTGGCAATTCACAAACGCTTCTCTGAAGGTGTAGTTGTCGCAGGTACAAGCGCGGGCGCTGCTGTGATGCCAGATAAAATGATTGTAGAAGGTGACTCCCAGACACATCCTCGAATTGAAACTGTTGAAATGGGCCCAGGTATGGGATTTTTACCAGGGGTAGTAATTGACCAGCATTTTTCTCAGCGCGGACGCTTGGGACGCTTAATTTCAGCTTTAATACTAGAACCTGCTGTCTTAGGATTTGGTATTGACGAAAATACCGCGATGGTAGTTACAGATAATCAAGTTGAAGTGATTGGTGAAGGTGCGGTGACGATTGTTGATGAATCAGAGGCTACATATAACAATATGGGCGAAATTTTGAAGGATGAGTCTTTGGCAATTTGTGGAGCAAAGCTTCATATTTTGCCACATGGCTTCAAATTTGACCTGAAAACCCGCCAGCCTATCCTAAATAATGGCTCTGTGCCAAATAGCTCTGTGCCAGTTGCTTCAATCAGCACCTAACTTTTAACAGATGTATTTAAACTACAAGTTTTATGCTTCGTGGCGGCTGCTGCCGCTAACAATACAGTTCGGTTAACAAAATCCCAAAATTTTACTTCATACATTACATTAGCAGTGGTGTACATCTGTACGCCACTACAACCGATTAACTGTGCTGCACAGATTTTTGAAAAAATAACACCAATTGATGGGGATTTCTAAGACTCAATTTCCGCATAGCTCCTTATAACTGGGAGCATCCCAATTTTGCAAATTGACTAAGATAACAGATTGTCATTGCGAACGCTCCATTTCATTCCGCTCGCAATGACAAAATATGTTTTTACACATTTGGGATGCTCCCTTATAACTGTATCTCTAATGACCAATGACTAATTTTGAGAATTTGCCTCAATTTTGTTTAACCAAATTACTAAGTCATCTGCATGAACTTCTATCTCACTTCCTAAAGTTTTGACATATAGAAGTCCATCACTAATGCTTAAATCTCTGATTGGATACCATGAATCTCTTGTCTGGATTAAAAGATCAGATGAAATTCCTAGTTGTAAAGTATTCTTGCGATATTTCCACCAAGCTCGCCATAAAAGGACAGATTTAGTACATTGCAACCTATAACCTTGAGGAACTTGGCAGTATTGATAGCAATAGAAGCCATGACTATCTATGTCACCCTTAAGAATGTAATTGTATTCTGCTAAAGCCTGATTCAGCAATTCCCAATGAGATGATTTAGATAAAATCAAAAATTCAGATGTTGTAGTATTCAGTTGGGCAGTGCTAATTATACCTTCAGCTTTTGCTGTCAAATGGTTAATTTTATAAACTGTTTGTGCTGTTAAAGACGGATTTGCCAATAAAATATCTTTTTTCTGGATAGAGTTGCCTACAAACTCCCTAACTAAATCTAAATTAGACAACATAAAATTGTTGATACTAAGTGAACTGGTGTTGTGATTTCTCTAACACTCTGTAAATTAGTATCTACACTGATTTTGTTATGATATCAGGATAATTCTGATCTATATTTATACTGTCTTTGTAGCGGGAATTTACCAAGGACATTGGTATTGAGTACTTTTACTTACTCACCACCGAGTAGCAATTTCTAGTCGCCCCAATACTTGTCGGGTTTTGGGGAAAAGGGGAAGGGGAAAGAAAAAACCTTTAACCTTTTCCCCAAACCCAATGCCGAGTTAAAAATGCACAAAGCGAGCAGTATTGCTAGTCGCCCAATACTTTATGGTGATTTTGTTAAAGTATAAAAACTGTCAGAACGAATCTGACTGCCATTTCGCCAAACTTCCACTCTTTGAGGAGTGATTAAATAAGAAAAACTACCATTATTTGCTCGATATCTGCTTTTACCAATATGCAAAGCTTGTATCTTTATCGGCTGGCTTGAATCTTGCTTTAACTGCCCAATATAAAATAACTGACCATTTTCTTCACAGACTTTTACACGAGTGCTGGCAGTCTCACCTTCAATGATGGTAGTTCCGTTGCACTTAGTATCACTGCTTATAAGTACAAAATCTCTTGGAATTGGCTGTGAAGGTGAAATTTGCTTTGCTACTCGGGGTGTCGAGACTGGGTAATTTGGGTTATCTACTTGCTGAACTTTAGAACCAGAACCAACACTTGCAGTTACGGATGTCAACAGACGAAGGGGGTCAACTGCTATTTGGCCATTTGGATGAACTTCAAAGTGCAAATGAGGTGCTGTGCTATTGCCTGTAGACCCCATCTCGGCAATAATTTGACCTTGAATGACCTGTTGACCTTTGCTCACCAACAAACGGCGATTGTGACCATAAACAGTAGTGCTACCGTCGAGATGTTTGATGGTTATGGCATTTCCCAATCCCCAATTATCCCAACCGGCTTTGACAACTATACCGGATGCGGCAGCAACAATAGGAGTTCCAGATGACCCGGCGATATCAATTCCTTCATGTTGATATTTGCGGAAGCCTTGAGAAATAAACCCTTGAGTCGGCCAGATTAAGTTAGAAGCAGGGATAGGAGTTTGCCCAATTGGGGAATCGCCTGCTAACTGTGTTAGGGCAGATGTAGCTGTACTTAATATAGCGGTTAAGGATATTAATCCAATTAGTCCATAAGTACGATATCGATAACCGATAGCTTTTTTCATAAGTTGCAAGTCTATTAAAACAATAAGGGACTGACAAATAAAAAAATATTCAATTAACTCTTGTGGGATGGGCGACAAGAGAGCCATACAGACTGGACGCTCATGTTGCCCACTCCACAATATTGGATAATTTATTTCTTGGAGTTCCCTAATTCAGACACTTTCTGATTATTTGTTGTTTCAAGGTGACTCAGAAAATATCAGGAAATAATAGAAAAATTACCCATTAAAAACACGACTGCGCCACTTATTCAATCGGGATTCTCCAATTGTGGCAGACCGTCGAGAATCAGCAATTTGCTCTTGCAAAGCTGCAATCTGTTTTGCTTGGGCGTCAGCTTGCTGTTGCAAAGATGTATATTCGCCTGTGCTGCTAACAGAACTGGAAGACTGCCAACTACTACTAAATTTTGTTGCCCCGATGCTAGCAAAGGGTCTTAAGTCTGCTAGTTGTTGTTGCAAAGCTGTAATCTGGCTTTCTTGGTCTTGAATCTTTTGCCGTAAGCTTTGTTCGCCTGCTGTGGGAGTTGCAATAAAGCCTGGAGTAGTAGTTTCTGGCTTTGGCTTGAATATTTCAGCAAGTATTGCACTCACATCGGTGGGTTTCAGTTTACCGTAAGGAGTGTTGGTAATTAGCGATCGCACCAGTTGGGGTTCATTATTCGTAACTAGGTTCTTATCACTGCTAGAATTGCTCCGCACTAGTTGCAGCATATTGGTAAATTCCAATATCTTTTTACCCGTTTGGGTTTTGTAACCCCGGTAATATGGCACTATATTATCCCCAAAGGCATCTAGATACTCGTCGCTATCAAGATAAGAATCAATATCCGCCTCAAAGCCTGATTCATCTAAAATGTTGCTGTGATAAGTTGTCTCGGAGTAGTCATCAGGAGCGCGGCCCAGTAGGTGTTTAAAGTTTAGTTCAATCGCACGGTAGCGGTAAACGTTATTAAAAAATCTGGAGCGATACAACTCTGATTTAGCAACCTGACGCACAAACTCACGAACATCAATTAGACCTTGCTTGAGTTGGGATTCTGGAACGATAAGCCGCTCACTTTCCATAATGTAGGCATTACCCAATACTTGCCGATAAACTGCCCGGATGACAATTTCGATGTCATCAGCTGAAGCAATAGTCCATAGTTCGATGGGTTCTGTTTGGGAAAATGCTTGATATTGGCGTCGGCCGGTTTTGTCGTCGATGAAGGTCTGCATATTTGGGTTCGTGTAGGTAGGAGTAACTAATGACTTTTAAAGGTAATGGGAACTAGCATCGCTTCTCTTACGAGACACGCAAGGAACGCAGAAGTAGTCAAAAGTAGCCGATATTTTAGGTTAAGAGACTTTAGAGAACCCGCAAAATAGCAATTGGCTCTCAACAATCAAAAGTCTAAAAACTTCTTTACCTAAGCTTTTAACCTGTTATTATCTGGCTGCTTACTTTTACTCAACAATGCTAAATGGTTGTTAGTTTTTAGTTTTCAGCACTTAGTTTTAGCAATAACTACTAAAGCCTAACTACTAAGCTTTGCTAATTCTCTTTACAGTCACGATTAATTTATCAAGTTTTGGGGAGCTTTTTAGTTACATTTTCTAACAAACTTAGACGGCTAACTGTTAATAACTAACAGCTAATCACGATCAGAAATTAGCAATTAGACATTAACAATTAGCCGTCAACCCCCTTGGGGAGTATTTAAAATTCAAAATTTAATTTTGAATTGGAGTTGTCAAAAAAATTTCCACAGGATAGAGACTTTCAAGGACGCTCATCAAATCTAGTGTAGAAACCACCGTATTTTATCCAGTATTGTTTCAAGGTATGATGAGGCGTATGCAAACTAGCTTTTGCCTGATATAAAATTACTTGACGATGATCGCCCATCCAAATTTTATTAATGGGGTCAACGGATATTGTTGTTCCTCCTAAAGAAGCAACACATTGAGAGAATCTCTCAATCGTTGTATATTCTAATGTCTCGAATATAAAAAAGTTACCCGAACAAATCAAGTGGCGGCTGCGAATCCAGCAGCGCATCTTTTTTTCAGCCTGTGGAGGTAACATTTTGGTTTTAACAGATTCAAGCTGAATTAACATAATGCGCTCACCGCAGGTAATTCATCAGCAAAACTTTCTCGTTTTTCAAATTGCAATGGGCCAGCAGTTGATCCCCATATTTGCTGATGGGTTTCAATATCCATACCTTTATCTAGACTTAGCCAAGTATTCTCGGTTACTTCTACTTCGCTGATTAGATATGTCTGGCATCCATTACGCTTAATCAGACATTGATTGCCTGGTTCTACACTACCTCGAAACATTTCACCTTCTCGTTGGAAAACCATTGAACAGTGATAACGCCGTTCGATGCTTTCTGGGGTGATGGTTTTGAGGATATCTAATTCACGAGCAGCGCCCGCATAGAGTATAGGATCTTTTAAGCTGTAATTTTCGATATAAATGCGATCGCCGCAATTAACTAGTTTATGTACTCCCTGGCGATAGGGTGTCCATAAATCGTGATCGTAAGCTTGTTCCGAATAAAAACCGATGGCAGAAAAAAATTCAACAGGTAAAGGACGAAAATAAATGTGAATGTGGGCGTAAAGTTGCGAATTTGCAAAAGATTGCTTGTAGTTGCTAAAATCTCCTGCCATCCAACAGGCTAAGGTGAGCAAATCGCTGGCGTTGGTGCTAGATTCTCTGGGCGCTATAGTCACGTCGCTTCGCTCCAAATTCAAAATTCACGTATTACAATCTCCATAAATAAATTTAGGAGCTTGTATCCTTTTATGTTTTAACCTGATATTTGCTAACTGGTTGAACTTGACAAAGAGCGAATCTCTGAAGAAAAGGAAGCTGTTGTCACACCTTTACCATCACTGGTTTTAATCATCGCTACCCGAAATCGGAGATTTGGGTTAGCAAACCAAATTCGCTCCTCAGCAGCAGCAAGTTCATACTCTGTTAGTAGGGTAAAAACACCATCGTCACTCAAATGATACTTAGCCACTGCGGGAATCGTTTCGGCGTATCCCTTGTCTCGTAGTAGTTTGCCTCTAGAAGGATTTTCGATATCGGGAATTGGCACTAGCACAGTAGTACCAGAGATTGGTTTATCATCCCAGTCTGACTCACCTTCCCAAGTCATCCGAAAGGGGTGGGTGATACTGGCGGGGTCAGTGCCATACAATTGACAGATTGCTATTACTGACGGATCATCGGTGGATAGAGACTCAATGTCAATGTTAGACAGCACTTCTTCAAAATGGGCGAATGCTAAATGATGACCGCTACGCTGCGATCGCCATCGTCCAATTGAAAGTTCAAAGAATTCAGTAATTTCCATTAGAAAAGTTATCTTAAAAAGTAGCTTAAAATTCAAGAGATATCTTGGCTAAAAAGTTATTCTCCTAGTCTATATACTAGCTTTCTCGATCACAACTGCATTTAGGAGTGCTGAGTGCTGAGTGCTGAGTTCCGAGTTATTATTCTCCCCCCAGTCCCCAGTCCCCAGTCCTCTATTTAAGCAACTTCAGTGATACTGATAATTTTGCCGCCTGTCCGATGAATGTTTTGCACTTGTCCAGATAGCTGATTGTAGTTAACTACATATTCCAGCTTGCCTAGACGGGTAGGGAGATTCGCTGAACCTTTGACTGCCTTAATCAGGAAACGTTTGCTGGTGCTGTTTACACTAGAACCAGCAGCGGGAGCCTTGATGGATGTGGGTAGATTTGAACCAACATCGCTGATCAGTTTAGCTTTGCGATCGCTGTCGCTGCTAGCTACTCCTCTCAGTAAGGCAAAGGTGCGGTTAAAGGTAACATTCTTAATTCCGATTTGGGAGCTAGTGCTACGAACATAAGGAACAATATTCTCGCCGAAATTCTTCTGATACTCTTCGCTATCGATATAGGATTCGATCTCAGCATCATAGCCCTGTTCATTGTAGATGCGGACGTGTTCGGAAATTTCTGCCTGATCAGCAGGAGGACGGCCTAGTAAGTGTTTGAAATTCAGTTCAATGAACCGATACTGAGAAGAAGAACTGAAAAACAGGGATTGATAAAGCTCTGATTTGGCAACGATGTTAACGAATTCACGGACGCTGATTTTGCGATCGCGCAATTGCGATTCTGCTGTGGCTAGTCGCTCACTTTCCAACAAGTGAGCATTGCCCAAAACCTGTTTATAAACTGCCCGAATCAGTGTTTGTAATTCACTTTCGCTGGTGTTCGGACGCAGTTCAACATTAGGTGAATCAATTGCCCAAAGTGACATTAAATTATCTCCTGAAAAACGCTAATTAAATTTCCGAGCATCCTACCCCTTAGAGAGGTGGAATTTCCCTTCAGTTGTCAGTTATTTTTGCTACTGACTAGCTTTTGTAAAACTTTAGTTTGTAAAAATGCGTTAAATATCTTCGTATATGACAACTGACGGCGGAATTCATCAAACCTCAAATAGTCTTACCAATTCCCATTTCCATAGAGAAATTCGACCACAATCAATAGAATCAGTATCTTCAAACAGAGTGATTTCTAACCGTGATGCTGGTCTGAAAGCCATTTAAACTATCTCCCAGTTAACAACTAAATTTTATGAGAAGGATGTTCAGAAAATGTAAAAAAAACTTTATATCATTCTGACAAAGGGGAAGCCATAAAGACTTTAAACCCTTATTAGTCTTGATGATTTTTAGTTTTTGCATTGTTTGACTTTATATATTCTGATACGATGATGAAGCTATATTTGTTAAAAATTATTAAGTTAAATAATACTTTACTTTAGAAAAATTTCATCTTTTTTTAGTATTTGATTGGGGACTGGGGGAGAAGCAAGGGAGCAGGGAGAAGAATTTTCCCCTCCGCCCCCCGCACCCTGCCTCTTTTCAATGCCCAATGCCCTTGGTTCAATCTTCTGAGAATGCGATCGCCATTTGGTGGCATCTGTAAAATAAAGTAAAGAATAGCTGTAGTAAATGCACCTATGGAAATCCATCAAATCCAAGCTGAACTGAAGAACCCAGATTTTCAATATCGTCTGAAGGCGATCGCGGCCCTCGATAATTATGAATCAGAAGTTGCAGTTCCTCTGCTCACGAGTAAACTTCATGACTCAGAATTTTTGGTGCGTTCTTTTGTGGCCAGGGGTTTGGGTAATCAACAATCAGCAGAATCTTTTGCGGCTTTGATGCAAATTATGAAATTTGACGATACCCCCAACGTGCGAGCAGAGGCGGCAAATTCTTTATCGTTATTTGGCAGAGTCGCAGTTTCTCATCTAGTTTTAGCATTTTATCAGGATGACCACTGGCTAGTGCGGCGGAGCATTTTGGCTGCGATCGCTGAAATGGATTGCCCTGAAGAACTATTTGATATCTGCATTCAAGGTTTAAAAGATGAAGATTTTACCGCTCAAGAATCTTCTGTGGATGCACTCGGCTTATTAGCTAATTCTAGCCAACATACTGCGGCATTATCCCAAATACTAACGTTAGTGAATGATGAATCTTGGCGGATGCGCGTGCGAGTTAGCTATGCCCTCAAACGATTTGACGAGCCGGAAGCAAAAGCAGCCCTGAACCAACTCCGACAGGATGAGGATCACCGAGTTGTCGGCGCTGCTTTAGAGGACTTGTTGCCAAATTGAAGGGGGCAGGAGGCAGGAGGCATCAGATAATCCCAAAACACTTGTATAGACGGCGATTTATCGCGTCTCGAAAACCTAAAATTGTTGCCAGTAGCCCTTAACCCAAGCGTTGGGTAGTTTTCCTCTTGCCTTTCTTGATAAAACTTGATTTGAATAATAGACATCTCCGAAAATGAATGTAGAGACGTAGCAGTGCTACGTCTCTACAAGGATTCTGGATAACGCATATTTAATTTCTGGAGATGTCTAATGTAAATATATGAATCTACCTTAAATTTGACAAAAATATCCGGTTAATCTGCCAAAATCTGGAATAAAAGATCAACTTTTTCGAGATGAGGAGGCATTTGTGACCGAAAACGACTTATGAGACAGAGCAACTAAATTTATTTATGGGGATCATTAATTTTGAATTTTGAATTTTGAATTCGGAGCGAAGCGACGTGACTGATATACAAACTGGTCAAATGACTTGGCGACTACCAGGTTCCTCAGAATGCGCCTTACATTTGCGGCATAATGCTTCAGAACCTTGGCGATCGTATAAAGAATTTCCACAATATGTTCTACCCGATCCGCCTGGCTTTTCCGAAGGATACGCTACATTTTTAGCGCTCCTGAAAAAAAACTGGCAGCCTTTCTAAAAAGTGCTGAGTGCCTAAAAGTCGACTCAGGACTCGGAACTCAGCACTCTCTAGGTACTCAGTTTGCTCAAGTACTCAAACTCTCACGAGTTGTTTTGCGGGTGTAAGCGTTCCAAACGTCGAGTTCTGAATATGGACGGCTGGACAGCATGGCTCTAGTTGCTTCTGTCAGTCCTTGGGCAAGAGTAAAATCTGCTCCAGCGATACTTTGAAGATGCTCCATCTCTGCATCACTGAGGTCAGTTGCTCGCAGGTCTGTATCTCGCAAATCGGCTCCAGTCAATCGAGCATTTCGCAAACAAGCCCCTGTCAAATAAGCTTTCGTCAGGTCAGCCCCACTCAGAGAGGCATCTTGCAAATTAGCTTCTGTCAAGTCAGCACCACTCAGATAGGCTCCACGCAGATTAGCACCTTGTAAATCTGCATTTCTTAAAGAAGCTGTATTCAGAAAAGCACCATTGAGATTAGCACCCGGCCCTACCGCTCCAGAAGCTTTGTAATTATATTCTGGGGGCCATTTCGTTTGTGAATCATAACGCGCTACTTGGAGTTTGGCTCCCTCCAAATTTGCGCCACTGAGATTTGCTTGTTGAAGATCGGCACGGTTTAAATAGGCTCCCTGCAAATCAGCCCCACTTAAATCGGCTCCTCGCAGATTTGCACCTCGCAAATCTGCCCGACTCAAATCGGCATGACTCAAAACCAACCCACTGAGGTCGGCTCCTAATAGCTTGGCTTTACTCAAGTTAGCTTTTTGTAAATCGACTTCTCTTAGGTTGAATTGGTACAAATCGACCCAATCCACAGCGATTCCGGCTTTGAGGGCTGTTAAGATTTCTGGAGTTGGACTGGGGCGAACGCTAGTAATAAGTTGAATTTCACTATTTGTCATCAGCTGATTAAAATATAACTTTTGGAGTTATTCTACACTTTAGCTAAATCGCGACTTCATCTCATCACTCAGTATTTAATAACGCCAAAATTTGATAAAACGAGGTTTCAAAACAGATGCATATAATACCGCCCTTGGCAATGATCGAATTCTTCCGTAAAAGTGAGGGTACATGGTTTACGGAACGTTCCGTTCATCATTTTGACTCGGCGGCAGATGAGTCAGGGGAATCGAATTTGATTATTAAAGTCCTAGAAAAGGATGATCCAAAAGTCCAAGAAGTTTGTATAGCCCAAGGGATAGACCCTACGAAAGCAACAGGCGGTGCTAGCTTTTCATGGCAGGCTAATCTGGATACCAGGCTCCCAAATACTGATAATGCCGCCATTTTGGTTGATGTTCCCGACGAAACCAGGCGTTTTGGAAAACTGATCCGCAACCAGGGCTATGTTGAGAGCATCCCGGTTGTGAGTCGGTATCGGTTTGCTGATGATGGAGTGCTGACCATTGATACTGACTATGACAATAATCAAGGTCAGGAACGTTGTTGGTTTGTTACGGATGATTTTCGTGTCAGGGTCAGTACAGTACGAATGATGAACGGAGTCAACTTGATGACTTATTGTTCTGAACGTCGTTGTATTTCCCAAGAAGCCTTGGAGCAAATGATCGGTCGCAATCATACTAGGCGTTAGGGGGGAGTGGGGACTGGAGAAGAAGCAAGGGAGCAGGGAGCAAGGGAGAAGAGTTTTCTCCTTTGCCCCCCCCGCCCCTCTGCCTCTTTTCAATCCCCAATGCCCCATTAAGGAATGTTGCTTTGTTTCTCATAAATGAGACGTGCATGATTGCCATAACTTATTTTCATGCAAGGGTTAACAAATCATGCTCCATGTATAAGCCTTTCCTGGAATTTTTAGAAAAAGAGCTATTTCAGCGGTTTGATTTACAAAGTAGGGTTATTCCCCCTGGTTTGGAATTCAAAGTTAGCGATCGCGGCAGAAACCCAGCAACTATCCGCAGTTGGTGTTACCAATCTCAAGAGTTGCGGAAAATTCGCTATACCTATATTGATGCCGGGGAGAGTGCCCAAATTTTTAACAGCGTAGTTTATCCCAGTCATAACTACGATCTACCTCTGTTAGGGATTGATTTTTTATCCTTTGGTAAAGTTAAAAACCTGATTGTGCTTGATTTTCAGCCTTTGTTTCAGGATGAAGATTATCAAAACAAATATATCGTTCCGCTAAAATCTCTCCACGATAAATACCCAGATTTGGCGCAAAACTTAGAAATGAAGTTTTACGATGCCAACCAGTATTTTTCTAAGTACCTATTGTTTGCTAAAACAGACCCGGAAACAGTGGCAACGCGAGTCTTTGAAGCTTTTCAAGATTATTTAAACTTGTATTGGCAAATGCTAGCAGATGCCCAACCGCTCCAAGATCCAGAAGATATTCAGCGGATTGTCAAAGCCCAAAAAGACTATGACCAATATAGTGCAGACCGCGATCCTGCATCTGGTTTGTTTAGCAGCTACTTTGGCCATGAATGGGCAGAGCGCTTTCTCCATGAATTCTTATTTGAAGATGCTGTTCCTTTAGCGGTTGCTGCCGGCAAAAGATGACTATTGTTGGGTATTGGGAAAGAAGAGGCAGAACGCAGAAGTTCTTTAATTTTGAATTTTGTTAGCGCAGCGTAAAGCCTTCGGCATGGCTTCGCTTAGAGCGAGTCTGCGTTCGCTTTTAGCGTCTCGTAGAGAGCGTCATTTTGAATTTTGAATTGGAGCGAAGCGACTGTGACACTGTATCAGCCATTTCTTGATTATGCGATCGCCTATATGCGATCGCGCTTGGATTTACAACCTTATCCCATCCCCGCTGGGTTTGAATCAAAGAGTGCTGTTGTGGGCAAGGGAAAGAACGAAGAAGAGGTTGTCACCACCAGTTATGCTTTTCAAACTACAAAATTACGGCAGATTCGCGCAGCTCACGTACAGGGTGGCAATTCGTTGCAAGTACTGAATTTTGTAATTTTCCCCCACCTTAACTACGATTTACCCTTTTTTGGGGCGGATCTGGTCACATTGCCTGGCGGGCATCTCATAGCTTTGGATATGCAGCCCTTATTTCGTGATGATTCAGCATATCAGGCAAAATATACTGAACCGATTCTGCCCATTTTCCACGCTCATCAACAGCATCTATCTTGGGGAGGGGATTTTCCTGAAGAAGCACAGCCCTTCTTCTCTCCCGCTTTTTTATGGACTCGTCCCCAAAAAACTACTGTAGTCGAAACTCAGGTCTTTGCCGCTTTCAAAGACTATCTAAAAGCTTATCTAGATTTCGTGGAGCAAGCAGAACCCATAACAGATTCCCAAAATTTAGCAGCCATTGAGCAAGCCCAACTGCGATATTTAAGATATCGGGCTGAAAAAGACCCAGCAAGAGGGATGTTTAAACGCTTCTACGGTGCTGAATGGACTGAAGAATATATCCACGGCTTTTTATTTGACCTAGAAAGGAAATTAACAGCTATCAATTAGAGGCTCTTGTACAGGAATTCAGGAGCAATGGCAGATTATAGCAGATCAACCTACAAATATTTTTAACTAGAGCGATCGCATGGGAAGAATCATTTAAGCGATCGCTTTTGTATTTAATAAACTTTGATCTCTCTCTAAACCTCTTTACTAAAAGGAGAGAGGCTTGGAGTCTTGGGGTTTAGGTCTATAGGTCTATATTAAATTCAACTACAAACCCCGTCCACGGAGTTCAAAGACTCATTTACGGAGTTCAAAGCCTCATTTATGAGTATGTATTAAAGATTCATCCGGTTTTTGGCGAGTTTTCCGTGGCTCCTAATAAAATCTATCAAAGTATTTGCATTAATATGCACAACCGTATATAGCGGTTATCAGTAGTTACCATTGCGGGAAAAGATAGAGACGATGCACCCCGATACTTGGAAAAGCAAGTCAATCGTGTTTTGAAACAACTAGGAGAAGTAGAGGAAGAATAATGAGCGATCGCTACAGTATGGTAATTCAATGGTCAGATGAAGATAATTTCTACTTAGTACATTTACCGGAATTTCCGGGGAATTAAAAAAACTACACTCAATACTCTTATGACTTTTGCTCTACCTGAAACAATAAATAATATTTCTCAGCTTATAAAAAAGGAGTTTGAGTTAGAAAGTTTTCCAAAACTTCGTGGTTTAAAGAATTTAGATATACAAAAATGATGAGCGATCGCTTAAGGTGTTTAAAGCACTTAGGCGATCGCACTTTACCCCAATTCCTCAACATCAGCACTTTCCCCTTCCGACTCAACAAGCTCAAACTTAACTTTGTTGTATAAATCTTGTAGAGAAATCTCAAATGGTACGGTTACAAGTGCGATCGCTTCATCTTCTTCATCATATTCACGAAGCGTCCATTGCTTTTTCCCAGTTTTGGAAAATTGATCTACATGAATTCGAGTTTGGTCAATTAATAGGTATTCTTGGAAAGTGGAAATAGTTCGGTAAGCCTGAAATTTATCTTCGCGATCGTACCCTTTAGTAGATTTTGATAAAACCTTAACAATAATCTGTGGATTCAGAATTATATCCTTTCGGTTGTTAAAAAACTCTGGCTCATCCGCCAGAATCGTCACATCTGGATAGGTATAGGTACGCTTTTGAGTTATCCACAGACGAACATCACCCATGAAAACTCGATAGTTCTGCTTTTTAAAAGCAAAATTCAACTCAGTACTCAAGTTAAGTGCTATTTGATTGTGATTTATTGTTCCACCTGCCATAGGAATTATTTGCCCGTCAATGTATTCGCTTTTATACTTAGCAGCTTCTTCTAGCTCTAAATATTCCTCTGGGGTATAGTATCGCTGTTTTGTTATTTGCATAGTTTGATCAGGTAGCAATGTTTAACGATACGGAGCATCTAGTGACCCATGTTTACCCAACAGTTTAACGTGGTTGAATAGAATTGCAATGTGCTTACAAAGTGAGCGTAGGCGCAGCCCGCACTTCTCTACGAGACGCTGCGCGAACGACAAAGCTCAGTGACCACCGTAGACATCGCTATCTCAATTCACAAAGTCTTTTAACTTTTTTCCTATTGATAACCGGCTGCTTGCAACAGAAACAATTTGGCATAACGTCCTCCTCGCTTTAATAATTCTTCGTGAGTTCCCTGTTCTATAACTTCGCCGTTTTCTATAACTAGAATTTTGTCAGCCATTCGTACCGTTGAGAAGCGATGGGAAATCAAAAGTACCATCTGATTTTTAGTAATAGCGCGAAAATGATTGAAAATCTCAAACTCAGCTTGGGCATCTATTGCTGATGTTGGTTCATCTAACACCAAGATATCTGCTTGCGATCGCATAAATGCACGAGAAAGAGCAATTTTCTGCCACTGTCCCCCCGAAAGTTCCTGTCCTCCCTTAAACCAACGACCAAGTTGAGTCTGAAAGCTTTGAGGTAATTGGTCGATAAAAGATTCGGCCATGCCTTTTTCAGCAGCACTTTGCCAACGGGTTTTGTTGTCGAGATGTTCTACATCGCCCACGCCAATATTCTCCCCTACAGTGAACTGGTAGCGGACAAAGTTCTGAAAAATCACACCAATCCGACGCCGCAACACATCCACATCCCATTCTTGCAAATCCAAGCCATCTAAGAAAATTTGCCCAGAGTCAGGGGTGTAGAGTCGGGTAAGTAGTTTGATTAAGGTAGTCTTACCGGAACCATTTTCACCGACAATAGCCAGTTTCTCTCTGGGTTTCAAATGCAGCGAAATGTTTCTCAATGCTGGCTTGGAACTTCCCGGATAAGTAAATGATACGTTCTCGAAACGGATACCATCTTGAGAATTTAAACCAATGGTTGCTTTACCCCAAGACTTTGGTACTTCTTCTTCTAGGAAATCATAGAGATTTGATAGATATAGGTTGTCCTCATACATCCCGCCAATAGAAGTAAGGGCATTGGAGAAAGTAGATTGTCCTTGGCGAAAAACGGTAAGATACATAGTCATATCTCCCAAGGAAATCTTACCTAGCACTGTTTCCAGAACAATCCAAGCATAAGCTAGGTAAAAAGCACCAGTACTGATTAAACTCAGGAGATACCCCCACAGTCCTCGCCGCAGAGTCAAATCGCGGTCTTCGCCATAGAGTTGATTGAACAAGTTGCGGTAACGCCCTAGCAGCATCTCTCCCAACTGGTAGAGTTTGATTTCTGTGACAAAATCTTCTCTTGCTAGGAGATTTTCTAAGTAGTGCTGTTGACGAGTTTCTGCGGCACGCCAACTAAACAAGCGAAAACCTTCTCCAGCAAACTTTGTTTCGGAAATAAATACAGGCATAGCTGCCAAAATCAGCACCACCACTGCCCAACCTGAGAAATTTACTAGCAAAATACCGTAGGTGAACAAGGAAAGAGCATTTTGCACTAACCCAAAGGTGCGATTTACTAAAGAAAGAGGACGAACTGATGCTTCTCGTCGGGCATTGGTCAGTTTGTCATAAAACTCTGAGTCTTCAAACTGCCTAAGATCAAGTGTCAGCGCCTTTTCTAAGATGAGTACATTCACCCTCTGACCCATTAGCGCCCGCAATAACGATTGACAAATGATGATTCCCCGCTGACTACCTGCTAGTAAAATTACAGCGATCGCTTCTAATCCTACATAAAATAGCGAGGGATAAATATTGACAAAACCATTGCTTTGTGAATGAACTTGAGAGGCAAGTACCACTGCATCCACAATTAACTTACTGATGTAGGATATTGCCGCCGGTAAAAGACCAGCCACCAAAGTTAAACTAGCCAGAAGAATAGTAAGCGATCGGCTAGTAGTCCATACTAAGCTTACAGCCCGTCCACTGTATCGAAAAACCGTTAGTGACTGGCGTAGAATATTTCTTTTTTTTTAATCTTCATTTTTCTTGCCGCGAGATACCCCAGCTTGGGCGGATCTTCCTGACTCTATTAAATCTTTATTAATTTTACATTTTTCTAAGAATGTTGGCTGAAAACCCCGAAGTTGAAACCTAAAAACTAGTTTTGTAGAGTGTGTTATGCCGTAGGCTAACGCACTAGGGTGTTAACTTTGTACCATTTTAGGTGTTCAAAATTCAATGCAAAGTTGTTGGCAAGGAACCGATGCCAGCCCGATTGCAATTTTTCGTTTCGTTCAGCGATCGCATTGAGTTGGGAGATTAAGTTGCAAAAGCGATCGCGATTACGAAATATTTTTGTGGTTGTCGAATAGTGGGACGATCGCGCAAAATAAGCAAAGTCAAACCTTGCGGATTAACGGAAAAGTTAACTTAACATTATATTCTCACTCTAAGTTTATGAAAATTGTTGAGCAATCTGCAACTTATATGAAGCTTCAGTATTTAACTGTATCAACCATTTGGAAAACGGGTGGTTGCTTAATTGCTTTAGGACTGGTGCTTGGTGTAGGGCTGGGTAAGACAACTTATCTATCTTGCGATCGCACACAACCTAAACAAGCAACTTGTAGCCTGATTGAAATTAGCTTTCTGCCTAAATACAATCTGTTTCAGGTTCATCCCTTGATCAAGGGAGAGCGAGCAGATCAGCAGTTTATTAGCCTATTTGATAATAGAAACTATTTGGTTTTCATCCCTGATAAACCCCAAAATCTAGTCTTGGCTAATTTATTAGCTCATCCTTGGAATAGGGTTGTCTATTACACAAGCTCATTTATTGGGGAGTTTTTCAGTAGTTCAAATCAATCCTTAAAAACATTTATCCGCAATGAAGACGGAACATTATTTCAAATTATTGGTACTGCCTTTATTCTTTTGGGAATCATTTATTGGAGATGGAAACAATCAGAGACTTGTATTTTAGATCAACAAACAGGGCAACTAATCTATACTCGTCAGGCAGTTCTGTCCCTGCCAAACATTAAAAAGTTCCCTCTTCAACAGGTAAAAGTATTGGTAGAGAAAGATAAAAATCATGATGATGAAATAACATACACATTAGTTTTGCAATGTCCCAACAACGAGCGTATTATATTGATTAGTGCTACAAGCCCAGCAGCAGATAAGCTTGCTGGAGTGATTTCTAATTTCCTCGACGTAGAAATAATCCAAGTGCAAGTTTATGAAAAATAGAATATCGAGGATTGTTAACCTGCCACGAATTCAAGTTAATTGTTACATTTATGAAACTCGTAAAACTATCTTCTCAAAAATTAATTTGCAAATCAAATTCCTTCGGTTTTACTGTCGCTGGTTTTGCTTTCGGTATGGGAGGTATCGGCTTTCCACTCTTGCTATTTCCAACTTGGATAGAGTGTTTGAAGGATAAAGTTTGCTACGAGACTTCTATACGGTTTCAATCCTCGGTTATGCTGCAAGCTTTTGTCGTAACACTGATTGGAATTGTGATGGTTATGATAGGATATTCGTTCACCAAACGTACCTCCATACAGAAAATAGTTTTCGATTTAGCTAGAAATCAGCTTGTTATTGAGAAGTCTTGGATTTTTTTAAGGAAGGTAGAGAAAAAACAATACTCCCTATCAGAGATTTGTGATGTGAATGTTGATATTCTTAAAGATTCTGGTTCTGATCCAGATACTTACCGGGTAGTTGTTTTACTGACTAATGGGATATCTATTCCCCTAGATATGTACTATTCTGGCAATGAAGAATGGCATAGAGAAACGGCTGAAAAAATCAGAAATTTTTTATCATTACCCTAGTCTTGAATTTAGTGCGATCGAGTATCCAGTCTGGTCGCCGTACAATTGTTCTGAGGCTGTCAATGTCTTGATGAATCTTCTGGCGACAAAGCAGCAAGAAAAGAATGGTTGACACTCAAAAATTTCCTACAAAATCATATTCAACACCCTACTAACGCACTATCTTAGATTTTGGTGCATTAGGACTAATGTCCATAACGCACCCTTATATATTAAAAGAAGTGGTAGACCGGAGAGTGTCAACCCCACAATCTCCTACCTCCTTTCCCACTTAATTTTTGGTGAGTATCTTTCAACAAAGCTGGAATATCTAACTTTTCTGGACACCGAGGTAAACAATCACCGCATTCTGTACACCGATTGCCTTTCATTCCAGGGAACCAATGACCGGCATTTTCAAACATTCCGTAACGATATTGACCATAGTCTTTCATGTCGTATGCTACTGCAAGATTACGTAACCGTAATACCTCTGGAATATTGATGTTTTCTGGACAGGGCAAACAAGCATAACACTGGCTACAATTATCAGTTTCCAAAGCAACTTTTTGGTGATTTTCTAAACGTAAAAAAGTAGAAATTTCTGCTGATGTTAACTCTCCATCATGGTCAGCAACTTGCAAAGGCTCTATTAATTCATCTGGGTTGGCTGGGCCTATACTTAAAGTAGTAATACGGTGATTAGCAAGTAAAAATCGATAACTTAGTTCTAAGGGTGAATACGGATGGCAGAGGTCTTTTAAGGTCTGAGGTGGCGTGTAGAGCCGTCCTCCCTTATCAGCAGGGGAAATAATGAAAATACCCATATCCTTCTCGGCAGCTAGTTGAATCGCTGGTGCGTGCCGTTGAAAAAAATAGTAATAATGCAGATTGACAAATTCAAAGAAATCTGTGTTAATTGCAGCCTGAATTACCTCTAATGACCCGTGGGTAGAAAAACCAACGTGTCGCACTCGTCCATCTGTAATAGCTTCCTCAACGGCCTGCATACAGCCATTTTTGGCTTGCACCCACTCCAAATGTTGCCAAGTGTTTAAACCATGAACGCTTAAGCAATCTACATAATCTAGTTGTAATCGTTCTAGAGAATCGTCGATGCACCGACGCATGGAGTCACCATCTGCTGTAGCTGAGATTTTAGTAGTGATGTAAAGCTTCGTTCGAGGTACTGATAACCCAGCTTTTAGCGCCCTACCAAGATACTCCTCGCTTTTGCCGTAACCTCTGGCGGTTTCTAGATGATTAATTCCTAACGCTAAGGCTTTTTCGATGGTTTGGTGAGCATTTTCAAAAGAAGCCAAGTAGCGCATTGTTCCC
The DNA here is from genome assembly GCF_013393905.1 of Nostoc sp. C052. GTDB lineage: Bacteria > Cyanobacteriota > Cyanobacteriia > Cyanobacteriales > Nostocaceae > Nostoc. The sequence continues at coordinate 6,058,634 of NZ_CP040272.1, forward strand.
AGAGAAAAAACCGAGAGGCGCAGATTCGTTTTTCCAAAGCGTCGGTATTGCATTTTTAACAAAGTTAGGAGTCATTCAATTTTAGATTTTAGATTTTAGATTTTAGATTTTTCCTTCAATCTAAAATCTAAAATTCCAAATCTAAAATTGCCTAGCTGTCGCCATTACCAAAGCGCTTGATCAAGTCTTCAGGACGGAGATTGGAAATAAATTCACGGAAGGCTTGCTGTTCAGCTTCATCTGCATCACGATCAACAGGGATAGAAGCATCGGCAATGACTTCTTCCATTACCCAAATGGGAGTATTTGTACGGAGGGCAATAGCGATCGCATCGCTAGGACGCGCGTCAATTTCTTTTTTGACTTCACCTTGCTGGACAATTAAAGCTGCATAAAATGTATCCTTTTGCAGGGAATGGATAATTACCTTTTCTAGAGTCATGTTCCAAGTCTCTAGAAGATTCACAATCAGGTCGTGGGTTAAGGGTCTGGGAGGCTTCTGATTTTCCAGTGCGCCCATAATGGCCCTAGCCTGCTCCTGACCGATGTAAATTGGCAAAGCCCGCCGATCTGAAGAATCTTTCAAAAGTACGATCGGGCTGCGGGTTATGGCATCTAATGCTATGCCAGCAACTTTCATTTCAATCATTGGCTAGGCCTCTACAATGCTTTGAGAGCCTTGGATGCTGTGTAACAAATAGTACCCCTTTTTCGGCGGTTTGGCGACAGTAATAAACATAAGCATTCGTTCTCTATAATTGCTTCTATTAAACTCCGAACTTGTGGTGAAAACCAGAGTAAGTCAAACTAGTCTTATTAGACAATAACCTTCTTACCCAAGTATGCCTCGTGAAGGATGCTAATGTGTTAATATCCCTATACGAAAAAAAGTCAGAAAATATACTTGGATGTTCGAGATTTCTGTGACAATTACCAATTGACTTCAGCCAAAATTAGGCAATAAATAGAGTTAGTTTGACAAAAAAGCCGTGTTTACAGGATTAATCCAGGCATTAGGAACGATGGAACCCTTAGGGGGCGATTCTTGGCAAATTACTTGTGTGAGCCAGTCGGGTGAAGTAATTATGCAAGATTTGGCTTATGGTGACAGTGTTGCTGTCGATGGTGTTTGCTTGACAGTAGAAAAAGTTTTAAAGAATGGATTTATCGCCACTGCTTCACCAGAAACGCTACGCCGCACGACGTTGGGAGGTGAGCAAACACAACAGAGATATGTCAATTTAGAAGCATCGCTAAGGGTAGGCAGCAAAGTTGGCGGTCATTTCGTGATGGGTCATGTAGATGGCATCGGTCGATTGCTAGTGGCAGAACAAACGGCTAGTTCTTGGGAAATGACCTTTATTGCATCCGAGGCGATCGCACGGTACATTGTCCCCAAAGGTAGCATCGCCGTCAATGGCATCAGCCTCACAGTTGCCGCTTATGAGCCAGAACTATCTCAATTCAAGGTGGCGGTAATTCCCCTCACATACAGCGAGACAAATCTCCGCTATTTGCTTCCTGGGAGTTTGGTGAATCTAGAAGGAGATATTCTTGGCAAATACGTCGAAAAATTCCTTTACTCTGGCAACCCAAACACCACTGCCCATGATGAAAATAGTATGGATGGCATTACACCCGCATTCTTAGCAGAACACGGGTATCTCTGACATTTTGGATTTTGGATTTTAGATTAATTTAAAATCTAAAATCCAAAATTTCCAATCTAGCTACCTGGTTGCTGACTAACCTGGGCAGTCTGTAAGCCTCGCACTAACTGGCTGAGGGCGCTTTGTAATTCCACGCCTGGGTCAGTAGCAACCCACCCATCTTGTGTTAGGTGACGGACTTCAAAGTGCAAGTGAGGCCCTGTGGAAGCTCCGGTGCTGCCAACTAGCCCGATGACAGTTCCAGGCTGTACCCATTGACCAGGTTTCACAAGGATTTCTGACATGTGGCCGTAGAGAGTTTGTTCAGCGGATTTGTGATTTAGGATAACAGTTAAACCATAACCGCCCATCCAATCAGCAGTTTCTACTTGACCAGCCGCCGCCGCCAAAACTGGTGTTCCTGTGGGCGCACCCAAGTCTGTACCAGCGTGGAAGCGTTGGTTTCCTGTAATTGGATGAACTCGCCAACCAAACAAAGAAGTAATGGGAGCAGGAATAGACAAGGGATACATCATTCCCGTACCACTATAGGCGACTCGCCCCATAGAAGGGATTTGTGGCAATACTGATGCCAGTGAGAAGTCGTAAGCTACGTTGCTGGGGCGGGGTGCAATATTACCATCTGCCATTGGTGGAGGTAAAGTACCACCACTCGGCGCAATGGGAGTTGCACTAACTGTTGTGGGGCTGAACTCGCCAGGATTCGGGATAAACCGATTCGGGCGAAATGCGCTCTTGGTGTCACCAGTAGAACCACTTTGAGCAGCACGCCATCTGCTGGTGTTGCCAGTAGTTGCAACCTGCCGCACGGGTGAAACTACTGGTAATTGGGCATTTTCACTTCTTCTGAGCCAAGTAGGTGCTGCTTTACCATTAGAATCAGCTACACTCCTTTCGGGTGCTTTGGCACAAACGCCGCCTAATACGCTTTGCCCTGAAGGTAAAATGGCTCGGCAGCCACTAGAGCGTTCTGTGAGAATTACGGAGTTTGGTGCTTGATAAGTACCTGTAGCACCACTGTCATAACTATTAGGATCGATATAGGCGTTATTATAATCCTTGGTTTTCCCCGCAGTTGCACTGACAGGGCTGTTTGAGTTATTTGATGGTTGAGCAACTTCTGGGAGTTTTTCAGGTAAAGAGCGGGCGGGGGTATTGGGTTTTTCTTGCCTTACCCTTACAGGAGTCACCTGGGAGGCTTCTACTTTGGGCTTTGACTGTCTAGTAATTACAACAGGTTCAGCAGCTTCGATTTTGGGTGTAGACTGCCTAACTGGCTCTTTTGATTGAGCAACCTCTGGTTTGCCTAGTCTCTGTTTAAGTCTGGCTCGCCGTTGAGAAAATTCTGGTTGCCCTTGAGTGGCTTCCGGTACAACAGCCTGTTTTTTGACTGGATTTATAACTGCTGTTGGTTGAGAACTTTCAACAGTGGGAACGATGTTGTCTATTTGTGTTTCCGTTTGGGCAAACACAAAGCCGCCGCTAAGGAGGCTGAGGCTACTCAGCCAACAGAGGCTCTGGGCTGGTAGTGTTGAGGCAAAACGTTTTTTTGTCAGACCTTGCTGCCATAAGTAATGCAAACTATCAGGGGCAGAATTTTTGCGCTGCGTCATTTGTTCTCTCAGTTGTGTGTAATTAGCCTAAAGAGATGATGCTAGTGGTTTGTCTTGCCCAAAGAGCGAAATTTTGAACAAACCTCAAATTTAAATGGAAGATTTATGGTACCCCAAACTGATTGTACCGGGTTCAATATAAATTTCCGGTGTAATTAGTTCCTTTGTATCATGTGTTTCTAAATCAACTCGTAAATTTCCTTGAGATGTCACTCCAACTACTGTACCTGAAAGATTATTGACGTACACGCGATCGCCCATGTTTGTAAGCAAATCTAGATAGCGAGACAAGATTATGCTTATTCCTTCTTGTTCTAGGCACTCCATACCGGATTCTATTCCCAGCAGGACTTTAGAGGTTAACATTTCCAGACAAGAGATTGGTCTGAAATTTTGGGATGCTTGCCACGATTCCAGATTGATTCCAGTTTCGGGTACTGGGTTTATCCAGTTAATACCAACACCAATTACTGCTTGGGTGATTTGTCCTTTGTTTACTTTGGTTTCTGTCAAAATGCCGCCGAGTTTGCGACCATTTAGCACTAAATCGTTGGGCCATTTTATCCCAACATCTATGCCGAGTTGGCGCAATTGAGACGCAATTCCCCAAGCAGTAGCGAAAGTTAGCTGATAGCTGTCAGTAGCTTCTATTTTGTGGTCGAAAGAAATTGCCACGGAAACATATAATCCGCCAATCGGAGAAATCCACTGACGGCCCCATTGTCCCCGCCCAGCAGATTGTACAGTTGCGATTACTACTGTTCCTGAAATAGCCCCTTGGTTGAGTAAGTCCCAGAGGGTTTGATTGGTTGAGGAGACGCTTTCAAAAAAGTGAAGGGAAAATGGTAAATATGTATGCTTACGCCCTGCTTCTTGCAAGGCTAATTCCAAGTTTTGCAGATTAAATCCCACAGCAGTTAACCCAAATTCCGTTGTTCAAGTTAGCATTGATTTGTTTAGGTTTGGTTCAAGATGCACACTTGGCACTGGCGCAATTGGGAAGGACTACCCTATCTAACTTGTAGTCTTTTGGAACGTTGGCATCACGGCTTTTTTACCCAGCAGTTCTGGCCGCGATCGCCACAAGTTATCACAGAGGTATTGCAACCAGAGGCATCAGTCTATCGCTTAAAGCAGGTTCATGGCAATACTGTTCTCACCCCTCAAGAGGTTGAAAGCTTTTTAAGCTCTGCTGAGGAGGATTTAGCATCGGCGGATGGTTTAATGAGCGAGCAGCCTCTACAAGCTGTTTGGGTCGCTAGCGCAGATTGTACACCCATATTGATTGGGGATGTGCAATCTGGACGGGTGGCAGCATTACACGCAGGTTGGCGGGGAACTGCGAAGAAGATTGTGCCCCAAGCGATCGCTCGATTACAATCTCAAGGCAGTAAACTTGATGATTTACGTATTGCAATGGGCCCTGCGATCGCTGGTGAGGTTTACCAAGTCTCCATTGAAGTAGCTGCCGAAATTGGGGAAAGCATTATATCACATAATAGCCAAGAAAAAATTCTTACTGCATTATATGAGCTACCAAATTCACCTTTACTAGAAGACCCCGATCCCGGAAAGGTAAGGCTAGATGTGCGGCGAGTGAATACCTTACAACTGGAAAATTTGGGAATTAGTGCAGAACAAATTGCGATCGCACCTTATTGTACTTTCCAAACACCAGAGCATTTCTTTTCTTACCGCCGGGAGAAAGAGAAAAAAGTTCAGTGGTCAGGGATTGTTAGTGGCAAAAGGAGTCAGTAGCATTCAAATGTGTTTTGGCTGATAGAGCGATCGCTTTATCAGCTTGGATTCAACATGATTCAATATAATTTGCCATGTTGTGGATCAAAAATACGACATTTTAACTGATGACAGAGATACTGAGTTTGCAACGGTTTAAAGCAGCAAAACGGATTCAAATTTAAGGAGGGTTAGGGATAATCAAGCCTTAACCCAAGCGTATTTGCAGATAATTAACTGCGGTTATCTATCTGAGCGCGTTGCAAACTTCCAGAGAAGTCAACATAGACACTTTTCCATTCTGTGAAAACGTCCATTGCTGTAGTTCCAGCCTCGCGGTGTCCGTTACCGGTTTGTTTCACACCCCCAAAGGGCAAGTGTACCTCTGCGCCAATGGTGGGGCCGTTAATATAGGTGATACCTGCTTCGATGTCGCGCATGGCAGTAAAAGCCCGATTGATATCGCGCGTGTAAACTGAAGAAGAAAGACCATAATTGCTATCGTTGAGAATTGCGATCGCATCCTCAAAGGAGCTAACCTCAATCAATACCACTACTGGCCCAAATATCTCTTCACGAGCAACTCGCATATCAGGAGTTACATCATCCAAAATAGTTGGTTGAAAGAAGTAACCGTTTTTTAATGAGCCTTCACTAGCAATTTCTCCACCAATTAAAACCTTTGCCCCTTCCTCACGAGCGATATCTAAATATTTGCTCACCTGTTGGAGTTGCTTTTCATTTACTATTGGGCCAATATCTGTATCTGGTTCACTGCCAGCACCCAAGCGTAATTTACTGGTACGCTCATAAAGCATCGCAGTAAATTTTTCCTTGATATCACGATGCAAAATTAGGCGGCTGGTAGCCGTACAGCGTTGACCGGTTGTTCCAAATGCTCCCCACACAGCACCATCGAGAGCAAGTTCTAAATCGGCATCTTCCATCACCACTTGAGCGTTTTTACCACCCATTTCCAAACAGACACGCTTGTGAGTGCGTCCGCAAGTTGCACCGACAAAAGCACCTGTTTCTGAAGAACCAGTAAACGACACCAAATCTACATTAGGATGCTCAACTAAAGCTTTCCCCGCCTCCTCTCCCACACCATGCACCAAGTTAATTACTCCTGGTGGTAAACCTGCTTGTTGAAAAATTTCAATCAATTTAGTTGCACAGGCGGAAGTATCTTCGGCAGGTTTGAGAATAACTGTATTGCCACAAACCAAGGCTGGCATAGCTTTCCAGCAAGGAATTGCCACCGGGAAATTCCAGGGAGTAATTAAGGCACAGACTCCGATGGGCATCCGTACAGTCATAGCGAATTTATTGGACATTTCCGAGGGTGTGGTTTGCCCAAATAATCGCCGTCCTTCGCCAGCACTGTAAAAGGCGCAGTCAATACCTTCTTGAACATCTCCTCTGGCTTCCGTCAAGGGTTTACCCATTTCCCGACTGATTAATTGGGCCAGTTCTTCTTTATGCTGGAGTAATATTTCCCCGACACGAAAGATGTATTCTGCCCTCGCTGGGGCGGGGACTGTGCGCCAACTACGGTAGGCTTTACGGGCGGCGGCTACTGCTGTATCTACATCTTGAACTTGGGAACGGGGAAATGTGGCAACGACTTCGGTTTTGTCGGCAGGGTTGCGACTTTCTAGGGTTGCTTCCTCTTTGGCACTCAACCATTGACCGTCTATATAATTGCGACAAGATAGCGGAGTTGTCATTTGGAAAATCTCCGATGATCCACTGAAACTTGTGTATTAAGTTTGCTTGCTTTCTAGGTTATCCTCAAGTTTAGGAAATTGGCGCGATCGCCAAATATCGATATAAAAGTTAAGGCACTAAGGCCAATACTCCTACCGGAGAACCAGAACCACCACGTAATCTTAGAGGTGCGATCGCTAGAGTAGTACCTTTAGGTGGCAGTTGATCCAAATTTGTCAGATTCTCTAACACAATGCGCGGTTTTTCCAATACCAAGCGGTTAATCGCAAAACTGTTATCCTGTCCAGGGTCCACGCCATGAGTATCAATTCCTACCCCAATTATTTGCCGTTCATCCAGTAAAAATTGAGTGGCATCGCTGCCAAATCCTGGAAAGTGGGGAATCCCTTGAGCATCATGATTGAGGAATGCACTTTTATCAAACCACTTTTTTTCCCAACCAGTATTCAGTAAAACTAGGCAGCCAGAAGAAATTTCACCGTGTTCTTCTTCCCAAGCCAAAACATCAGCAATAGTCAGGGCATAATCAGAATTATCCGCTGTGGCTTGGCAAATATTTATGACCACCGCAGGTACAACTAAAGACTGGGCGGGGTATTGGTCAATTCCCAGAGCAGAACTATGAAAACTGTTAGGAGCGTTGATATGGGTAGCGCTATGCTCCCCCAAGGAGAAACGCCGCAGGTAATAGCCATCATTATTTAGTTCAGCCACAGTTTCAAACTCTACTGTGGGATCTCCAGACCATTGGGGAATATCTACGTCAATTACATGACTTAGGTGGATAACGCGCGTGTAGGTGATACTATTTTGACTTTGGGGTTGTATCATCCCAGCCTTCTATTCTATTTGTACTCAGGGATTTTTTTTAATCAGGTGCGATGCTTGGTTTGGGCTACACCTACGCAAAGATATTACTACAATTAGAACGTTTTTAAATCGATTTTACTGTCCCTATACTAAGGAATGTGGATTAAATAAGATGCAAAACTTCATCCTGTCTCTAGCTTTCTTCTCCTTTAAAACTAGACATCTCCAGAAATTAAATATGCTTTATCCAAAACCCTTGTAGAGATGTAGCAGTGCTACGTCTCTACATTTTTTTCACTCATATCTCTATTGTGTGATGTCTCCGACAGGTGTAGCTGCGGCACAGAATTCAATATGCTTTTTCTCTAATTATTCTCAAAAAGGGGAGAATAAGAGTGAGCCTATGCGTAGGCTCCGCCCGTCGTAGACATTGCATGATTAATTGCTTCTTCTTGACCAACCAAAGATAAGTAAGGCTCTTTTAAATACTTACAAGCTGCGGCGATCGCATCCTGGGCACTCACAGCCGTAATCAATTCTTGAAACTTGGTGTCAAAATCAATTCCTAAGCCTAAAATTTCATACCAGCCGTATATTTGAGCAATTTGCCCATTCGTTTGTTTACCTAAAGCGTACTGCCCCAGGATCTTGTTTTTAGCAGCTTGGAGTGCGCTTTCGGATACTTCGGTGGTAGACAATAAATCTACTTCTGTACGCAGTCCTTCTAGAGCAGTACTGGTATTCTCCGGTGCTGTACCTATATAAACCACAAAGGACGCTGGAAATAGCCTTGTGGAGTAAAAGGCGGATACTTCGTAAGCCAAACCGCGTTTTTCTCGTAATTCGACAAACAAGCGGCTAGAAAGCCCATTTCCCAGGTAGGTACACAGCAATTTCAGTGGGGCGTAGTCAACAGAACTCACTGCTGTTCCTAAATAACCGAGCATCACGATTGATTGTTGTGTCTGTATTGGCTTTAGTCTTACCTGCGGTTCTATCTTAATCTCAGGTAAATTCAGTATTGGCAGTGCTTGGGCTGTAGCTTGCCAATCAGCAAAAACTTCTTCCACCAATGCCACTGCGTCTGTGGGTGTGACTCTACCAGCAATACTAATTACTATATTATCTGGACGGAAATAAGTTTGGTGATACTCCACTAAATCCTCACGAGTTAAGCGGCTCATCGTGGATTCATCTCCTAGCACTGACATCGAGTAGGGATGATTTTGGTACATTACTTGCCGCATTTGTTCAAAGGCGACATTGAACGGCTGCTCTTTTTGGGAACGAATATCTTGGAGTGCTAAACGCCGTTCTAGTTCTACTTGAGTTTCGGGAAAAGTTGGCGATCGCAAAATCCGCCCTGCCAATGTTAAAATTTCCGCAAAATCGGATGTTACCGTCTTGAAAGATAGCAAAAAATAATCAGTGCCAGCATCGGCACTCAAACTCGCCCCTACAGACTCGACTTTTTCGGCAATTTCTAAGCTAGAAAGTCCATCGCATCCCTTTGTCATCACTGCTGAGAGCAAATGTGCCAACCCTGCTTGCTCCCGGTTTTCATTACAACTACCAGCACGCACAAAGATTCGCGCTGCAATAATGTCCGCAGCCGGATTTTCTGCCACCAGCACGACAATCCCATTGTTCAATACGGTGCGATGGATGGGCGATTTTTGCAGCAAGGTTGTCATTTGTCCTTTGTCCTTTGTCATTTGTCCTACCCTGCGGGAAGCCGCTGGCGCGTCTATGTTCTTGGTCATTCGTCGCTAATGACTAATGACTAACACGGTTTAAGTATAGTAACCGCATAATTCTCCGGCGAGAGATACTGTTTAGCTAATTTTTGCAGTTCTTGGGCATCAAAAGACTGAATTTGCTGGGGATATGTCACAGCTAATTCAGCTTGGGCGATGGTATTGTAATACCCATAAAGCCCTGTCAGTTGATTTGGCGTTTCAGTAGAAAACGCGTACTCGTTACATAGCAGCCTACGTATCCGAGCAAGTTCTTGTTCGCTAATTCCTTTAGTCTGCAAATCATCTAAATGAGCGCAAATTAAGGACTCAACTTCTTCTAGATTTTCTGGTTCCAACCAGGCAGTAATTGTAAATAAACTGGATTCCCGTTGTAGAGAAAAACTACTGCAAATTCCCTGTACCAATTGCGAATCTTCGCGCAAATCACGCACTAAACGCGAAGTCCGCCCTTCTGCCAATAATACTGACAACACATCTAAACCATAGCCAGTACGGATATCTTCTACTCCGGGTACTAGCCACGCCATCAACAATCGCGCTTGCTCTATGCGTGGTAAACACAGTTCTTGACGGTGAATACCTGCTATGACTGGCTTTGCCACTTTCTCAAACTGCGGACAATTCGAGCGTTCAGCAAAATCAGCAAATGAATGATTTACCATTTCCCAAGCTGGTTGCTGGGCTATACCTCCGGCAATTACCACCGTCATGTTTTCCGGCTGATAGTGGGCTTGGTGAAAACAGCGCATTGCTTCTGGTGACTGCTGCATCAGTTCTTGCTCCGTACCCAACACCGAACGTCCGTAAGGGTGATGTGGATAGATGCTTTGAATCAGCGCTTGAAATCCTATCCAGTCGGAATCGTCCTGACAAGAGCGAATTTCCTCTAGTACCACATCCCGTTCGCGGCTAAATTCATCTTCTGGAATTGCTGCATTGAGCAGGAGTTCTCCCAAGTAGGGCAGGGTATCTTTTAAATAAGGGGCGGCTGTGGTGAGTGAATAATGAGCATAATCATAGCTTGTGGCTGCATTACTCACGCCACCCCGATTTTCAACTTTGGAATCGAACATCCCAGGGGGTAGCGTCGCCGTACCTTTAAAAATCATGTGTTCTAAAAAGTGCGCCATACCAAACCACGGTTTTGGCTCTAGGCTGGCTCCAGCACGCACCCAAACATCCGCCACAACTACGGGAGTGGTGGGAATTTCTTGATGAATAAAAGTTAAACCACTCTCTAGTCGGAAGACTGAGGCTGGAAATACGGTATTAGTTAGTTGTTTTAACAATTTTTTGTAGTTTTAACCACAATTTGACGCAATTGTGTCATCTTAACTCTGAACGATACCTAATTTAGAATCAAATTATACAGATTTGCAGAATTATGCGATCGCTGTTCTCTGCACTACTGAAAAATTAGACGCGTTATGCTTTCAGAGGAAAATCGCGAATTAGTTAAAACACTGGAATCTCAATGACAAATTCTGTTCCTTCGCCAAGCACAGAATTACAACTCAACCGCCCATTATGGGTTTCTTCGACAATTTGACGAGCGATCGCTAATCCTAATCCCGTTCCTTTCCCAACCTCTTTTGTTGTAAATAGGTGGTCAAATATCCGCGATCTAATCTCCTCTGGCATCCCCTGACCGTTATCTTTAATGCGAATTGTTACTATATTTTGTTCACTGGATACTTCGGTGTGAATCAGTATTTGGTGATGATTGGCTTGGGCTTGTGCAAAAGAAAGCCTTTCACAGGAAGTATCCAAGGCATCGATAGCGTTAGCGAGGATGTTCATAAATACTTGATTTAGCTGTCCTAAAAAGCACTTAACTGGTGGTAATTTTCCGTATTCGGTGATAACTTCAATTGCTGGACGTTTTTCGTTAGCTTTGAGGCGATACTTCAAAATCAACAGCGTACTCTCAATCCCTTCATGGAGGTTACAAGCAACTTTCTCGGTTGTATCGGCTCTGGAGAAGGTGCGGAGACTGATGCTAATATCTTTGATCCTTTCTGAAGCCACCTTCATCGAGCCTACTAATTTTGGTAAGTCTTCAGTTAGGAATTCTAGGTCAATTTCTTCGCCATGCTCAATGACTGCGATCGCTGGAGTGGGATGATGTTGTTGGTAGGATTGGATATGAGCAAGTAAGGATTGGATATAATCTTCGGCATTGTTGAGACTGCCTTTGAGAAATCCAATCGGATTATTAATTTCATGTGCCACCCCAGCAACCAAATTACCCAAGGTTGCCATTTTTTCATTTTGCACCATTTGTAATTGGGTATGCTCCAATTCTTGTAGCGATCGCTCTAACTGTTGGGCATAATTTTGAGATTCTTGATAAAGGCGGGCATTTTCTAGAGAAATAGCAGCTTGAGCGCATAGCAGTTGGATAACTTCGGTGCGATCGCTTGTAAATGCACCAATTGTTAGCGGATTTTCTAGATAGAGCAGCCCGATGAGTTTACCTTGGATTAACATCGGCGTACACAACACACTCTTAGGTTGTTGCTGCATAAAATATGAATCGGCAATAAAATCAGTTTGTGCTGTTGCATCATCCAGCACAATAGTTTTTAAGCTGCGTTTGACATAGTTTACCAGTGTAATGGGAATGTCTTCGCTGGTTGACAATGGTGCGGATACCAGAGTGACTCCTTCATTGATGGTAGCTACAGCTTCAACTACTAAATTGTCCTGTTGGAGTACAAATAATGCAGCTTTTTGTGCCCCAGCATTTTCCATTACCACTTGCAAAAGAGTAGTCAGTAATTGCTCTAATTGAATTTCACTAGAGAGAGCTTGTGAGGCTTTAAAGATGGTGGCAAAATCAAGGGCTTCCGAAATGCTGCTGCTAGAAAGATTTGTATGGATGGTTTGATGTGGAAATGATAATGCCTCGACGGTTGAATTCACTTGAAAGCGATGATGTTGCCCTTGTAAAATCGGTGCCAGGAGTTGAGGATAGCGTTTTTCTAAATCCTCAGTTTTGGCTTTAGCGCCCCAGCGAGCATAGCAGTAATAAGCTTCCTGCATATAAACTTGGGCGATTTTTGGTTTACCCCAGTCGAGGTAAAACTTGGCAGCTAGCTCATTGCTCAAAGCTTCTTCTTGGATATATTGGTTTTCTTTAGCTAGAGTTATGGCGCGATCGTATAATTCTATTGCTGCTATTTTTTCGCCCAAAACTCTATGCCGTTCTGCTTCCACCAAATCAAATTTGTGCTGAAAATTCATTGGTGCGAAGTTGGCTCGAAACTGCAATTTTTCTTGATTTTCGCCAACCTTTAAGAGTAATTGCTCATGTTGAGATGGTTCAGCCGTTGGATAGACAGCCAGACGAGACAGAGAATCATAATAGTAGAAAACAGGCACAGATAACATTCCTGCCGCACTGTTGAGGTATTGTTCTCCCTGATTTGCATTTTCAACTGCCGCCGGAAAATTCTCAAACAGATAACTGAGTATTAACTTACTTAAGAAAAATATATGGAGTGTTAATTCGTCGTTCTCTTCGATCAGCGAAGATAAAAGTTGTTCTTCTTGACAAGATTCACCAAGGAGGTATTCTGGATTATCGCTATATGCAGTTAAATTGTTAATACTTTGACAGACTATATTAGACCAATTTAATAAGCGCTGATTTTTGGCAAAATTAGATTCGTAGTTTTTGATATCTACTAGCAACACTTCCAAAACTTCTGTGCCACTTAAATAGACGTAGAATAATTTGAAAATCATCGATGCCAGCACATGAAAAAAGTCGCCTGTATCTAATCCAATATTATGAGATTCCTGTAATAAACTAATTGAGTCCCGAACATGTTGTTTATTACATTGATTCAATGCAGCCACCTTAAATATAGTCATGCTTTGAACAGATTTTGCTTGAAATCTATCCACAAGCATTAAACCTAGCTGGCCAAATTCGTAGCCTAATTCCAGTTGGTTACAAGTATTAAGTACAATTCCAAAATCTGCATATCCTGGTGCAGAGAGTGGTGCATTGCCGTATTTAAGAGATAAATTCACCTCTTCGCAAGCAATAATTGGGAACAGATAAGGGGCAGTTTGGTGGATGGCGGGAGCAATGCTAGCCATAATCCGCAAAGCAACCAAAGCTTTGGTATCATCCATCAATGGCAAATCAATTAAGCCGTGAATACTTCTGCCTGCCAATATGGAGAGCGTGTTTACTACATATTGCTGAATGTCTGGAGGTGTTACTGATTCAGGTAATATTACCCCAAGTTGGGCGAGAAGTTCACGCCCAATTGCGATCGCTTTGAATGATTGATTCCGTACCTGATCGGCTTGGAGTTTAACTTCATAAACTTTCACCCTATCCAGTAAGGTGGTTGTTTCTTCGATGACGACCTGGATAAGAGATTCCATCTGGTCAAATTCATGGTTGAGAAAGGCAGCTTCAGCAGCTTCTTCGTGTAAACTTCGAGTCAATTCGTAGGCAATTTCCCAACTATTAATTGGTAACAACTGCATTCCAGAATAGAAGTAATGAATTGCTGCAACATAAGCAGTAGCTTCTTTTGCTTTGCGACCAGCATTCAGATTTAACTGAGCTAATTGTTGACGTTCAGTCGGTTGAGTAATTAGTAATATTCCTCGATTCAACTGACTGACAATCTCAAAAATCCGCTCCTCTTGTTGTGATTCAGAGGTATTTTGCAAGAGTAATTGACCAATTTTAAGATGGGTAAATTGTCTCTGCTCACCTGGAATCAGAGAGTAAGCCGCTTGTTGTACCCGGTCATGTAAAAATTTGTAGATGGGGACTTGGAAATTGCCATTTAATGGGTTTGAGTCAGAATCATGCCCACTATATTGAAAGAATTTATAAACTTCAGTAGTAGGTAAAACTAAGCCTTCTTGTAAAGCTTTCCATAAAGATGCTGCCGTTTCGGTTTCCGACTGTTCAGAAACAATTGCTAGGGTTCGCAAATCAAATTGGTTGCCAATGCACGCAGCTAATTTCAGCACATTTTGCGTTGATGCTGGCAACTTTTGCAACTGTAGCGCTAGGAACTCTACAACATCATCGGTAAGGGCAAGTGCTTTGACAGCAACAATATCACATTGCCAGTACCCTTGATCGGCATTAAAAGTAATCAGTCCATCTTCATATAATATTTTGAGAAAGTGTGTTGCAAAAAAGGGATTTCCTTGAGTTTTTTGATAGACGAGTTCTGTTAGAGGTTGGGCAGTTTTATCTGAACAACTCAAGGTATCAACCACCAATTGATTTAAACTAGCTTTACTTAACGGAGCTAAAGTAATGCTGTGAATTGTGGCATTGGCTTTGCGAATCTCCGCTAAAGTCAACATCAACTGATGCGTGGTAGATACTTCATTATCTCGATAAGACCCAATTAAAAGTAAAGATCCACTTCCTGACTCGCTTATCAACAGTTGCATCAATTTGAGTGATGCAGAATCGGCCCACTGCAAATCATCAAGGAAAATTACTAATGGATGTTCTTTTGTCGTGAATACCTGAATGAACTTTTGGAAGAGTAAATTGAAGCGATTCTGGGCCGCACTTGGTAAAAGTTCAGTTGCAGGTGGTTGTTGACCAATAATTTGTTCTAATTCGGGAATTACCTCAAGAATAACTTGTCCTTGATCGCCCAACACTTGTAAAATTTTATTTTTCCAAGTTGACAATTGGACATCACTTTCACTCAGTAATTGTCCCATTAAGTCTCGAAACGCCTGTACAAAAGCGGAGAAGGGAATATTCCGATTAAATTGGTCAAATTTGCCTTTAATGAAGTAGCCCCGTTGCCGGACAATAGGTTTGTGAACCTCGTTAACTAAAGCAGTTTTACCAATACCAGAAAAACCAGCCACCAGCATTAATTCTGTCTGATTGTTAGTAACGCGGTCAAAGGCTTTTAGTAGAATTTCAACTTCATGCTCACGACCATAGAGTTTTTCTGGGATAATAAAGCGATCGCACACATCCCGTTGAGCAATTGGGAAACTTACAATTTTCCCAGTCTCATTCAGTTGAGCCAAACAATTTTCTAAATCATATTTTAGCCCAAATGCACTCTGATAGCGGTCTTCGGCATTTTTCGCCATCAGTTTCATTACTATGTCTGACAACACTTGCGGAATCTCTTCACTTTTGACTTCCCGAAGGGATAGCGGAAGTTTGGCAATATGACAATGTACCAATTCCATTGGATCGTGCGATTGAAATGGTAATTGCCCTGTTAGTAATTCGTAAAAAGTTACACCCAAAGAATAAAAATCGGTACGGTAATCAATCCCCCGATTCATTCGTCCAGTTTGCTCTGGAGAC
Organism: Nostoc sp. C052; assembly: GCF_013393905.1. Lineage (GTDB taxonomy): Bacteria > Cyanobacteriota > Cyanobacteriia > Cyanobacteriales > Nostocaceae > Nostoc. Next base: position 6,074,289 of record NZ_CP040272.1, read on the forward strand.
AAATAGCCTAATGTTCCTTCTAATACATTAGGACTCATCAATATCTGAGTTTCTCGTGGTAGCAGAGATGCAATACTAAAGTCAATTAACTTAACTTCTTTAGTTTCTGGATTAATTAAAATATTGGCGGGTTTAATATCTTTGTGAATAATCCGATTACGAATTAGAATATCTAAGGTATCACACAGAGCGATCGCAATTTGTAAAAACTCTATCAGAGATTCTACCCTTCCCCCCACTCCCCATTTCTTCAAGGAAATTCCCCCAAAGTCTTCCATCACTAACACATAGCCATTCTGATAGGGTTCCAAGGTGTAGGTTTGGATGATTCCAGGTAGATTCAAATTTTTGGCGATGGTGAACTGGTTGCGAAAGTGTACCAATTCACTGAAGCTGGGATAAGCAGTTTTCATCAGCTTAATCACCACAGATTTTTGGTCAGTCTCTCGATTAGCGCGATAAACTAAGGTTCGAGAACCGTTGTAGAGTTCTTTGCTAACGTGATATCCGGGAATGCTGACCATACGGCTTAATTTTGAATACCTCAGTATCTAGAGTTCCCAAAAACATGGCAACATTTACTAAGCTCCTTCTCTACAAGAGGCTGTGTCAATGGGGCGGGAACAGGGAATAGAAAAATTAGCCCCGAATAATAGGGTAACAGCGCCCTAAATTTCTTTCTGAAAGGAATAAAAATATTTTTTACGGCGACTCGTAGTACAAGAAAAAATACGTTCTCATACAAATTCCCTGATTTGAATTATAGGGATTTTCCCGTTGGCTGTTGCCCGTTCCCTTTTAATTTCAGTTGGCTCATTTGCAACTGATTGAAATAATTAAAGCTCCCAAAGTCAATTAGAATTTGGGAGCTAATAATTTTAAGTTCACCGCGACGCCGTTTTACCTAAGTTTATGACCTGGGTTTATCCAGGTGGGAACCTAAATTCCTCGTTTAAAGTTTCCGGGTACATGCCCGGTATACTGCCACGAGAACAGTTGACTCCCTTGTCATTAAAGGCATAGATCAAAAAACTTGATGGCAGTCACCAACGTCGTAGTGCAACTCACTCATTATAGCTTTTCAAAAGATGTTGTGTGTTCAATATCGAAACTTTCTGATCTATTTACCTGGGATACCAGATAGATTCTATGGTGTGGGCGATGTCGTTGGCGTATGCATTTGCCGATTCTTGATTTTGATTATCCAGCAAAACAGTAACATGTCCCAACTTTCGCCCAGGACGTGATTCTGTCTTCCCATACCAGTGAACGTGCGCTTGGGGAATTTCTGCTATTTGTTGACGCTGGCTTTGGTAGTCGCTGTGAGAATTTTCATATCCCAGTAGGTTCACCATTACAGCACCAGGGCACTGCAAAGCTGGATTTCCCAAAGGTAAACCACAAACAGCTCGAAGATGCTGCTCAAACTGAGAAGTTTCGCAGGCGTCAAGAGAAAAATGCCCAGAATTGTGAGTACGGGGGGCAATTTCATTTACCAAGATTTGGCCATCAGCACGGATAAATAGCTCAATTCCAAAAATTCCCACTACTTCTAGGCTATTTAATAGAGTATGTGCGATCGCTTCTATTTCTGCTACTTGATTGGGAGTAATCTCAGCTGGCGCAATCACCCGCCGACACACTTGTTGTTCTTGTTGGGTTTCCACTACTGGATAAGTGACAATTTCCCCCTCTACAGAACGAGCTGCAATTATTGCTAGTTCCCGTTCAAAAGGTACAAATTCTTCTAACAAGAAAAGTGATTGATTTAAAGTCTTTGTTGTGCTTTCATCACTTAGCTTTTGCTCCAAAGTAGCAAAATCCTGAATTATGAAAGTACCTTGACCATCATAACCGTGGCGTCTAGATTTGAGGACTGCTGGAAGACCTAAATATTCTATTTTTGATTTGATATTTTCCACCTCGTCAAGGGCGAAAAATTGCGGAACAGGTAAACCCAAATCGCTTAAATAGCAACGCTGATGATATTTATCTAAAAGAGGGGCTAAAGCTTCTAATCTGGGGCGGAAACAAACGCCTTGCTGTGCTAAAAAAGATAAAGCTTGCAGGTCAACAAATTCGTTTTCAAAGGTGATGACATCGCATTTTTTAGCTAATATCTCTGTAGCACTAGCGTCATCTACCGGAGCGAAAACGATTTCCTCAGCAATTGACACGGCCGGGTCGTGAACGCTAGGAGTTTGTACTACTAATTCTACTCCTAGCTTCTGTGCTGCATCCGCCATCATCCAGGCAAGTTGTCCGCCACCAATTACACCAACACGCTTCATTGACATCCTAGAGAATCACGAGTTTGCACACCTGTTTTGGAATTCACGCCACTGGCTTTACCGCACAGTTCTTTGATTTGCGCTCTATCCAAAATTGCATCTGTAAAATCTGCACCGTCTATATTTACATCATTAAAGATAGCGCGGAGCAAAAGAGCTTCTTTGAAAACTGCATCGCTCAAATCTGCCTTAGTCAAGTTTACCTGATCGACCATTGCATTCGTTAAATCCGCTCCGTGGAGATTTGCTTTTGTCATCACCGAAGCGCTCATGACTGCTCCCCGCAAGTCAGCGTTTGCAAAGTTAGCCAGTTCCATATTGGCGTTAGAAAACTCCGCAGCTTGCAAACTCTGTCCAGAAAAATCACGTCTTGATAACTCTGCATTACTAAATGACAGTGGATGAGTCCAGTCTACTGCCAGTGCGGGATCAGCCACACACCAGATAATAATTCCTAGAAGGAACGCCAACCCTTGCCGCCAAAGGATATCGAGAGCCAATTTGGTGTCTAATCGCTGCATTTAAGCTTACCGCATTTGAATGTTAGCAAGACTGATTCAGTCTTGCTACTGGATTTGGGAGATGTGTATTTCTTTAGCTTAATATTTTGTAACGCAAAAAGGTCAGATGCGTCGCAGTTTGTAGACATCACTTCTGACCATTAGCAGCGATCGCACTCAAGATATAGCTTTTCTGAAGCCACTGAGGTACACTTAAATCTTTTTTACAAATCTACCTCAACAGGAAAATTAACCGCTATATTCACACATCACGCGCTTTGAAAAAATTATAGATAGCAAGGGCAATGGCTAAAAGCAACACTGCATGAATTAAATTTCCGGCAATATGAAGTGCCAGTCCCAATGCCCAAAAAGCAATCAGTACAACAACAATGCCCCAAATTATACTCAACATATAATATTTGCTCTGATTCAAGTAAGTTTTTATTTGCTCATATACTTTACTCCTACCTTGACTTTGATTCTATTTATCTTCAGAGAGGTATATAACTTTAAATCATCGCTCTTGAGAGAGAAAACTAATTTAACTCAGGTTGAAAACTAATTGAGGTCACGTTGTTTCTCTACGATGTCGCAGACAAGACTTGCTACGCGTAGCTTGCTTTCTTGTCGGGATACACTAGACTTCTTGCATAAGTCGGGTAAAGGGTAAGGGTTAAAGGGAAAAGGGATAGAATTAACATTCCCCTTTAACCTTTCCCCCTTTCCCGACAAGAGTGCAAAAGTGCCTTTTGCAAGAGGTCTACTATTGGTGAAGTTTGTTGATTTGTTCACAATTCTTCATTTTTAGATTTCAATTTCAAGATATAAAGAGTTTTTTGAGCAGTAATACTCACCGACTTATTTACAATTCTTGACTTTCAATTTTTCAAGTAAAGTTTGTTGTCTTTTAAATTCAATAGCCCCGATCAACTGTTAGTCTTTTAATTAATGAAAGCAAGGTTTGAGCGTAATTATATGCGTCTCAATTGCTTAACAAAGCTTAAAAGTTAGATAATTAGCGTTAATTTTATAGCGATTAGTTAGTTCTTCAGGAATCTCCAAGAGTTGACATTCACCAAGTACACAACTTCCACAAACCAAACTCCCAAACCCGATGATGAATCATTACTCACTTCAATGGATTGAGGCATGGTGCCAAGAGAATGGCTGGACAGATTTGTTTGTCGAGCGACGTAATAACTTCTGGGCTTTCCCTCCGGGTGGGGTAATGCCAGAACCGATTCCAGTTCATGCGCTCAGATTGATTAAAGCCGAAAATGGACTGACTTTTGAAGAACGATTGTGGTCAATGTCCGCAGTGATTGGCACAATTTTAGCTGTTCTTTTTACTTTTTGGTTTCAGTCGCCGATGCCTTTAGTTCTAGCTTTCGCTTTGAACGCCGTTACGGTGGCTCAATTTGAACTTGAAGATGCCTAAATTTTATTTTGGGCTTTGCGATTAAAAACTGCTCTTGTCTACTTTCAGCAAGAGCAGTTTTTAATTTAATGATTTGTATAGCAAACGTCTAGTACAGCAGAGCGTAAATAAACCACCCCTTCGGTTTGTTAAAATGTTGAATTTCGTCTTGCAGTACTAGTCTAGTAGGACATAACAATTAGAAATTATTAGCACCTCAAATCAGCTAGTAGGTACAGCTACCTTTGCGTGTTTGTTAACGTAGTCCACAAATAATTGCTTCAATCGCGGACTAATACCAGCGTGTTCAAAGAATCCAAAGCCAAGATTCTTAGCTTTTGCTAAGGTTTCTTCTGGTGTTAATCCTTCCTGGATAGCGATACTTAAGAGCGCAATTCCAGTTGAGCGCATCCCAGCAGCACAATGTACAACTGCTGGCTTAGGGATTTGTTCGAGTGTCGTGAGGATTTTGGTAATCACCTCTTCATTTAAATTTTTTAGATCCACCTTAAGTGGAACATTTTGATAATACAGCCCTAATGCTTCTGCTATTTTTTGCTCATCCTTAGAAAATCCTAGTTCATCAGGCGATCGCAAATTTAGAACGGATTTAAAACCTTCTTGGATAGCTTGCTCAAGCTGTTTCGGTATGACTTGTCCTGTAGTTGTCAAGTTTTCGTTAATTTGTATAGCGTTGATCATATTCACTCCTTTTGACTTCCTTATGTCTTCCAGCTTTGTAAATACTCTAAGGGAGCAAGCTTTGAGAAGATATTCCAAATAAACACCGCAAAATTAGCTGAATATCATAAGATATTGCTTAATTACTTCAAAATTAGTCTTTTGAAGCCGATTATTTTATTGCTTTATCCATAATATACGGTTTGCCGATAGGTTTAATGGTGATTAAAACTTATTATACTTTATGCCGATAAAATTACCGTAGATTATATGTCAGGAGCTATACTATTGGGCAGGTTGAAGGAGCAACTGAATCAAGATTTTCGTGAACGAGGGTATAAATAATGACCGCTATAGAACAAGTTTCTTCTCTATGCATTGGAATAGTATTGTTCCCAAATTTGACACAGTTAGATTTCACGGGGCCTTATGAAGTCTTTGCCAAATTGCCAAAGGTGCAATTATATCTGCTAGCGGAAACACTCGAACCAATTCGGAGCGATTGCGGCCTCACCTTTTTACCTGACACCACCTTTGCTGAAGCCCCAGCCTTAGATGTGTTATTTGTGCCAGGAGGCCCAGGTATCAATGCCAAAATGGAAGATGAAAAATTTCTCAACTTTCTCAAAACCCAAGGTAAACAAGCCCGCTACGTTACAGCTGTCTGCACTGGTTCTTTGCTGCTGGCGGCGGCGGGGTTACTTCAGGGCTATGGCGCCACTACTCACTGGCGATCGCTGGATTTGCTTGAGATGTTAGGAGTTGAGACAGTTACAGAAAGAGTTGTCATCGATCGCAATCGAATTACAGGCGGCGGTGTGACAGCTGGCATTGATTTTGGGTTAGCGATCGCTGCTGAGTTATTTGGGGAAGCGATTGCCCAAGGAATTCAACTAGCGATCGAATACAATCCCCAACCGCCCTTTAACAGTGGTTCTCCCCAAACTGCCCCTGCGGCTGTACTTGCTAAAGTTACTGCTGCGAGTCACAATCTTCAAGAAATCAGAAGGCAAATTGTCCAGCGAGTTGTGACTCAATTGCAAACTACTATCTAAAATCCAAAATGGTATAATCTGAATGCCAGTCCTGAACCTATGAGTGCTAACGAAATCTCTCTTCGACCTGCCCAGGAAACAGATGCCTGGGTGCTGAGTGCAATTCATATTGCTGCTATCAAAGCTCTGCCTGCAACTTTTTACACCCAAAAAGAACTTTTAGCTTGGCGTAATTACCGCAACAAAGCTGATGGTTCAAATATCTTGAAAAGTATGAAAGCGGAAACTTACTGGGTTGCGATCGAGGGAGATGCTGTTATAGGTTTTGCTAGTTTCATTGTTGATGAACTAATTGGGCTGTACGTCCATCCTAAATATCAAGGAAAAGGGATTGGCCGTGCTTTAGTTAAACATTTTTGTGAAGAAGCAACTAAGCAAGGTGTAAGTAAAGTAATTACAACCGCTAGCCTTTATGCTGAGGGGTTTTATTTACGACTAGGATTTACTGCCATTGAAAGAGCGCCTCATTATTTAAGAAGTGGGATAGTTGTTCCAGTTACTAAAATGAGTAAAATATTAGCTCCCGCACCACAATCAATTTGAGAGAGTAAAGATTTTTAATAACCTTAAAAATGCTGGCATCACAATTATTTTTTCCCAAGTTACAACCGCTTTTTCTACATAACATATTATTGAAGTAAGTAATTGCCAGCATCAATGCATAAAACCATCCGTTCATCAACTCTTACCCGTACACGTTTGATAGAAGCTGCCTTGCAGGTATTTGCTAGTTTAGGTGTTCAAGGAGCAACTACCCGTGAAATAGCCCGTGTTGCTGGTGTGAATGAGGTGACTTTATTTCGCCACTTTGCTAGCAAAGAACAACTTTTGGGAGCAGTAATGAAAAATGCTTTGGCACTCCAGACAGAAGCCCTTGCACATCCCGAAGCCTGGACACAGGATCTAAAAATTGATTTAAGACAGTATGCCTATCTTTACAATACGATGCTAGAGGCACAGGAAGACTTAATTCGTACCTTCATTGGAGAAGCCAAACGTCATCCTGAGGCAGCCAAACAAGTAATTCAAGAAGCTGCCAAGCCATTAGGGGAGAAACTGGTAGCTTACCTGCAATCGAGTCAGAAACGAGGCACTGTCAGAGCAGACCTCGATCCATTTCCGGCAGTAGATATGTTTACAGGAATGCTATTAGCTGGAATGCTATGCCGCACTGTCAAATTTAATCAAGGCAACTATAACTGTGAGGACTATATAGAAACCTGTGTAGATATTTTTGTACGCGGTATCAGTACTAATCCTCTGTCAGTTGTCAATGCAGATGTCAGCCATGAGCCAAATTAAACAATAGACATCTCCGAAAAAGAATTGTTTTGACGTAGCAGTGCTACGTCAAAACAAGGGTTCTGGGTAACGCATCTTTAATTTCTGGAGATGTCTAATGATTTAATGGCGCTAATGGAACATACGGTAATAGACCCAAATCTAGGACACCTTGTCAACCAATACACTTGTAGAGCATTGTAGAGACGCGATTTATCGCGTCTTGGATTTATCGCGTCTTGAAATACCAATCAGTAGAAGACTCAGGACTGATGACCAGTAAAGTAAAATTTGGTACTCTTAGCTTGGAATCACTGTAATTACGTCCGTGACCGAGATGAGTAGTCCAAAAGCCCGCTCCTACGCTTTCTTATCGATTGCAGCGGCAATCGTCACTATCGGCATAAAATTTGGCGCTTACCAGCTAACCGGGTCAGTAGGTTTGCTTTCAGATGCTATTGAATCAATTGTAAATCTCCTGGCTGCATTGGTTGCTCTATGGGCATTGACCTATGCTGAGAAACCAGCCGATGCCGAACACGCCTTTGGGCATTCTAAAGCTGAATACTTCTCCAGTGGTGCAGAAGGCGCGTTGATTATAGTGGCAGCCATTAGCATTGCTGTTGAAGCTTGGGGACGCTTGCTGCATCCAGAACCATTAACACAGTTGGGATACGGGTTGGCACTCTCTCTATTTGCAACCGCAATCAACGGCGTTGTTGCCTTTATCTTGCTACGAGCAGGGCGACGGTTGCGTTCTATAACACTGAGGGCTGATGCTCACCATCTGTTTACCGATGTGGTGACTTCGGGTGGTGTAGTAGTTGGAATCTTACTCGTCAAGCTAACAGGCACTCTCGTACTCGATCCAATTGTCGCCCTGATAGTAGCAGCAAATATTACTTGGACAGGATTTCGTTTGCTGCGGGAAACCAGTAGCGCGTTACTGGATGCAGCTTTACCTAAAAAAGAAATTGACGCAATTAAGAGCATCCTTAACGAGTACAAACGTCAAGATATTCAGTTTCATGCCTTGCGAACCCGTACTGCTGGAACCCGCCGTTTTGTTTCCTTTCATGTTCTTGTGCCTGGATCTTGGACAGTACAACAAGGGCATGATTTATGCGAGGCAATTGAGCTTGCTATTCTTGGGGTGCTGCCTTCAACCCACGTTACAACTCATTTAGAACCTGTAGAAGATCCAGTTTCTTGGGATGATTTGGAGTTGGAGCGTCCGAGCAATCACCAAATGTAAAAACAAGAATTAAATAACATACAATTTATGTCTCTGGTTTACCTCACACTAGGCTGTACCTGCATCGTTTTCTATCTGAACCCGTTGCACATCAGTGTCTTTTAGTCCAGCACGTTCTAGTACTTGTACTGCAAAAAAGTAGCTTTTTCCCGATGGGTTGCCGATTTTCTTACCCTTTAAATCAGTTACCTTCTTGATGGGTGAGTTAAGTAAAACTAGCAATCCGTGGGTCTTTGGGCTACGTTCAACTAAGGCGATGACAGGGATGGGCTGACCTGCGGCGATCGCAGCTACAGGTGCATTGGTGTCAACTGAAGCTGGAAATAGCTTAACTGTTGGCTTCCATGCCCGCCCGGAAATAAATAAATGAGTAATGAGTAATGAGTATTACTTATTACTCATTACTTCAAAAATAAATTTTCGGAAAAGAAAACTCAGCAATCATGAGTCAGACTATTGGCGCTGCTAAAATTTCGATTATTATTCCGGCTATTAACGAAGCGGGTAATATTAAAAAAGCCATTGCTACTACTCAAGGCAGTATAAATATAGAAGTCATTGTAGTTGATGGTGGCTCTAGTGATGATACTGTAGCGATCGCTCAGTCTTTAAATGTCAAAGTTATCTCATCATCTCCCGGTCGTGCTGTGCAAATGAACGCGGGTGCTGTAGCGGCTAGCGGTGAGATTCTGTTATTTCTCCATGCAGATACCCGTTTACCAACTGGGTTTGATGAGATGATTCGCACAGCACTACAACAGCCTGGGACTGTGGCTGGTGCTTTTAAGTTGCGGATTGATGCGTCACTTTTAAGTTTACGATGGGTAGAGTGGGGGGTAAATGTGCGATCGCATTTTTACCAAATGCCTTATGGCGACCAAGCAATTTTTTTAACAAAGGAAATATTTCAGCAAATAGGCTGTTTTCCCGAATTGCCTATCATGGAAGACTTTGAACTTATGCGTCGTTTAAAAAGCATCGGACACATTGTAATTATCGCTACACCAGTTGTCACCTCAGCCCGTAGATGGTTGCAAAAGGGAGTATTCAAAACTACGCTACTTAATCAAATAGTAATTACTGCTTATTTACTCGGCATTTCACCTGAGCGAATTCGTCGCTGGTATCGCCGAGACAAATTTAAGAGGGTTTAAGAGGATGTTAGGACTAGCCCAGAATCCCCGAATTCAGCTATGCACATTCGGGGAATTATGTCAATTTACTTCACCTTTTTCCTGAAGGAGCGATCGCCAATCTTCAATCGCCTTCTCCGTCCACAACCAATTTTTAGCTAATTTATCTACCTGGAAATTTTCTCGATCGGACTTGAGAACCATTTGCCGCAACTTCATCGCTTCATTGAGATACTGTATCTGCTTACCACTAGATTGACTAAGTGCAGATTTATACAATCCAAGAGCTAACCCAGCATAAGAAGTTAAAGCGTCTTGAGGCACTTCCGTCTTTGTGGATGTTGAGTCTGTATTCTGTTCTTTGAGAGCTAAATTCAAAGCCTTAAACCAAGAATCATTGGCTCGATTTAGATTGCCTTCTGTGTAGTAGGCAAATCCCAAAGCGTTATTATACAAAAGCGATTCAGGTTTAGCTTTGGCAGCAGTTTCCCAGTAACGACGGGCATCATCAATACTATAATTATTGTCTCCGGTTTGGATAGACTGCCACGCCAATCGTCCCTTGTAAAAATTCACAGATGGGTCGTCAGCCTGTTTACTGGGAATTAATTTCAGAGCAGTTTCAGCCGCAGCTAATGCGCCCCGATTGAGTAGTTCTTCTACAGCCAATAACCCACCTTGCAATTCACCCTGGCTCAATTTTTCCGTAGCAGTAGCCGTGACAATACCAGTTGCTTCTATTCCTAAATCAATGTTCGGCTGCTTTTGAATCGGTCGAGAATCAGGTAGAGACTGGGTGGGAATTACTGGTATATTAGGCAGAGTTGATTGGTTTCGATTTTGCCACCACCAATTTAAAGCGATCGCAGCCGCTAACGCACTGATTCCCACAACACCCACAATCGGCCACAGCCTGCGGCGACGGGTACGATTTCTTGCTGAAAGTGGTTGCGGCAAGAAATTAGAATTTTGCCAATTTCCTTCCAGGTTCCCAGGAGTTGCAGGTGGTGGCGGTGGAACTTCTCCCCACAAATCTGCTTCCTCTTGCAAAGAAGTCATTTCCTCAGAAATCTGGTTTTGGTGAAGACTATTTTCACGAATTTGTCGATCCGGTTCAATTACAGCTTTTTGGTTATCTAGTTGACGAAACAAATCCGAAACGATCGCAGAATCTTCTTCATAACTTGGGTCATCATACTCAATTTCATCAACCAAATCGCCCCAAGTATCTTCACCCAGCCAGTCCAACCCAGAAGAGTCACGTGTCAAACCAGAAGGAATCATATCTTCCATTCCTAAAGGTATCTCGCTATCATCACCCATAGCAGAGTACATCGTGGAAGTTGCCCCTAAAGGCGAACTATACTGATTCAGCGACTCCGTATTTGCGGATAACTCAGTTTCCTGACTCAGAAAACCGTCAAATTCTGGCTGGAGATATAAAATCGGTAATGCCCAGTACATCTGGTGAGAACCATAAGCAGAAATTAATCCTTGGCGCACCCGACTGACGCACAAATCTACTGGATATCCCTGACTCAAGTTGCGGTAAAACAATTGTGTAAGTGTCAACGCCACTTCATCAGGAATTCGTTCTGACATCGCCAAAACGCTTCTAATTCCCCGCTTCACCAGACTTTCTGCTAGGTTACGTTCGCCAGTATCTCCAGAGGGATTGGACGCAGCGGTGTATGCCCCTAAGCAGGAATTAAACACTGCCATTTGAATGTTATTGTTGACGAGCAAACCTGCCAAATCGTCCCCAGTCAAGATTTCCGTTAAGCCAGTTCTGCGACTAACAAGATAAATTTCTCCACCATTGGAACCTAAGTTACTATGACCAGAGTAGTGTAGAACGTGGTATCTACCTTGTTCTAAGGCTTGTGTCAGTTCTTCCCGTCCTGGTTGGTCTAATACAGTCAGTTCAATTTCTGGCAAACGATTGCTACCTTCAGCCAGTCGTGATGTTTGGCGCTGAAGTTCCGCCTGTAATTTAATCGCTTCCTGTTTCTGTAAATCAAGACGGACTTGATCTGAGGGAGAAGCAATTACCATCAATACTTTGACACCACCTTGTTCTAGTGGTGTGGGCATATTTTGCGATCGCAAAGGAGAAGCCCCCGAAATTCCACTTTGGAATCGAGAAAAAGCCACATAAGGCCCAGTAGCCAGAGGGCGATCGCCTGCGTGCATCACTTCCCAAGGCAAACGAGCTAACCTAGTGTCTTTTAGCCCCAAACGTAAGCGTAGTACTTGTTGGTGGTTCTGAGCAATACCTTGGGCAGTAATCCAACTATCTCTGAGAGTACCTTGAAATAAGGCATTATAGAATTGTTGACCCAATGCCACCAAATTAACAGAGTTTCTGGCGATATCGCTTTCATGCCCGCCAGAAGTGAATGGATCTCCTTGTAACACCGACTTCAACGGGTCATTCATCAAATGCCCAGCAGCCATCAACCAATCAGCTATGGGCCAAGTCACCAATTCTTCTGCCAATGGTACCCCAGGCGCGACTTGTTCCGTCCGCACCAAGTAGTCATTTTGCCCTACCGGGGTTACGGAAATATGGAATTCCTGGGTCACAACTTCTCCTGCTTGCCTCCTAAATCTGGTTTGAAACGCGAAAGTTTCAAGTCGATTTTTCGCTCCCTCTAATAACTTAGATGCATCCTGCCCCTGAATGTTTCTAATTCAGTGCCATTTTGATTTTTCTGCCCTGACAACTTTATCCGGATCGGATTACTTGGGTCTAGAACACTTAATTGGTAGATGCACCTTGATCTTCAACTCCCCTAGTTGGCTAACACCCACTGGGGGTTTTTTTATTTTGGCAAACAACAGCAACTTCTGACGCAGATATTCTCTACCAGAAAATAGTGCTTAATCCTAGAATACTTGATTAGTAGATGGATGTCCCTTGATCTTTAACTCCCCTAATCAGTTAATATTCACTCTTGTTTTTTTTGACACACGATAACAATCAATTTTCTAATAAATTTATCCGGAGTATGGCAGTTAAACCTAGAACATTTAAGTGGTAGATGCACCCTGATAACTAGCTCCCCTGGTTGGCTAACGCCCACTGGGGGTTTTTTTATGAAGATTGAGTGGTATTAATTAACCCTGGCACACCCATTTTGTCAAGTAGCGCACTGATATTTAATTGGTAGATATATCCTGATAACTAACCCCTCTGAGGTTTTTTCTGACCGCCAAATAGCAAAAACTTCAACCTCTGCTAATTTATCCGGTAGCGACCAATTTACTTTAGAAAAGATTATTGGTAGATGCACCCTGATAACTAACTCCCCCGTAGGTTAACACCAACTGGGGTTTTTTTATTTAAAAAAATAGCTGACCTTGATAACTAACTCACCCGATTGGCTAACACGCACTTGAGGTTCTTTCTGGTTTCGTAAGTGTAGCCGATCCTAGACATCACCATCAATCCTAATTTAGTTCATTTTCTCCGGAAGATACTAGCTGCCCCTAGAAAAGATTATTGGTAGATGCACCCTGATAACTCACTCCCCTGTAGGTTAACACCAACTGGGGTTTTTTTATTTAAAAAAATAGCTGACCTTGATAACTAACTCACCCGATTGGCTAACACCCATTTGAGGTTCTTTCTGGTTTCGTAAGTGTAGCCGATCCTAGACATCACCATCAATCCTAATTTAGTTCATTTTCTCCGGAAGATACTAGCTGCCCCTAGAAGAGATTATTGGTAGATGCACCCTGATAACTCACTCCCCTGTAGGTTAACACCAACTGGGGTTTTTTTATTTAAAAAAATAACTGACCTTTGTACAATTTCATCCGGAGTATGGTGTTCAACCTGAGAACATTTAATTGGTAGATGCACCCTGATAACTAACTCCCCTGGTTGGCTAACGCTCACTGGGGGTTTTTTTACGTAAACGCGAAACAGTTACAGATTGCAGTCTTCTCTACGAGACGCTGCACTTTGGCGGAAGCCTCTCGCAGAAAAGGCAGTTTCCGTCGTTAGATATCGCCTTAGCATTTTAGGCCCAGATGACCGAAGTGCGCCACTACTCTTGTTGCTACTGCTGGTAGACCTTGAGTATCCTCCTGTTGTCGGGATAGAGGATAACTTGCTCACTCAATTCCTGAATCGCTTTCTTTTTATTGTGGGCTAAAGATGCTACTCCAAAATGATTGCTATGATATTTAATCACATTCTTAATTTTTTTTCTATATTTTCACCTCTTTCTCTGACAGCAGGATTGCTGTCAGAGAGCATCCAATTATTTAGCTACCTGAGATTAGACGGTATTTGTCTGGTAAAAAAGCGGTCTAGAATTTCTGATTTCTGTTCTGAACTGAAGTTTTCATAAGGATTTTCCTGCTTCTCAACTAGTCCAAAATTTCTGAAAGTCTCTAAATTTAAATCTGGTTTTTCAGTTAGAGGTTTTTGTCTATTCTGGGAATAAGTAAGCATTTCTACTGGATGATTACCCTTCCGATGCACAAGCTGCATCAATAAATCTATAGCTACAGTTGGCAAAACGCGGTAGGTATAATTTACAAAAAAATCAAAAGTCATATTGCCTAAACGGATGCGATCGCCATCTTTAAGCTTGATCGGCCCGACAGCGCGATCGCCATTCACAAAGGAGCCATTAGTACTGTTGAAATCAATTAAGTAAAAGCCTTGCTCATCAATATGTTGAATAGCAGCGTGGCGACGAGACAGATGACTATCAGCAATGCAAATACCACTAGTGCGATTACGACCTATCGTCCAGATCCGTTGTGGCTGTCGTAAACTTTGAGTCTGATTGTCGCACAAGTTAGTCATCAAATAAACAGCAGCAGTATCGACTACGCCATGTACGTAACACGCCTTGACTCTCGTCAACGACGGTTGAGATACATTTTCTAGCTGAAGAATTTCATCTAAAAGGCTGCTGTGGTGTTCATATAACTTGAGGAATACTTGATATAAAGTTAATCGCCGTTCTATTTCTGTTTGTGCAAAGTCAGTCATTATACGTAAACCTTGTACTACCTGATTTCGGTCGTGAATATTCTGTTTCAGCCTACAATCAGGGATAATTGATTTTTCGCTTTCCGCTGCCATCTGAAAACTTGAGTGGCTTAAGAGCGTTCTATTTTACAACTTTTAGGTGCGAGATTCCCTGTTGTTTCTAGCCATAAAAAGCATGGAAATATGTTTAAAAAATTATTATGATGCTTTATTGTTTATTGTAAATAATCATTTGTTATTTGTAACAGATAGAAATCATAAAGATTTTATTAAGAATTGCTAATTATCTACGTATTTCTGCTATAAAGCTGGATATTTCTTAACATTTGCGAGAGCAATGACTATCGATGAATCTAAACATTATATCTATTTGGTCAATTCTGAAAAAATCTGAGTTTTTACCCTGAATCATCAGGACTGATTTTCCAAGCTAGCAATAAAATATCAGCTTTGCGATCCTTATAAAACAAGCATTTTATAATTGTCAGTAAGTACAGTCCACTACAAAAAGAGTATGGGATTTAATCATTCGTAAGTTGGATTTCACTACTTTCCACCCAACCTAAACTCTCGATATCTCCGAACCTTTTTTACGGTGACGTGTACTAAGTAGAAAGGCTTAATTAAATTAAAACTGCTAAGAAGCGGCTCTAGCTCTTGAGAACCAGGCTATGAATAAAATTTGATATTACATTTAATTCAATACAGTTCAGAATGAGCTATAAAACACTTGTATAGACGGCGATTTATCGCGTCTCAAAAACCAAAAACTGTTGCCAGAAGCCCTTCATACAAGTGTATTGACATTTAATTACGTCTATAATAATTTGTGCAGAAGTTATAAATAAAAAGATCCCCGACTTCCTTCAATAAGCCGGGGATCTGAACCTTCCACTGAGAGGCAATCAAATAGGATTGATATACCTAATTAATGGATCATTAAAAAAGCAGGGAGACTATTTTACTAATCTAAATAATCGGTTTCAATCAAAAGGATTCATTTGTAAATATAGTCTAGAATCTAATATCCAAAATTAATTAACAAGTAAAAATATAATCCCCATAAATTTATTTATGGGCTTGTGGCCATTTTTATTTTTCTTTCTTTTGCCTTTTTAATTTTTACTTTTGCTTTGTTCAGTCACCCAATCTAAAAATCATTCCACTTTGCTTAACTCTTGCTAATAGAGCAAGCAAGTGGCTCTCAAGTTTAAACTTTCCAATCATAACAAGCCTCGTTTTCCATTGGGGCGCACGGTCATCCAATTTGTTTTTGCTAGTGCTAACTGCTCATCAGAAATCTTGGCACTGGTGAGATTAGCACCACACAGATTAGCTCCTCGGAGGTTAGCATTACTGAGATAAGCATTGCTGAGGTCTGCGCCTCGCAGGTCTGCCCCTTCTAAATCAGCATGGTTAAAGTATGCTTTGCTCAAATTAGCATCCTTAAGATTTGCTCGAGTGAGACTGGCTCTGCCAAAGTCACTATTGTGGAGATTAGCCCCTTGAAGATTGGTTTTTTGCAATTGAGCAGAATGGAAATTTGTTTGGGATAAGTCAGCACCTTGCAGATTCAGCAAACTTAAATTGTGTAAGGCAAAATCCCGCCTTCCTTTGAGATAGGCTGTTAACAAACCTTGGGTATCTAATTTCCGCTCAACTTTAGAATTTTGAGCTTGTGAACCATTGCTGTTGCTAGCGAAAGTTGTTGATTTAGCCATCCCAGAACCCTGGTGTAATCCCCCTGCTTCTGCTGTCTTGGCTCGTCTTGCACGAATTGCCGCCGCTACTTGTGCCACTCCAGTACTTGTAGCAGAAGGATTGTTACATAAAACAGCAGAATTTTCGTTATGTGTTCGATCTCTAGATCCACTTTCAGATTTAATCAGTAAACCTTTGGCTAAACTATCTAAGTATGGTTCTATTTCCAATGCTCGTAGAACATCTGCTGCTGACTGATAGCGATTACGTACAGATACATCTAACATTTTTCGCAATACATTGCTCAAGTGATCGCTCACTTGCACAAGATGCTCCCAAATCATCTCGCCAGTGTTGGGATTGTAATCTAAATCTTTAGGAGTTTTGCTAGTCAGTAAAAAAATGCATGTCACCCCCAGTGCATAAATATCACTGGCGTAGACTGGACGCATGGCCATTTGCTCTGGAGGTGCAAAACCAGGAGTACCAATAGCATAGGCAGTTAATGCTGTCTGTCCTGATGGATTTGTCGTACCTTGGCTGATTTGATTTTTGACGGCACCAAAGTCTATCAGTACCATTCTGGCATCTTGAGTGCGGCGAATTAAGTTGGCTGGCTTGATATCACGGTGAATCACTTTTTGCTCGTGGATGTATTGCAACAGTGGCAAAATCTCGCTCAAAAATTGCTTGACTCCTGTTTCACTCAAGATGCCGTTAATTTTGACCTCCTCTTGCAAGGTATCGCCACTGATATATTCTTGAACTAAGTAAAATTGTTCATGATCTTCAAAATAGTCTAATAATCTTGGTACTTGGGGATGATTGCCAATCTTACCTAGAGTTCTAGCTTCTCGCTCAAAGAGTTCTCTGGCCATCTGTAAAACGTGTGGGGCGCTTCCTGATGGGCGTAATTGTTTGATTACGCAGCTCGGTTCTCCTGGTAAGCCTTGGTCATTGGCTAAGAAGGTTGCTCCAAAGCCACCCTGACCTAATGGTTTGATCACCTGATAGCGATCGCGCAACAGAAGTTGCGAGCCACAAGACTGACACCTTTGGCTATATACCAAATTTTCTGGATTGGGACAGGTCGGACTTAAGCAGTAGCTCATGCACTCTCAACTCGCTGCACGAATAATCACGGGGAATGTTATACTCCCTTCCAATTATTTAGATATTAATCAACTTCTGCCAGGTAATTTTTGCGGGAAATCCTTTGAAGAGTTGCTAAAGTTTAGCTGAGATTACGTATAGCGATCGCTAGTACCAGATGATTTATTATACTTAAACTGATAAATAATATTTATGCTACTTTATATCAATTCGTAATGATGCTCTCCCAATTCACTAACGTAATTTGCAATTGAGAAAGTTTGCTTTAATTTAGTGGTCTATGTCAGTAATTTTGAGCGGTTCGTAGTGGGTGGCTGTAGCTCTCACCTCAGCACTTAAGTGAATACCACGAAATCCCTTAACCTGTCATCATCCCTACGGTAGATTATTAGGTTTCCCTGTGATTGCATATACAGGACTTTGCAAGTAAATGAGTTCAGAAGCCTACACCGACCTGAGTACAGGTACGGTGTAAGTAGTTCACAATCGTCTCCATTAGTCCTTAAGAGACTATTAGCTTGCTTTCATGTTCACACTAATCAGCTGTTCGATAAGTGCAAAAACATCACTGCGGCTAAGTTTCTCTTTACCATTAGCAAGAGCGTCAAGAGTGCCGTTAGCTAAGGTGAAGGGAATTTGGCAAAAATCTAAGGCGGGGCCCGTAGGAAGGTCTTGAATGTAAGCTTCTGCCAGTGCTAGATTGCGCCGGGCATATTCCTGCATATTGTCTGCACTCCAACCATCTGGGAAGAATTCTACTCCACGCCCCAAATCTTCATTATGGTTACGCAGGATATTGACTGCTTGTAAGCCTCGACCAAACCCAATGGCTTGGGTACGGTTTGTTTGTGTTCCATCATACCAAGTCCATAAATCTGAAAGTAACAATCCCACTGCACCTGCAACCCCAAAGGTATAACGATCTAAATCAGATTCAGTGTGAATTTTCCAGTTTCTTTCTGCCCAATAAGCCATCCGGTCAGCCATTGCAGCAGTGGCATCCCAAATTCGAGGTGCAATGGTGTCTGGTGCTAGCAGTGACCATTCTCTAATCCTCAAAGTGACTTCTTCTAATGAATTCTCATACCCACTAAATCCTGCAAAGAAAGCATCTAGTGCAAAGCCATCAACTCCTGCCTGTAATGTCAGACTAATCGTTCTTAACAGCTTGACTTTAGTAGCGTTATCTAATTCGGGATGATCTTCAATTTCATCAATGGCACGCATACACAAATATGCTGATGCGACTGCTTCTTGCAATCCTGGCGGTAAAAGACTAATTGGGATATAAAAAGTTCGGCTAGTTTCTTTGAGGATTTGCAATGCATCTCTACGTAAATTCATGTTTTCACTCCCCGCTTGATTTTTGCACCACATGAAGTTTGCAGTTTTTTGATGATACTGGATATAGTTTTGACTAAACCTTAAAAACTATAGACTATAAGATAGGCTAGTATTTCATCTAAAAATTGATGGTTTTTGGTGTTGCAATTAACAAAACTCTCAAATTGATCAAAGTCTAGTCTAGTATAGAGGTTTTTGGTTGCAAAAGTGTTTGAGGTGTCGTTTGATATCGCTTTCATAAACTTTTAGTATAGATATAAAGAATTATGGTAATATTTGGTTGAATATTGCGAAAACTTTCCATGAGCAAACATCCATTTTAGGGATTTGAAAGTGTTTTTAGTCTGCGTTAATCTGACTAAAAAATGTAATTATTGTATATATAAAGACAATTCAGGAAAAGTCGGTAACGGATAACAGCATCTATACGGACTTTTAGATGCATATAGCGGTTTGCCGAAAAGTTAGGGTAAGTTAAATTGGACACCGAGGGCTGCGGTTAGCTAGGTCTATGCTAATTAAAGAGTGACATCAAATGACCATAACCCAGAACCAGAAGTTCCTGTATACATACTAGATTGTTCCTAATTGCCCAGAAAAAACCCTGAAGAAGATATTTGCTTACAAGCTAAAATATGGGTTTGGCGTTTTTATGCCTCATTTCTTTGCTTTTCCCATTAGCCGTTACTGTTTGATTGGTTCTAGCTTTGATTTCGAGACTCTTCAGATGTACGGATTTTTTCAAAAATCAGATATGAGTCCTAAGCTTTATTCCCCATCTCCAAATAGCTGATGACTAATGACAACCCTCGAAGATCAATCAGGGGTTGTTAAAATCCCTCAATACTTTAGAGTGAAATAATCAAGCTTTTCTAGAGCTACATTCCCCTCTCACAGATAAAATTTATATATGAACGCTACACAAGAAAAACTCAAAGATCGGGTTGAGCAGGCAATAGTTGCGGCTTTTGGCTCTGACTTAGCTGGAGTAGATCCAATTTTGGTTCCTGCTAGCAATCCTAAATTTGGTGATTATCAGGCGAATGTGGCTTTATCCCTGAGTAAAAAGTTAGGATTGCAACCAAGAGCGATCGCAGGTGCAATTGTTGAGAAACTAGATGTATCCGAAATCTGTGAACCACCGGAAATCGCTGGGCCAGGATTTATCAATCTGAAACTGAAAACAGCATACTTAGAAGCACAACTAAACGCAATTCAAGCTGATCCCAGACTGGGAGTTCCAGCCGCAAAAACGCCGAAGCGGGAAATTGTAGATTTTTCCAGTCCGAATATTGCTAAAGAAATGCATGTCGGACACTTGCGTTCTACAATTATCGGTGATGCGATCGCCCGAATTTTAGAATTTCAAGGACACGATGTACTGCGGTTAAATCATGTAGGTGATTGGGGTACGCAGTTTGGCATGTTAATCGCCTATCTACGGGAAGTTTACCCAGATGCCCTTACAACCGCTAATGCTTTAGATATTGGTGATTTAGTCTCTTTTTACCGCCAAGCCAAATTGCGGTTTGATGCAGATGAAGCTTTTCAAGAGACTGCACGTCAAGAAGTTGTCAGGTTACAAGCAGGTGCAGAAGATACACTCCATGCTTGGAAACTGCTGTGCGAACAGTCGCGGCGAGAGTTTCAAATAATTTATGAGTTGCTGGATATCAAATTAATTGAACGCGGGGAATCTTTCTATAACCCTTTACTAGCTAGCGTTGTGGAAGATTTAGATAAATCTGGGTTACTGGTAGAAAACCAAGGGGCAAAATGCGTTTTTCTGGAAGGGTTTACCAATAGAGAAGGTGAACCTTTGCCGTTAATTGTGCAGAAATCAGATGGCGGTTATAACTATGCCACAACTGATTTAGCATCCCTGCGCTACCGAATTCAGCAAGATGAAGCAAAGCGGATAATTTATGTAACCGATGCTGGACAAGGAAACCATTTTGCCCAATTCTTTCAGGTAGCACGCAAAGCTGGATGGATTCCCGATGATGTGGAATTAGTGCATATTCCCTTTGGGCTGGTGTTAGGAGAAGATGGTAAAAAATTCAAAACTCGTTCTGGGGATACTGTGCGGTTACGGGATTTGTTAGATGAAGCTGTTTCTCGTTCACATACTGACTTAAAAACTAGATTACAAAAAGAAGAACGCCAAGAAACTGAAGACTTTATTAATGAAGTTGCTCAGGTAGTTGGAATCAGTGCAGTTAAGTATGCAGACTTAAGCCAAAATCGCACCAGTAATTACATCTTCAGCTACGACAAAATGCTGGATCTCAAAGGTAATACTGCGCCCTATATGCTGTATGTTTATGCGCGGATTCATGGGATTAGCCGCAAAGGTGATATTAACTTTAAAGAGTTGGGAAATAATGCCGTTTTGTTACAGCATGAAACAGAATTAACGCTAGCAAAATACTTACTTCAACTAGATGAAGTTATTAGTAGTGTAGAGCAAGACTTGCTGCCTAATCGTTTATGTGAGTATTTGTTTGAACTGAGTCAGAAGTTTAACCAATTCTATGATCGTTGTCCCATATTACAAGCCGAGGAGCCACAGAGGACATCCCGCTTGGTTTTATGTGATTTGACTGCTAGAACTCTGAAGTTGGGATTATCTCTGTTGGGAATTCAGGTATTGGAGAGGATGTAATATTTTTCAACGCAGAGTTACGCTGAGGTAGCGCAAAGGTACGCAGAGTAAGAGTTAAGTTAAAGCTTCTTTGTTTCCTTTGCGGTTTTTTTAATTATAATTGCAGGATTTGGAGGCGATTATGGTACGGACACCATCTAAAAATATAACTTTGGAGGAGTTTCTGAAGTTACCGGAAACTAAGCCTGCTAGTGAATATATTGATGGTCAAATTATTCAAAAACCAATGGCACAGGGAGAACATAGCACTATTCAAGGTGAACTGATTATTACTGTTAATGCTGTCTTGAAACCCCAAAGAGTTGCACGAGCATATCCTGAACTGCGGTGTACTTTTGGTGGCAGATCAATTATCCCGGATGTAGCGGTATTTACCTGGGAGAGAATACCTCGCAAAGAAAATGGCAGGGTAGCAAATTTATTTTCAGCCGCTCCTGATTGGACTATTGAGATTCTATCGCCTGACCAAAGACAAACGAAAGTTACAAAAAATATTTTACATTGCCTGAATTATGAGACACAAATGGGTTGGCTGATCGATCCAGAAGAACAAACAATATTTGTATATATTCGCAATCAACAGCCAGTTATGTTAGATGAACTAGATGCTTTAATTCCTGTACCAGATTTTGCAAGTGAGTTGAGGCTGACGGTGGGAGATTTATTTGGTTGGCTGTTGGAGTAAACCAAATTCTGACCAATTGAATAAGGAAATAGGCCAAGTGCAACAGGTTTTATGGGTAGGAATCGGTTGTAAACGGGGAACATCATGGCAGTTGATTGATTGGGCAATTGAGCAAGTGTTTCGAGAAAATCAACTTTTTACAGGTGCGATCGCAGGTATTGCTACCATTGACACTAAAGCCTCAGAAGTTGGCTTAATAGAACTTTGCCACCTCCGTAACTTGCCTCTAAAGACCTTTTCTGCCGAAATCCTTCGCTCTGTGTGTGTCCCCAATCCTGCCACAATTACTGACCACAAAGTAGGTACACCTAGCGTAGCAGAGGCAGCTGCTATTCTTGCAGCTTCTCAACTCACATCGTTGACTATTTTTACCTTTACAAGTGTGGAAGAGTTGCGAGTCAGGTTCTTAGTTCCCAAACAAATTTTCCAACCACAAGGGCAAGCAGGAGCGGTAACTTTAGCTGTTGCCCAAGCTTTAAATACTACTAGTATTACAGAACTTCACTAATTTTTCTAGTCAACAACTCTCAAAAAATAGTTAATTACGCTAGAAACAATTGCTAGCACAATTGAACCTAACAAAGCAGGTAAAAAGCCTTTAATTTCAAAACCATAACCAGGAGTTAGGGCACTTGCCAGCCAAAGGGTTAAAGCGTTGATCACAAATGTAAATAAACCAAAGGTGAGTAAGGTAATTGGAAACGTCAAAAGACGCAAAATAGGCCTGACAAACGCATTAACAAGACCAATAACTACAGATGCAACAAGGGCGACAACAAAATTATTGACAATAAAACCATCAACAATTCTAGAAGTAATCAATAACGCCACCGCAGTACCGAGCCAAGTTAATAAAAAGTGTTGCATAAGTTTTTTTAGAGTAATTAGCAGTAAGTTTAATTAATTTCACTATTGCCATCTGTGATCTGTAACACGATTAGGTATCTTGTGCTTGACTCCTAAAGTTGCCATCATCTTTTATCAGTCTAAAAGCAATATGAGAAGGAGTCAGAATTCAGAATGGGCTACGCCCCGCTGCGCTAACAGAATTCAGAATACTCTACTCTGTCAAGTCAGGGCTTTCGCTAAGAAAGAATTTAAGATCGCGCGCGTTTAAAATCGCTTGCTCTAAACCTCGATTCTCCATCCAGTCGCACATAATCCATTCTGGATTCTGGCTCCTGAATTCTGAATTCTTCTTCGGTAATTTTTCAGTGCTGGCATAGAGATACTTCTAATCGGTATATCTTTATCGTATTGCAGGATGTACCGCATTAAATTCATAAAAAATGTTGGGAAGCGCAAAACCCTTACAAAGGTTTCTCTAATCCGAGAAATCTCAGTAATTGGGGATTTACAAGAAATAAATTATCCAGTTTTGTACACTTAGTGTATTATCCGCCCTTAGCCAGAGGTGCGGGTAAGACGCTAAGTGTAAGTTTGAAGAGTAGGGATAGGGTTAACGCCGCAAAAGAACCTCCCAGGTAGAGCCACCAACTACACCGTCAGCTTCTAATCCATAGCGCGTTTGTGCAGCTTTCACAGCTGTCTCCGTTGTCACGCCAAAGTCTCCATCGGCATCGCCTTTCAAGAAACCAAGCTTTTTCAGTTGTTGTTGCAACTTCACAACTTCAGAACCACGTAATCCTATACGCAAAATTGGCAATCCTTCTGAGGTGTATTGAATACCAGGGGTTCGCTTCGTAGTTGTGTTTGACTGAGTTTGAGTGGTTGATGTATTACGATTTGGCGTTTTCTTTGTGCTGGAAGTTGTAGCTTTTCTTGGGGTAGCAGGTCTTGGCTCAGGGCTGGTTGCAACTTGTGTTACAGCTTTTTTTGGGGTAGTAGGTTTGGGTTCAGGGCGAGTTGCAACTTGTGTTACAGCTTTTTTTGGGGGGTTGGGATTTGCAACGTTGGTGAGGTTGCTAGCCTGGGTTGGAACAGGAAAATTTGTAGCTGAGTTAAATCTTGGCTGGGATGAGGGGACGGTTGATGCTACTGTCGGTTCTTTTGGAAAAAGTCGTTGCCAAGTGCTGGCATCAACAATACCATCTGGATTCAAACCGGCGGCTTGTTTAAATCGGGCAACAGCACTAGCTGTATTCTCACTATATGTACCGTCTACGGCACCAGAGTAAAAACCCAAAAGTTTCAGAGCTGCCTGAAGTTCAGATACGCGTTCGCCTTGGCTACCAATTTTGAGAATAGGGCGGTTAATGCTATCTCCAGGATTTACTTGAGCAATTTTTTGTGGTGCTGCTATTGATACTACAGCCGTTGAGGCAATCAACAGAGGCGTAGTAGAGAACAAGAGTATTTCAATGGCCAATAAAGATTTAGACCTCTTTGGCCACCAACCCTTTTGCCGTTTTTCCATTCTAAAGCGATTTACAGTTGGGTCTAGTAATTTTAAGTAACTCAAAATACTTTCTGTCAGGCTGCTTTGCATGGAATTTACTCCCAGAATATTCTCATGCTAATGGTACAGCCGCTTGGTCTAAAAAACAGCTGATCATTTATAATGTCTAAGCTGTTGCGCCTGCAAATTGCATCACAAGCATGATTAGGCAAAACCTGTAAATCCTCTCCCTTGCTCCCAGCAAGAACTGCTCCCCTGCCGCCTCAATGTGCAAACTATAATCACAACAGCTTACGTTGAGGGTTCTTGCTTTAGTGGAATCATCACAACAAACTCGGCACCTTCTCCTGGTGCTGAACTACAATCGATCTTTCCTGCGTGTTTTTGGACGATTATTTGGTAGCTAATTGATAGTCCCATACCTGTGCCTTTACCTACAGCTTTTGTCGTGAAGAAGGGGTCAAATAGGCGTTTGCGTACTTCCTCAGTCATGCCTGGGCCATTGTCGGCAATGCTAATGATTACATAGTCTTCTTGGATGAGAGTGCGAATGCGAATTGTTGGGATGGGGCATTGGGTATGGGGCACAAGAGGCAGAGGGGCAGGGGAAAGGGTGCAGAGGAGAGGAATTTTCCCCCTGCTCCCGACTCCCGGCTCCCCTGGTTCTTCCTCACTCCCAACCCCTTCTTCCAAAACATCGATCGCATTTGTCAACAGATTCATAAACACCTGATTCATCTGTCCAGCGTGACACACTACTGGTGGTAGGTTGCCGTAGTCTCGGATTACTTGGATTCCGGGATGTCCTGGTTTAGCTTTTAGGCGATTTTGCAACAACAGCAAGGTGCTATCCATACCTTGATGAATATCTACTGCTTTTGTACCGTCTTCATCAAGACGAGAAAAATTGCGTAAAGATAGGACAATCTGCCGAATGCGTTCGGCTCCCATTTTCATAGACTCCAGGATTTTGGGTAAATCTTGCCGGAGAAAGTCTAAATCAATGGTGTCGATTTGTTGGTTAATCTCTGGTGTTGGTGGGCAGTAACTCTGTTGATAAAGTTCTACTAAGTGCAGCAAATCCTTGGTATATTCACTAGCATGGCTAATATTGCCGTAGATGAAATTGACGGGATTATTAATTTCGTGGGCAATACCTGCAACCAATTGTCCTAAACTGGACATTTTTTCAGTTTGAATCAGTTGCGCTTGAGTCTGTTGAAGTTCTAGCAGTGCTGCTTCTAGTTGCTGGGCTTTATCTTGGGCAGTTTGGGCAGTGATGCGACTTTGGGTATAAAGTTTTGCTTGGTCAATGGCGATCGCTAGTTGAACTGTAACTGCTTGTAGTAATTCTACTTCGTTGTTCAGCCAAGGGCGAAAGCCACTACAATAACCACAGCTAAATGCACCAATTTCGCCAGATTGGGTATGTACAGGCAGCGACATAAACGCAGTGAAACCAAAATCCTGCAAAAACTGCTGTGCTATGGAATCGCTCACAGTCTCAGCATCATTAATACGGATGATTTCTCCGCTCAAGGTTTTAGCTGCGATTAGCTTGATTTCGGCATTAGTTGCTTCTTGGTCGTTAAGAAGGCAGGGTAAAAAGGAACTTTTCGCCTCATATACTTTTTCCCAGTAGGGTACATCAGCATCTTGCCGATACCAAAAGAAGACGCAGCGATCGATCTCGAATAAGTTGTGAATTTCTTGCACTGCGGTTTCCACAATGTAATTGAGATCCAAAGAAGCTCGAATCTGATTAGAAAGACGATTAAGTAGTGCTTCTCGCTGGGCGCTTTCTCTGAGTGCAATTTCTGCTTGTTTGCGCTTGATGCCAATGGCAATTTCCTGGGCGGCAAATTCCAAGGCTGTGAAAGCTGATTCTGTCACTGTTTGGCGGGCAAACATGGCGATCACCCCTACAGTTTCATCTTCAACAATTAAGGGATAGCCAGCAAAGGCGACCATATCCTCTTGCTTTGCCCATTCTTTGTTACCGACGCGGGGATCTGTCTGCACAGAGTTAGTTAAGTGAGGTTTGCCTTCTTGGGCAATCAAACCAATTTTGAATTGACCGACTGGCACATATTTATGGGGCCCATTGATGTGGGTGTACATCCCCGAACTGACTTGCAACTCCAATACATTATCTTGTTTGTTCAGCGTCCAGATGCGAGCAAAGGCTGCATCAAGATGTTCAACTAAGGCTTCAGTGCAGCAGCGCATCATGTTTTGTAAGCTGTCACTCTGAGTCAATGCCGCATCTACATCGGCACGAAAATTTGCTAACCGCGCTCGTTCTGCTAAAGCTACTTCTGCTTCTTTGCGGTCAGTGGTATCGTAGCAAATACCAACGAAGTACAAAACATTGCCATTGGCGTCTCTAATCGCAGATGAGTTGCTTGTATGCCATCGCCAACTACCATTTTTGTGTTTGATTCGATATTCAATTGCTTTTTGTTTCTCGCCTGTTGTCAAAATTCTTTGGAAATAATCGGTACAGATATGCACATCATCAGGATGTATGAAGGGAATAAAGGATTTGCCTTCAACCTCTACAACCTCATGCCCAAAAATTTCAGTCCAGTTAGGAGAAACGTAGGAAAATATTCCTTCAAGTGTCAGTGCAAAAATAACGTTGTTGGCGTTTTCTACAATGCTGCGGAACTTGGCATCACTTTCGATCAATGCTGCTTTATTCTCGCTAGTGTCGCGGACAAGAACGATAATTTGTCGGGCTGGTAATGGTAATAACCTAGCTTCAAATTTATTTTTCCCTTCTAGTAGCGGTAAGGTATATTCAAAACTGACTTCAGATTGAGTTTCCAGTACTTGAGTTATTGCTTGGTAGAAGCGATCGCCTACAACAGTTGGTAAGCATTCTCGCAAACTCTTGCCCTGATAATCTCCTGGTGGAATATATAGACTCTGCATCAATCCTTGCTTGTAATCCAAAATACTTCCATCAGCATCAAGCCGAAAGTACAAATCAGGAAGCACTTGCAAAATCGCTGCAAATTCTGATGTTTTTTGGCGCAACTGTGCTTCAACTGCTTGGCGTTTTGTAGTTTCAGCTTGTAGTTGCTCTAATGCTTTTGATAACTCTCTTGCTCGGTTTTTATCTGTAATTTTACGTAATTGACGAGAATATTTTGTCGATGATGAGTAGCTTTCTGAAGGTTGGCTGCTCGCTATCGGCACTCCTGTTAGATCGATACAATAACCGATGTAACCAACAAAGCTACCATCTGCTGAAAACCGTGGCGCAGCTGTATCTAAAATCCAGCGATATTCGCCATCAGCACCACGCAGGCGATATTGCCTCTGGAAGGAATTATGTGTCGCAAATGCTCTCAGGTATATATCTTCACATCGCTGTCTATCTTCTGGATGAACACTGCAAGTCCAAATATTGCCTATCTCCCCTTCTCGCGCAGATGTTGTGAGATGTGTTCCTGTAAATTTCAGCCAATTGGAATTGAAGTAACAGTAAAGTGCATTGCATCCAGACATCCAAATCATCAGAGGAGTAGTATCGGCTTGCTGACAAAATAATTTTTCATTCTCTTGTCTTTCTTCCTCTTCAACAATGATTTGGTTAACGTAGCTCTGCACCTTTTTAGAAAACACTTTTGCCTGCCTGCTCTGCCTAAATTATTAAGGTAATAGTCTGAAAATATGATTTGTTAATACATGGATATAATCTTTTTCATGCCGACATGCTAACGATCTTAATACTTTATTCATTTTTATATATGCGCGAATTCCGCTTTTACTGTAAATAAATTGCAAAAATGCTGAAGTTATGATTAAGATTAACTTCAGCATTTTTTATGAAATTTAAACTATCTATATTCAGAGAATTTGTTTGACTTTATTTCTGATTTAAATAACTGAAAAATTCATCTGAGCTATGTAATTGCATTACTCAAAAACATGATTTAGCTTTACAGAGACTATATGATTTTCTGTGGAGTATTTACATCTTTATCAGAAATTTACAATAATGAAGAATTTTATCCAAAATAAATATTGATTTTTCATCAAGAAGAATTCAGTATGAATTAGAATCTGGCTGATGGATCTAGCTTCCATAAAATCAGGGGTATAAAAGAGGTTGAGAACCACATCTCTACTAAGCAATATCTAGTAAATTGGTGGTATAAAACCCAACTTTATTTATTCGCAATCCTGGATGATGGCGAATGTATTCTTTTTTATTGTTCTCAACAAAATCCAATTTTTCAAAATTGTCTTGACTATTGAAAATTCCTTATATAGCAATCCTATCTGAGTTATCAGAAATCTGTGTGATGACGAACTACCAAGGAAAAGAGAACAAAAATAGAATTTACAAATCTCATGAATTATTTAGGATTGCTATAGCAAAATCGCAAATTAAATGAGAGAAATGCTAAATGTGATATCAACACGTTGTAACAATGGCTGATAATCGTATTTTTTATGTTATAAAGCTCACAGAAATTAATGTTAGGCGGAAACTACTTTATGGAACCAGATAAACTTGGCCGTTTTAAGGAGTACGGCGAATTCATCCTCCGAAAGATAGATTCTGTGCCCCAGTACCCTTCTAAACAAGAAGATTGGGTTCCAGCTAGTCTTGATGACTGTCTTCTTCGTTTGCGTTCAGCTGCCCAGAAAACTGTAGACCTGGCAACTTCGCCTGTAAAAATTGGGGTGATGGGGGAATTCAGTAGTGGAAAAACTTTACTTTTAGGCAGTCTAATTGGATATGCAGATGCTTTGCCTGTCAGTGAAAACCCCACTACCGGTAATGTTACCGCCATCCATATTATCCCGCAAGACGATTTCGCAACGACGCAACTAAGTAATTTTACGGTAGAGTATCTTTCCCATGAGGGAGTACACGAGTGTCTACGCTTCATGCTAGGGGAAGCCAATAAACGAACAACAGCAGCAGGGCTTCCTCCAATACCAGTATCGAAACTCAACTCTGGCACAGATATTATTAGCTGGTGTGAAGAAGCATGGAATAGCAGTAACAATTTAGAGCTACGTTATTTACTGAGGGAGTTGGTATTATTCCTGCGGGCTTATCAAGCTTATGGGGAGGTTATGTGTAGTGGGCACTACCAGATTGATGCGGTGACTGCCCGTGAGGGGCTACAGCTAGTCGAGCAGCCAATGGCAATCCAAACTCTGAAATTTGAGGATCTACCGCCAGCACACATCAGATTACCGAGTCCACCCCAGAGGCTACCAACAAAGTTATTGCAAAACAGTTTCCCACTGATCCGTCGCGTCGATATCGATGTGAAAATCTCACGGGAAATTTGGGATTTTGCAGACGCCGCGAAATTTATTCTCATCGACTTTCCGGGATTGGGGGCTGCTAATTCCGGGGCTAGGGATACCTTTTTGTCATTGCGAGAATTGGCAGAAGTACAGACAATTTTGGTATTGCTCAATGGTAAATCTCCTGGGAGCGATCGCGCCAATAAAATCTTCACCATGATGCAGCAGCAGCGACCAGGACAAGACCTGAAAGATTTAATTCTCGTCGGTGTGGGCCGTTTCGATCAACTACCTCTAGACAGCGAGGGTGGCGAAAGAGAACTTGACCATCTCATTGAAGATAGCCATTTAGAAGAGGAAACGGTTCTCCAAAAACTCAAAGTTCTGCAAACTACCATTGACGGTGCAGCAGCATTTACAACCCAAAAAGACCGCATCGTTTTACTGTCGCCACTGTTGGGACTGGCTGAATTAGCAAAACGTTCTACTACAGTCAAAGCTGGCTCACCAGAGTTTTTAGCTAACTTAGATTATCCTGATTATTTAGATCGGTCTAAACGGCTACAACAGAAATGGGAGCTATTAAGTGAACGGCTGATAGAATCCAACACCCGTAGCTATTTGGGCAAACAGTTGGGTTATTTTAGTCAAGATGGCGGACTTAGTAAGCTGCGGGAATTGATTCAAACTCACGTAGCTACTCATGGTCTAAAGCAACTGCATGAAGATACCAAAAGAGCTGCTGATGTGGTGAGTCAGCAACAAGATCACTTGAAAGACATCATAGATGAAATTCACGAGCAAGGTATCCCCACAGGCGATAGTCCCGCTTTTATCGAGTTGCGCTTTGTGGTCGAAAGCTTAGATAAAATTTACAGAAATTTCCAAAAAGATATCGGCAAAGAACCACTTAAAGATCGGCGCGGTGTTGTTGTCAGCGATGTAGTGAAAGACGAACTCACCTTTAGAATTCTTAATTGGAACCAGTGGACTTTACTCTTCAACAAAGCCAATAATGGAGCGATCGCTCTGGCAGAATCTAAAGGTGCAGCGGGGAAATTATTCGATCGGGGAAACCGCGTAAATACTTCCCTTCCAACTAAGAGCGATGATTTTTATCCAGTATTTGAGAAAACTGTTAAAGAAGTAGAAGATTTTGCCCGCGAGCGCATTCATCAAGCCGTGGTAGATTTATTAAATCAATTATCAAATCATGTAGCCCCAGAACGCGAACAATTGCAGGCATTTTTCCACCCAGAAATGGAACAAGAAATCGAAGAAAAATTTGGTTTTGAAGATGCCGATCTCTTTTACAAATTATTATTAGGATGCGATCCTAACGAATGGAAAGAAGCAATTATCGCTGAAATCAGTAGTAAAGACAAAACCGTTGCACCCGAAATTATCTTTCCCCTAGCACGTCAAGACGATAAACACAACGTTGGTCAAATCTTTGATTGGGCACCAGAGAAAAGCCAAGGCTTACCCAGATCGAGCAATCACCAACTTTTAGTACTGCGACTGCGAGATGAAATTACTGCTAGTTCCAGCCTGCATCTTGTGCAGTATGTTAGCGAAGTTAATCAGCAAATTAATTCCGAACTAGAAGGTATTTTGGATCAAATTATTCCTAGTCTGCAAAACCTTTCAAAAAAAGAAACTTTGCTAAGATATTTGGCGGCTGGAGAATTGCCATCTGAGATCCAAATTCCTACTTGGTTGCAGATTATCTCCGAAACTGCGGCTGTTTCTTACTCAGATGATTTGGATTTGAGATGACGCGATCACGTAGAGATATTTTGTGAGACGTGATGCGATTTTTTATACAATTTTTAAGCATGTCCCAGAATTGTTTTCGAGTTAGTAGAACAACCACCGCCTGAAGCTGCTAGCTATCGCTTTGAATCAGTAGAAGTTAAATAACCAACATTAAGGTCAACGATGGGCAGGTTACTGAACCTTTGGATCAAGAAAGGTTGCTCGCGATCCTGACTCAGCTAAACACCAAGATGGACGAAATCATACAAACTAACCACAGCATAAATCGTGAGCTAGACGCAAGACTTAAAGATGTGGAGGAGTTTGAGCGTAATTTTGAAAGCTGGCAAGCCGAACTTAGCTCGCGCGGCGAATAGTTACTGGGGATTAGGGATTCCATATAATAGTTGAAGAAGTGCAACAAAATTAAACATCAAATCTCTCCTCGCAAAACCCTTACTTTGGCTTGACAAACAAGATAAATTGGGTCTAGTTGGCATCTGCGCGGTTGAATTCAATCTTTTCACGAACGGAGAACACAAAATCTATGACCAGACTAGAAACCCGCACTGAACCAATGGTGCTAAACATGGGGCCACACCACCCCTCAATGCACGGGGTTCTGCGGCTAATCATGACTCTGGATGGCGAGGATGTCGTTGACTGTGAACCAGTTATCGGCTATTTGCACCGGGGAATGGAAAAAATTGCTGAGAACCGCACTAATGTAATGTACGTTCCTTACGTTAGTCGCTGGGACTACGCGGCGGGAATGTTCAACGAAGCCGTCACTGTCAACGCCCCAGAAAAGCTTGCAGGTGTCGCTGTCCCCAAACGCGCTAGCTACATCCGCGTCATCATGC
The DNA here is from genome assembly GCF_013393905.1 of Nostoc sp. C052. Classification (GTDB taxonomy): domain Bacteria; phylum Cyanobacteriota; class Cyanobacteriia; order Cyanobacteriales; family Nostocaceae; genus Nostoc. The sequence goes on from NZ_CP040272.1 coordinate 6,106,687, forward strand.
TGGAGTTGAACCGCATTGCAAACCATTTGCTGTGGTTTGGCCCCTTCCTCGCTGACGTAGGCGCTCAAACTCCCTTCTTCTACCAGTTCCGGGAACGGGAGATGATTTATGATTTGTGGGAAGCTGCTACAGGCTATCGGATGGTAAATAACAACTACTTCCGCGTTGGTGGAGTAGCAGCTGATTTACCTTACGGTTGGGTAGATAAGTGTCTGGAATTTTGCGACTACCTATTACCCAAAGTTGATGAGTATGAACGCTTAGTAACCGATAATCCCATCTTCCGGCGACGTGTTGAGGGTATTGGGACTATCACCCGTGAAGAAGCAATTAACTGGGGACTTTCTGGCCCAATGTTACGCGCCTCTGGGGTGCAATGGGATTTGCGGAAAGTTGACCATTACGAATGCTACGACGATTTCGACTGGGATGTACAGTGGGAAACTGCCGGTGATTGCTTTGCCCGTTACGTAGTGCGGATGCGGGAAATGCGCGAATCTGTGAAGATTATTCGCCAAGCAATTAAAGGACTTCCTGGCGGCCCTTACGAAAATCTGGAAGCCAAGCGTTTAGCCGCAGGTAAAAAATCTGAGTGGGACGCATTTGATTACCAATTCATCGGCAAAAAAGTTTCCCCCACCTTTAAGATTCCCAAAGGTGAAATCTACTCTCGTGTAGAAAGTGGTAAAGGTGAATTGGGAATTTATCTAGTTGGCGATGATAACGTCTTCCCTGCACGTTGGAAGATTCGCGCCGCAGATTTCAACAATCTCCAGATTGTCCCACATTTACTGCGCGGCATGAAGGTTGCAGATATTGTGGTCATTCTCGGTAGTGTTGACGTAATTATGGGGTCTGTGGATAGATAGAAAATATCTATCTAAGTACTTTTTAGAGCAGTTGTATGACAGTGCAACTGCTCTATTTTTTTGGCTTTTGGTAAAATTGGCGATTGTAGTGGTTCTGAATTACCTGAGTTCGATGTAAGGAAATAGGCTATAAATCTTTACTGATAAGAGTTACAGGGTTTTGTTAGGCTTCACTGATTGTCAATAATTTTAAGCTATTGATCAAAATGTCTAGTTGACAACTTTAGTAAGTAAATTTTCAAGGGAAAAATCTTAAGTAATATTACTAGCAACAATCAATATTGTCCCTAAGCTCTGAGAATAAAGTAATTATTTCGGAGATAGGAATGGATAATGGAATTAGAAAAGTTGTTTTGTGAAATAGATGATTTTTGTGTGATTTTTGAAGAGAATTTTAAGTCTAAAGTTATTGCATCTCAAAAGCAGCAAAGACAAAAAAAGAGTCAACTATGTTTAAGTAAGGTCATGACAATAATAATTTATTTTCATCATTCTAGTTATCGAAATTTCAAGAGTTATTATCAAGATAATCTGGCAAAACATTGTCAAAAATGATTTTTGTGTTTAGTAAGTTATAACAGAATTATCGAATTAATGTCTCATGCTTTAATGCCTTTAATCTTATACTTAAATTCTCGTAATGGTCAAATCACTGGCATTAGTTTTATTGACAGTATATCTATTCCAATTTGTCATCCAAACCGAGCGAAAAGAAATAAGGTATTTAGAGGCTTGTCAGGTTGGGGAAAGAGTTCTGTCGCTTGGTATTTTGGGTTCAAGCTTCATTTAATCATTAATGACCAAGGGGAGTTATTAGCTTTTCAAATAACTCCTGGAAATACAGATGACCGAGTACCAGTTCCAACCTTAACTCAAAACTTATGGGGTAATCTTTTTGGGGACAAAGGATACATTTCTAAAAAATTATGGCAGGAACTTTGGTCAAATAATATCAAGGTAATTACTCCATTTAAGAAAAATATGAACAATCAGCTAGTTGATTTTTGGGAAAAACTGATATTACGCAAAAGGTCGTTAATTGAAACTGTTAATGACCAATTAAAAAATATCTCTTAAATTGTTCATTCTCGTCATAGAAGTGTCAAAAATTTTATGGTTAATCTGCTTGCAGGTTTAATCGCTTATACTTTTCAAGAGAAAAAACCCTCTTGAAAGCTAGATAAAAATGAAATCGAAAATTTACCTGCTTTGTTAGTTTAATCACCTTTTTATTTAAGTAAATTATTTAACTTAATTTTCCAAAATAGCAGTTTTTGGATTAGTTTATTTTGACTATCTATTCTCAATAAGGATTGCTAATTGATAGAGTATTGATTATCATTGATTTTTAAGCGTTTCTGTTATATCGAACTCAGGTAAGGAGGGTACTTAAACTTGTTTGTACAGATTGCTATATTTATTGTCTTAAACTATAAAAAACTGAGCATATTATTTGCAAATTCCTAAAATTCTTAACTTTAAATTTATAATTGGAAATTCTTTTTAGTGCAAATTAAAAATTATAATTTCTTAAGAATTTCGTTTAAATTCAGCGAACAGGTTGACTAGTATTAACTTCCGTTAAAATTGAAGTGCTGCTATAAATGCAACAATGTATTTAAATAAAGTCTAATAAATTACTATATAAATCCGGCAGCATTTACCTAGTCATAATTTTACAACCGTGCAAATTCATCCTCACTCCGAATTTAACCATAGCCGCGATCGCCGTGAACAGGGTTTGCAAAAATTGCTTGCTCGCCTTGTTAAAACAATGCAGCGCGATGAGTTAGTGCGGCAAACAACCAATCAACTCAGAGAATCGCTTCAGGTTGATCGGGTGGTGTTGTATTATTTTTACGGGCAGTGGCAAGGACAAGTGACTTTTGAATCTTTGAGTTCTCAAGAATTTTCAATACTTGGTTCCACTGGCCCAGATGGTTGTTTTAATGACGAGTATGCTGCTTTATACTTGGCAGGACGGGTAAAGGCGATCGCTGATATTGAATTAGAGCCAATCGAATCTTGTCATCAAGATTTTCTCCGCAATATGCAGGTTCGCGCTAATCTGGTTGTACCAATTTTGATTCCGAGAGGATTATGGGGATTGCTAGCAGCACATCACTGTCAAGGGCCTCATTATTGGTCGCCATCAGATATAGAAATGATGCAAACAGGGGCACAAACTCTAGCAACAGCCCCTTACATACTAGAAAGTTAACCTGCTGTGCATTGATTTTTCTAATCAGGAGAAAGAATTATGAAATTTGGTTTCACGGTCATCTGGGTAGAAGATGTAGTTAAAACCGTTGAGTTTTACGAAAAAGCATTTGGTCTGGTTCGTCGCACTCTCCAAGAGAGGGGGCAGTTTACCTGGGCTGAAATCGAAACCGGAAACACCACACTAGCTTTTTCTTCTAGTAGCGAAGCCCAAAAGTTATTTCCTGGCGGCTTCCATGCCAACGATGCCACACAACCACCGACATTAATCGAGATATCATTTATCACTCCTGATGTTGGCAGTGCTTACATGAGAGCGATCGGGGCTGGTGCAAAAGCATTGGATGCTCCTAAAGCGCAGCCTTGGGGACAAACGCTCGCTCGTGTCCGCGATCCTAATGGCGTGCTGGTGTCTTTGGTGAGTGGCTAGTACCGCAAAGCGGAATTAAAAATTGAAAATTAAAAATGAATACAGCGTAATGTATGGCGAGTTTCCATAGAGGCAATAATTGGGCTGAGGATTGCGATCGCTTCGGCGAAAATCAAAACCTTTGGGTTAAGGGTTATTGGTATAAAGAAGACGCAATTTATCGCATCTCTATATAAGGGAACTCCAAGAAATAAATTATGCAATATTGTGGGGTGGGCAACATGAGCGCCCAGTCCATAAGGCTCTCGTTTCGCCCACCCCACAAGAGTTAATTGAATATTTTTTTATTTGGAAGTCCTTAAGGGTTTTGTTGCTCTATCTGAACTGTTGTATTGGGGCAGACATCCAAAACTCTTACTAGAACTCACGACATACTACAATTTTTGACACTATCTATAATTTGTATAATTTATTTACATAATGCAATCTTCCTAACCATCAAATATGGATAGAATTGCTGCATAAATATTTTACCTACTGCCGATAAGTTAACACAGCTTCCCATCAGGGATAGCTGATTCCATCTTTCCATTCTGGAATAGCCAATAGGCTTTTCTATCAACAGGACTTTGATCATGACACAACAAATCATTCGTGAAGCACCTGCTCCTGATCCGTTAGAAGGTCAACAGACAAACGAATTCTTCTACGTCGCTGCGCCTAATGAGCCTATTCTCAATGTCAACAACATTCAAGGCAACATTCTCGGTGGGTTCAATAAAGATTACCAGGCCCTTTTGTTCCTGGAAATTGAAAATCCAAAAGCCTTCAAGCACTGGCTGAAGTCACAGATCGACTCCATTGCCACCGCCTCAGAAGTGATTGCCTTCAACCGCCTATTCAAGTCTGCCAGAAAACGACGAGGCCGCGAAGGTGCTGTTAAGGCAACCTGGGTCAATATAGCTTTCTCCTTTGAGGGACTGAAGAAACTAACCAATGATGCCGACTCATTTACGGATGATTCCTTTAAAGCTGGGCTAGCAGCACGCGCTGTTGATTTGAACGACCCGGTGGACAAGGATGGTAAACCTATTGGCTGGGTCGTGGGTGGGCCGGATAATGGTAAAACTGATGTGGTTTTCATCATTGCCAGCGACGATCGCGCGGATTTGTTGACAGAAGTATCGCGGATCTTAGAAAGCATTGTGGTATTTACAGACGATGAAGGCAAGTCTAAGAGCAGTGGAGCCAGAATTACCTTCTTAGAAGAAGGAGCCAACTTACCTGCACCTCTGACTGGACATGAGCATTTCGGCAACCTGGATGGAATATCACAACCTGGTATTCGTGGCCGGGTTGCTGATAATCCGAAAGAACTTCTCACTCCTCGGCAGAACCCAGAGAATAAAAATCAGGGCAAACCAGGACAGGATCTTCTCTGGCCAGGAGAGTTTGTTTTTGGCTATGAAGGTCAAAACAATGATGCTAAAACGTTGGAAGATAGCAAAGGTCAGGTTGTATCAGCAGGACTACACTGGGCGAATGATGGCTCTTACCTTGTATTCCGCCGATTGCGTCAAGATGTATACAAATTCCACCATTTCTTACACAAAAATGCTGCCGAGCTAAACACTGACCCGCGAAAGGTGAGCGCAAAACTAATTGGTCGCTGGCCTAGTGGCGCTCCCACTGTCCGCACACCCGAAAAAGATGCCCCACAATTGGGTGATAATGACGATGCGAACAATGATTTTGAATTCAACGGTGATGATCCACCGAAGGATTATTTCTTCAAAAACGACGTAGTTCCACCTTCCAAGGATGCAACGGGTCTGCGCTGTCCCTTTATTGCCCATACCCGCAAGACTTATCCACGTAATGACAAAACACCAGGAGGTGGAGGCCCTGGTCCCGAAGAGATTGACCGCAGTGAAGTGACCACTCAAACACACCGCTTACTCCGTCGCGGTATTCCTTATGGCCCGGTGTCTGCTTCGACGCCGAACAATCCACTACAAGATGAGAAGTTTGTTGACCGTGGTCTTCACTTTTTGGCTTATCAGACATCGATTGTAGACCAGTTTGAGTTTGTAACCCAGAATTGGGTTAACAATGCAAAGTTCAGTGAGGAGGCGGCTACCGGCCACGAGTTTGAAGGGGAATTAACTCTTGGTCACGATCCAATTATTGGTCAAAGTGAAAATAACAAACCAAATGGCGATCGCACACGCAAATTCTACATCCACCTTGAGGATGACCAAGGTAAACCTCGAACCAAGGAGTTAACTGCACCTGAAGATTGGGTAATTCCTACTGGTGGCGGCTACTTCTTTGCACCGTCGATTTCTGCTTTGAAGGAAGTATTGACAAAATAACGATTTCATGATGTCGCTGGGCGATCGCATGGAACCGCAAACTTCTCAAATTTTGTCTGTCAATAAATGCCAGCGCTCATAGCACAGTGGTCGATATTATGGGGTTTGTAGACCGCTAGAGAAATTTTGAATTATGAATTTTGTTTTGCATCATTCATAATTCATTAATTTTCTCTACTCCCCAAATCTCAAACCTAAAATTTTATGGATTCAAATCCAGCATTGTGTGCTGCGATCGCTCATCACATTACCACCAGTCCACAGCAGCGAATTACTTTTGCTGAATTTATGGACATGGCACTATACCACCCTGAACATGGCTACTATTCCAGCGATGCTGTCAAAATTGGCTTTCAGGGTGGTGATTTTTTTACCTCTCCTAACCTCTGTGCTGACTTTGGCGAGTTATTAGCAGAACAATTTTTACAAATGTGGGAGATTTTAGGAAAACCTGTACCCTTTTCTCTGGTAGAAATGGGAGCAGGTCAAGGATTGCTGGCATTGCATATCCTGACATATCATCAGCTGCACTACCCAGATTTTTTTACCGCGCTAGAGTACATCATTGTTGAAAAGTCCCCAACTCTAAGAGAAGAACAGCAGCAACGCTTGCAAGATTTGCCCGTGCGTTGGTGTAGTTTAGAGGAAATACCACCAAATGCGATCGCAGGCTGCTTTTTTTCTAACGAGTTAGTAGATGCATTCCCCGTGCATCAATTTATCTTAGAAATGGGGAAACTCCGAGAAATTTATGTAACCACAGATCCGAATGAGCAAGAAACCAATGCTCCATACCCATCATTTGTAGAAGTCATAGGGGAACCTTCAACACCCCAACTAGCTGAATATTTAGATTTACTGGGAATCGACTTAACCCAAAGTGCTTATCCAGATGGCTACCGTAGTGAAATTAATTTAGCTGCTTTAAACTGGTTGAGTATAGTAGCAGACCGCTTACAGCGCGGCTATGTGTTAACAATTGATTATGGCTACCCCGCCAGTCGTTACTATAATCCCAGGCGATCGCAAGGAACACTACAGTGTTATTACCATCATCGTTTCCATGACAACCCCTATATTAATATTGGTAGGCAAGATATTACTGCCCATGTTGACTTTACGGCTTTAGAGCGCTGGGGCGAGAAGTGTAATTTAGAGAATATTGGTTTTATCCAGCAGGGATTATTTTTAATGGCGTTGGGGTTAGGCGATCGCATTGCGGCCCTTTCCGCTCAAAAGCAACCTCTCTCACAATTACTACAGCGGCGGGACGCACTACACCAACTTATAGATCCCACAGGCTTAGGCGGCTTTGGAGTCCTAATTCAGAGCAAAGGTTTGGAGAATACAGAAATTACTCAACCACTAAAAGGATTGACCTTGCCAGAGTAAATGTAAACTTGAAAAGTTAAAACTCTATTTAAGAATGCCGTATCAGTCTTATTTAGACTAGCATAACAGTGATTACTGTAAAGTTAAACACACTACCAAAGTAATAATTATGACTACCCACGACCTGTTAATGCTAGCAACACTACTTACCCCCGGTATTTTACTTTCAGTGATAATTATGGTGACTTTTGCCGCTGGTGGTTGATTGCCAGAGTTAGGGACTAGGAGTGGGAAGTAGGGAAATTTGGATTTAGGATTGTATCTTAAGTCTTAAGTAACTGCTTCCCTATTAATTTGAAACAATACAAACGCGATGTCCATGATGGTTGTAACGCTCGTGACGCTCGACAGCACGAGCGTCTGACTCGCGATCGCCCTTGGCGTTTCTCTTTGGGAGAAGACTCGCTAACACGTCATTAAAGGAACTTAAAAAATGAAGGTGGCATTTCTGGGAACAGGACTGATGGGACTACCAATGGCTCAAAGGTTATTAGCCGCAGATATACAGCTAGTTGCCTACAATCGCACCCCAGAAAAATTAGCACCACTACAAGCTGCTGGGGTTGAAATTGTCACACATCCCCGCCACGCCATTCGCGCTGCTGAGTGCGTAATTCTCATGCTGACTAATGCCTCGGCTATTTATAATGTGTTGCTTTCAGATACAGCCTGGCAAACCTTAGAAGGACGCACAATCATTCAAATGGGAACAATTACTCCCACAGAAAGCCAGGAAATTAGAGATGCAGTTGTTGCGGGTGGTGGTGAGTATTTAGAAGCACCTGTATTAGGGAGTATCCCGGAAGCGAAAGCTGGCAAGTTGAGTGTTATGGTAGGAGCCGAGCCAGAACAATATCAACGCCACTTAAAATTACTCCAAAATTTTGGGACTGAACCTTTACTCATAGGCCCTGTGGGATCTGCGGCGGCGCTGAAATTGGCACTAAATCAACTAATAGCTTCCCTAACAACTAGCTTTGCTCTGAGTCTAGCTTTTGTCCAGCGTCAGGGTGTGGATGTAGATGTGTTTATGCAAATATTGCGCGATAGTCCACTCTACGCACCTACCTTTGATAAAAAGCTACAACGGATGTTGGATGGCAACTATACCGATCCAAATTTCCCTACAAAACACTTGCTGAAAGATACAGAATTGTTTATCTCAGAAGCGAAATCTCAGAGTTTGGATCTCAGTAGTATTAAAGGAGTGCGGCAAATCTTGCAAACAGCTGTAAAAATGTCATTTGCCGATGATGATTACTCATCACTATTTTCTGTAATTAAAGAATGGGGAGAAGCGATCGGGGATTAAAGGAGGCAAAGATACAGAAGAGAGGCAGAGCAATACTTCTCGGTTAAGGGGAAAGGGAAAAGGGAAAAGGGAAAGAAAAAACCTTTAACCCAAACCCAGTACCCTTTACCCCAAAACTGATTCCGAGTTAAAAATACTTAGGGGTTGCTGAAAAAGTGATAAAAAAGCCAGAGAAGGATTAATTAGTTATTCAAGCAAGGAACAAACATAAGTTTTTCTTGCGTGTAAATAGTAAAATCATAAGCCCTAATAATATTAGAGCGGAAAAAAGATGTAGTTTTCAAAAATAGACACAAAAAAGCGCTAAATAACCATGACAGATGAGTAGATAGATTCATCACTAAAAAAGTAATAGCAATTACAGTTTCCGAAGTATGAGAAAGTTTCGCCATCACTCTATTCAGGCTGAATCTTCTTTTAGCTTGTCCAAACTTTCCCTCAATAGAATTACGAATCCTTTCGTCTTCTAAAGCTTGCTTCTTTTTTTCCTTACTAATAGTCTTCTGAGGTCTACCTAAAGGAGAACCACTAATTCTAATACCTCGTTCTTTGCACCAAGCTCGATTCTCCCTTGTCCGATAAATTTTATCAACATGAACGGACTCTGGATAATACCCAGTGTAATTTTTAAATGATTCTACTTGTGTTTTCAAATCTCCTGATTCATTAAAGTTATCCCAACTAATATGGTCTAAAAATGCATATCCATCAAAGCAACTAGCAGACAGTTTAGCCCCAAATTCCACGGCTTTACCCGCTTTTCCTCGGACAATTGGAATGCCATCCGAAATGATTTTGCGGGTGCTCCCATCTCTGGAGAAAACAATGAAGAATATTCTGATTCAAATTCTTTCCAGGGGATTAAATTAGCCATCATTACCCAACGATTATCTTCCGATAACTTTCCCTCAAATGGAAGTTCAAACTTTTCCACTGCAATTGGAGTTGATTCTTCTTTTCGGTACATAGTTACTTTGGATACACTATCTTCAGTCTGAGCAGTATGATGCAAGGATTTTGGGCTATTTTACCTTCAAATCTTGCACCGAAATATACTTCTTTGGTCTGAAAATCTAGATACTGCCACCTTTTGTTTTTTTCAGCAACCCCTACTTAACCGAAAAGTATTGAAAGGCAGAGCGGCTTTGCCTCCGCTCTGTTACAGCTCGATAAATACACTACTAATCTGTCAAATTCATTTTGACGGTTAGAGAAGCGCGATAAATCGCCGTCTCTACAAGGAATTTATCCATCAATTATTTATTGACAGACTACTACGGTTCAATCAAATGAAAAATGCTGTATGTTACTGCCCATTAGTAGTAGTAGATTGAGGAAATGGTAGAGATTCAGGCTGAGGCTGAGGTTTCGGCTGAGGATTGAGAAAGTCCTGCCAAGCCTTAATTTGCTCTTGCGCTGCACTATAAGCAGCACTACCGCGTGGAATCGATTTGGCAATGTCAATGCCTCTAGCAATATCAGACTGACCTTGAGAGCGTGCTATTTCTAACAATTGTTGACTCCATTGGTCAATAGCCTGATTCGCATCCATACGTAAGATGCTATTGTTTGAAACCTGATCCGCTAGTCGTATTGCCTCAATTAAGGCTTCTGGAGTGCCAGCTGCCCCCACTTGCTGGGCTTTTTTCCAGTTTTCTCTAGTGCGGATTTGCCCTTCCCAGTCATTGATTGCAGCTTGTGCGTCTCCAGAAAGCGCCCTTCCTGATGAAGCAATTTGTTGAGCTGCGTTGATGGCGGCGGTGAGATTTCCACTCTGAGCCAGTTCTTGTGCTTGATCTAAGTAGGGTTGGTCTTGAATTCGTTGAATCTTGCCGATCCAAGTACGAATTTTTTTCCGTGCTTCTGGATATAATGCACGACCTCTACGAATTTCGCTAGCCTGGGCGATCGCAGCTTGCAAGGAGTTAATATCGTCGAATATTGCTATCTGTTCGGCGCGGTCTAAGTAAGGTTGGTCTTCAATTGTTTCTATTTGGGCAGTCCACCGATCCATCTCTTGCCTAGCTTCTGTGGCCCTGGGATTACTAGCAGGAATCAACTGTATTTGGGCGATCGCTGCTGTTAAATTAGGCACTGTTCCCTGGCTAGCCAATATTCTCGCTTTTTCTAGATTGGCAACATCTTCAATTTCCAGCTGCCAACGGGCAATTAGTTGCTGCGCCTCGTTATAGACTGGTCTGGAAGGAGAAATCTGTTGTGCTTGAGCGATCGCTGCCTGTAAACCAGAAACGTTACCTATCCAAGCACTCCTTTTCGCGTCAGCTATGGCAATAAAGTCATCGGTCTCACCTTGTAGTTTCGTACTTTCCGGTATTTGCCTAGCAATATTCAGCGCTTCATCCGCATCTTTCTTATCTAGTTTTGCCTTTGCCAATTCCAGCATTTGGCGTCCAAATGCTGGAATCGCTTGTTGAGCTTTTTGGTAAAGATAACTTTCTTGCCCAATGGACTCAGCTAACTTAATTGCTTCTAATAAATTATCGACTACTTTGCTATTTGCTAAACTTTCGGCTTTGCCTAACTTATCGCCATCTTCCCGCGCTGTGGCGATTAGACGATTCAATTGGTCGTATTTCGTACCCGCCCAATACTGATTGTCTACGCGCAGCATTTTAGCAGATAACATGAATGCCGATTGCCAGCGCCGTTCCTTTACTTCAGCGATCGCACTGTTATATGTGGTTTCTGCCTTTGACCAAATTAACTCCCATTTCCCAATTTGTTCATCGACTAACTTATAAGCTGCCACATCTTCGGGTATTTTCTTAGCAGTAGCGATCGCTTCTTCTAAATTCCCAGTTTGGAAACTTTCATCAGCTAGCTTCAAAATATCCCGCGACCATTCTTCGATGAAACGATCAATTTCTCCATGCAGCGGGTGATTTTGTGGTAGTTGCTTCACCAGAGCGATCGCTTGCAATAAGTCGTTAACTGTTTGCTTAGAAGCCGCCAACTGAGCGCAGTGTAACCGCACAGAAGCACTAGCTAGAGGCCAGAAAATCGAGGGGCAATTAGGAGCAGCTGGCAATTTGAACAGCATTGCCATTGCCAAGAATCCTACACTGCCGGGAATCAACATTAATAGTACTAGCCACAATGTCCAGCTTTTCATCCAGCGTGGCCATTTCCCAGAATTATTACTGAGTTGGGTAGTTTCTTTTGAATTACTATCTATAGGTAATCCTTTCTTATGGTTTTTTTTTCGCCGCTTCACTGACTTGGAGTTAGAACCAGTAGCAGGGGCATCAAATGGCTGAGTTTCACCGAATTGCTCTGTTCGGGATAATCTTTTGTTTTGATCTGGCTCTCTTCCACTGGCTGAAGACCAACTGTCTGGAATATCCCGCTCTGTCATCTCTCACACCAAAATAATTGAATAGCGCTCTGTTTTAGGTCGATAATTCCATTGTTGACATAGTAACTTTCTCATGATTAAAAAGCTACTTTTTTGATTATCTCTCTCCACAGAGTACCATTATCAATCTAAAAAATCAGTGCTATTTTATACTTTATCCTGAAATAGCAGATTCAGCTTGCAAATCGGCAATTAGTTGAGCTAACTGATCGTTGCTTGCCTGGTAGACATTACCGCAAAAGTCGCAAGTTGCTTCAGCACCATTATCTTTAATAATCATATCTTGCAGTTCAGCTTCTCCCAAAATCTTCAGTGCCCCCAAAACGCGATCAAAAGAGCAACCACAGTGGAAGCGCAGCATTTGCCGTTCGGAAAAGATTTCCAGCCCCATATCTCCCAACAAGTCGCCAAAGATTTCCGGTAAAGTCTTCCCAGCTTGCAACAATGGCGTAAATCCTGCTAGACCGGCAACCCGTGATTCCAAAATTTCTACTAGAGCTTCGTCTCTGGCGGCTTTAGGTAATATTTGTATCAGTAATCCTCCAGCCGCAGTTACTCCTGCTGCTCCCACAAACACACCTAAAACTAAAGCCGAAGGTGTTTGTTCGGAATTCACCAGATAATGAGCTACATCATCACCAATTTCGCCAGAAACTAGTTCTACAGTACTAGAGTAAGGATAACCATAACCGATATCCCGCACAACGTAGAGGTAGCCACCACCCACTGCACCACCAACATCTAACTTACCTTTGGCATTAGGAGGCAATTCTACAGATGGATTGCCCACGTATCCGCGTACAGTACCATCTAAGCCGGCATCTACCAATATCCCACCCAAAGGCCCATCGCCCTTTACGCGAACATTAACTCTCGATCCAGTTCGCTTCATACTAGAAGCCATTAACAAGCCTGCCGCCATAGTCCGGCCTAGTGCTGCCGTTGCCACATAAGAAAGCTTGTGGCGCTGCCGTACTTCTTCTGTTAAACGTGTGGTGATCACACCTACGGCACGAATTCCACCTTCGGCTGCTGTTGCACGAATTAACTGATCCGCCATGAATAACCTTACATTTCTTAACAAGTTCACTTTCTCTATTCTAAGTTCTCTGCTGCGAGAAAAGTAACTTAGTAGGGTGCTACGCAAATAAACGGCTGTCATTGGTCATTAGTTATTTACAAAGGACTAATGACTAAAACTATTTGCAATATTAGAAATAGCGATGTCTCATCTTTAGGTAATCTGATAAAAATGCTGGGTAATTTTCAACAAAGCCAACTGCGGATCGAAATCGAAGCATCAACAGATGCAATTCGTAACAGTCTGCTGCATCCAGTGCAACTAGAAAAATGGCTGTTAGGGCAACGCTTTGCGCCAGGTATGCCAGAAGAACTGCTTCCCGGATTCCAGTTTACAACCTGGACTGGGCCAGTGGCGATTCATCATCAAGTAAACATTGTCAAATCCAACTGTCTCCGCTTGATACTCAGTGGAGGTATTGATGGGTTCCACGAATGGTATTGGGGAGAAGGTTGGGTACAGTCCCGCTTGGAAGGAATTTCAATTTTGCCCTTAAATTTGGGTCAAACCCTGAGTTTGTTAAGCTTACGTCAGTTTTTGGCAACTCAAGGGCGTTAAATCGACTGAACGTAGAAGGGGGATTTTCCTTGTCTCTAGGATTAGCTCTTTCAAGGTAACTGAAAAAATCTTTTTTTCTCTCTGTACCACGGACACTTTGCTCAAGTCGGGAAACCTTCCTATGCAGGTGTCCTGCTTTGTGAATCTGCGGTTTAAAAGTAATTGATCTCGCCACAGAAAAACAGAGAACAATTTTTAAGAATCGGTTGTCAAAACTTGTTCATCTGTCAATTCTAATCTGTCAATTCTAAGTGTGGAAAAGTTTGAGAGTTTGCTTCCCCTAATAAATTTTTATCTTGGTTTTACGACTAACACTGAACAATTAGCCTCTTCTACAACTTGACTGCTGACAGAACCCTGAACAATTCGCTTCATCCCCATCAACCCCCGACTGCCAATTATAATCAACTCAGTTTTATAAATATTGGCAAGACGAATAATTTCTTCAGCAGGATCACCAGTTACTAGTTCTAACTCACTTGTGATTGATAACTTTTCTTGATAGGATTGCAGTTGTTTTTCAACCTGAAAATAAGAAAATGTTGGCGACTCTGGCTGAGGACGATCAGCAGGTAGTTCCATTTCTGACTCTGGTGTGGGAAACACGTGACAAAGAATAACCTTGGCATCTTTTGATAAAGCCAAATTATCTAAAGTCTGAATTACTCGTTCTGAAATTTCCGAACCGTTCAGAGCTACCAAAATACTATTTAGCACCGCTCTCGCCTCCTAAAGAGTAGACCTCTTACATAAGTATCTAGCAAAATCCGGCGGCGGCGACACTAAACCAATTTTTATTTGCTAATTATTATATATATTTGAGATTTAAGAATATTTGATTTCGAGATGCGTAGGTATATTTAATACGTCCTTACTTCAATCCCCTAGATTTATCTATGGGGTTACTCTAAGCCGAGGTACTTAGCACTTCTGAAGCCACTTTTATAGTATTGCCTTGTAGTGACTGGGCTAGAGAAGCTTTTCACAAGTTTCTGGGAAAGGAAAACTCTCTCCCAGAAACTAACGTCGGTAATGCCCGACTTGTGGACGCTTAAAGAAAGGGCAGCTGAAGGTAGGATAGCAAATGGCGGGCATTAGCGTAGCTTACCGTAGTTATCGCTATCCAAACTTTTAGTTATAAGAAAAAATTAAGCATTCCAAATTACTCTTCTTGCTGAATTCGGCGTCGTACTGAATCAGCATGAGAAGATAAACCTTCTGCTGTTGCTAGCACATCAATAGCACCAGCCACATTTTGCAGTGCGGTTTGGGAGTATTGAATAATACTGGAGTGCTTGAGGAAAGTTTCAACCCCCAATGCCGAAGCATAGCGGGCAGCGCCAGAAGTTGGCAAGGTGTGGTTAGGGCCTGCCAAATAGTCTCCTACGGCTTCTGGTGTTGAGTAACCTAAAAAGATTGCCCCAGCATGGCGAATCTGTGGTAGGAGTGCCCAAGGGTCTTTGACTTCTAATTCTAGGTGTTCGGGGGCAAATTCATTTGAGAGTTCTGCTGCTGCTTCGAGCGATTCCACAACGACAATCAAGCCGTAGTGAGCGATCGCTTTTTCTGTGTCTATTCGCCGTGGATGATCTACTAGCTGTCTTTCCAAGGCTAATTGCACATTTTTCGCCAAAGCAGCATCAGTCGTCAACAAAATTGCTGCCGCCATTGGATCGTGTTCGGCTTGGGCTAGCAAGTCAGCAGCTACATGCACCGGATTTGCGGTTTCATCGGCAATCACCAGCACTTCGCTAGGGCCTGCCAAAGAATCAATACCGACGGTGCCGTAGACAAGTTTTTTCGCTAGGGTGACATAAATGTTACCAGGGCCAGTAATTACATTCACTTTCGGAATCGTTTCTGTACCATAGGCTAAAGCGGCGATCGCTTGTGCGCCCCCAATGCGATAAATTTCTTGCACCCCTGCTTCTTGGGCAGCTACCAAGACTGCGGGATTAATTGCACCGCCAGGGCCAGGAGGTGTCACCATTACCACGTGGGGTACAGCAGCAACATGAGCCGGAATTGCATTCATTAGCACTGTACTGGGGTAGGCGGCACGGCCACCAGGCACATACAACCCGGCTCGATCTACGGGGGTGTAGCGTTTGCCCAGCACTACTTCATCGTCGCCAAAATGTACCCAGCTTTTCGGTACACGCTGACGATGAAACGCTTCAATTTGGCGGCAAGCTAGCCGAATTGCGTCAAGCAATTCCTTTGACACCTGTTGATAGGCTGCATCTAATTCCGAGCCTGTAACTCGGAGTTCTTCTGCTTTCAAGGTTTGTTTGTCAAATTCGGCTGTGTAATGCAATACAGCTTTGTCGCCTTGGCGCTTCACTGCTTGCAAAACTTCCCGCACCGTTGCTTCTTTGTGAAGCACCTGTTCGTCATGGGTGCGATCGCAGATCCGTTGTAGTTCTGCTCTAACGTCTGCCTGCTGAGTAATGATTCGCAGCATGGAGTAAGGACAATGCCAAAATTATAATATTGCCACCTGAGATTTAGTATTGCTCTTGACCCACTGGGGTGTGCAAGCTGACTCTAATTCTCTTCTCTAGCTTAACCTGAATTTTTTTGATACTCTCAAGACTACCAGCATATAGTTTGCTTGATAAGGCAACTTAATTGCTCAGTTCCACAAGCCTTGGTAGGCTAGTAGCAAAAAGCAGGTATGCCATTCACGCTGCCCTTATGCCTTTATTTTCACTATTTGCAGAGTGCAAGTAGTGTATTCACCTAATCTCCCGGATTACAAGGAGTATGTCTAAGTATAATTTTTACTTATTTTCCTAACTTTCAGTAGTTGTTAATCTGTGTATAGAAACGATACATCGGTTCAATACTTGAAAATCCCTGAAATTTAGCTCTTTACAGTTCTTTGCCTCTGACAATACATCCGCTTTACGGGTATAAGATTGTATTTCTTGGCAATCACATTGCTTAATCAGGTTGTGGTTAGGGTGGCAGTCTTAGATGTATCTCAATATCTTAACGCATTTCCTAAATTGACGAAATACGGAAGTAAGGAAGACAGAGGAAAGGGTGGAACAATAACTATTGATTATTCATCCATACCCAATACTCAATCCCAGAATTTTTTTAGGAAATTATAACATTGGCAATTTGGATGCTATATTAGTAAGTCTAGTAGTGTGTGTACATAATTAATAGTATTTTTGGAATTGACTGTGGCGAATACAAAGTCTGCTCTCAAGCGTGCCGAAATCGCAGAACGTAACCGACTGCGTAACAAAGCTTACAAATCAGCAGTCAAGACGCTGATAAAGAAATACATTAATGCTGTAGCTGCCTATACAGCTAATCCTAGCCCAGAATTAAAACAAGAAGTACAAACCAGGTTATCTGAGGCTTACGGCAAAATTGATAAAGCGATTAAACGGGGTGTCCTTCACCCCAACAATGGGGCAAGGAAAAAGTCAAGATTGGCTCACAAACTAAAACCCCTCACCCAAACAGCTGAGTAGTCATTGGTCATTTGTCCTTCGTCATTTGTGACTAAGGACAAACAACATAGACGCGCCAGCGACTTCCCGCAGGGTAGGACAAAAGATGCAACTGATAGACACGCACGTACATCTCAACTTTGATAGTTTCCAGCCGGATTTAGCAACAGTGCGATCGCGGTGGCAAAAAGCAGGTGTAGTGCGTTTAGTACATTCCTGTGTTCACCCAGAGGAGTTTGCCAGTATTCAATCCCTAGCCCAAGAGTTTCCCGAAATCAGCTTTGCTGTAGGGTTACACCCTTTGGATGCTGAAAAATGGAATAACGACACAGCCGAGAAAATCAAAACTTTAGCAAGTTCTGACTCGAATGTGGTGGCAATTGGGGAAATGGGGCTGGATTTTTACAAAGCTGATAACTACGAGCATCAGCTGATGGTGTTCGAGTCGCAGTTAGCGATCGCCTCGGAACTAAACTTACCAGTGATTATCCACTGTCGGGATGCTGCTGTGGCAACCAGAGAAGTGTTGCAAAAATGGCGGGAACTCAAAGGTGAAAGAGTACGGGGTGTTATGCATTGCTGGGGAGGAACGCCAGAGGAAACCCAATGGTTTCTCGATTTAGGCTTCTACATCAGCTTTAGCGGAACGGTAACGTTCAAAAACGCCAAAGCAATCCAATCTTCAGCGGCGATGGTAAGTAGCGATCGCCTACTGATTGAAACAGACTGTCCATTTCTGGCTCCAGTTCCGAAACGGGGCGAGAGGCGCAACGAGCCGGCTTACGTCCTTTATGTAGCCGAACAAGTAGCTAAACTGCGTCAGGAAACAGTAGAGGCGATCGCCCATCAAACCACCCAAAATGCCTGTAAATTATTTGGATTGTCAGTATCAAGTGTATCCTAGTATCTTTTGTTAAGTTGTGCTAAAAAAAATAAAACTATAGGGGGACAAAAATATGCTAATATTATTGCCTCAAAAACATTTTGCTTGCGCCATAATGATAAAGGAAGGAGCCTAAAACTTCTCATCTGAATTTTCCGTGCTGTTATGGCTTGGCCACCTCCCAATCTCTACAAGCCGATGCTCTCCACACATGATTAACCGTGCCAACCCGAATTGAGCTAGACTTTTGCACAACATAGGCTTAGTGTGTATTGAATCTATTGAAAATCGTTAAACAAAATTGCCTTGTGAGTACAATCCAGCAAAATGAAGTGATTCTGATTCAAAATCGACCAAGTGCCGATCATTCCCTCAGTCTTAGGATATCTAGGATATCACTGAGAGTATAAACAGCGGAGTGGATTTAAGACACACTGTGTGGAGCTGCGTCAGCAAATTAACGCGCTTTTTGGAGGGAAAGTGAGGAAACTTAGATCAAATTCAGGAACATCTCAACTATATATTCTGATTGAAATGGGCGTGGGACATTGGGTGCGGACTGTAAATGCTTTCAGCAAATTCTTCCTTGCTTGTGCGCTTCTACACTCCTCATTCAGAGCGATCGTCCCATTGTCAAGATTGTTCATTTTAGCTAGATTTAATCGCTGTGTTTGCCCATAGGTGTAAATAGCAAGTGTGTAAGAAAAAGTTCCCCAACAGCTAAGGACACTGGCTAGCAGTGGGAAGCGTCAAACAGCAGTGTCCAAGGGAAAATTTAACCAGGTTGACAAAGGTAGAGGCATGACTAAAGAAACATATATGGAACCCGCCTTTCTATTGCCCGACTTGATTGAAATCCAGCGGTCAAGCTTTCGCTGGTTTTTAGAAGAAGGGCTGATAGAAGAACTTAACTCCTTTAGTCCTATCACAGATTATACGGGTAAATTAGAACTGCACTTTTTGGGTCATAACTACAAACTCAAGGAGCCAAAGTATAGCGTCGAAGAAGCCAAGCGGCGGGATAGCACTTATGCCGTCCAAATGTATGTTCCCACACGGTTGATTAATAAAGAAACCGGGGAAATCAAAGAACAAGAGGTATTCATTGGTGATTTGCCTTTGATGACCGATCGCGGCACGTTTATTATTAACGGTGCCGAGCGGGTAATTGTCAACCAAATAGTGCGATCGCCAGGAGTTTACTACAAATCAGAAATCGACAAAAACGGGCGACGTACTTATTCAGCTAGCTTAATTCCCAATCGGGGAGCATGGCTGAAATTTGAAACAGACCGTAACGATTTGGTGTGGGTACGCATCGACAAAACCCGCAAACTCTCAGCGCAGGTACTCCTAAAAGCTTTAGGGTTATCAGATAACGAAATCTTTGACGCCTTACGCCACCCCGAATATTTCCAAAAAACCATCGAAAAAGAAGGGCAGTTTTCTGAAGAAGAAGCCCTGATGGAGTTATATCGCAAACTACGTCCTGGTGAACCACCCACAGTATTAGGTGGACAACAACTCCTCGACTCTCGTTTCTTTGACCCGAAACGTTATGACCTTGGTCGCGTTGGACGTTACAAACTCAACAAGAAATTGCGCCTTTCTGTTCCAGACACAATGCGGGTGCTGACTGCTGGCGATATTTTGGCAGCCGTAGATTACCTAATTAACTTAGAGTATGACATCGGTAATATCGATGACATCGACCACTTGGGCAACCGCCGAGTGAGAAGCGTCGGTGAATTGCTGCAAAACCAAGTGCGGGTCGGCTTAAACCGCCTAGAGAGAATTATTCGGGAACGGATGACGGTATCCGATGCGGAAGTGCTAACTCCTGCTTCCTTGGTAAACCCCAAACCATTGGTAGCAGCAATTAAAGAATTCTTTGGTTCCAGCCAGTTAAGTCAGTTCATGGATCAAACCAATCCCTTAGCAGAACTGACCCACAAACGCCGTTTGAGTGCCCTTGGCCCTGGTGGTTTAACCCGCGAACGTGCCGGTTTTGCCGTGCGAGATATACATCCGAGTCACTATGGACGTATTTGCCCCATTGAGACACCAGAAGGCCCCAACGCCGGACTGATTGGCTCCTTAGCAACCCATGCGCGGGTGAACCTGTACGGCTTCCTCGAAACGCCATTTAGACCGGTAGAAAATGGGCGAGTCAGATTTGACCTGCCTCCAGCCTACATGACAGCGGATGAAGAAGACGATCTGCGGGTTGCTCCTGGTGATATCCCTGTAGATGAAACCGGTCACATTATTGGGCCACAAGTGCCTGTCCGCTATCGTCAAGAATTTTCCACCACAACACCGGAACAGGTGGATTACGTAGCAGTATCTCCCGTACAGATTGTGTCGGTAGCGACTAGCATGATTCCCTTCTTGGAGCATGATGATGCTAACCGAGCGCTGATGGGATCGAACATGCAACGGCAAGCTGTACCCCTGCTCAAGCCAGAACGCCCTTTAGTGGGTACTGGTTTGGAAGCCCAAGGAGCAAGAGACTCTGGGATGGTGATTGTATCGCGTACTGATGGCGATGTCACTTATGTAGATGCCACAGAAATTCGTGTCCGTCCGAAACCTAATACCCCAGAAATTAGATACACCCTTTCCAAGTATCAACGTTCCAACCAAGACACCTGTTTAAATCAGAAACCTCTCGTTCGTATTGGTGAACGGGTTGTTGCTGGTCAGGTATTGGCTGATGGCTCCTCCACCGAAGGCGGTGAATTGGCACTAGGACAAAATATCGTTGTTGCCTATATGCCTTGGGAAGGCTACAACTACGAAGACGCAATTTTAATCTCTGAAAGACTGGTGCAGGATGATGTCTACACCTCAATTCACATTGAAAAATATGAAATTGAAGCTAGACAGACAAAACTGGGGCCAGAAGAAATCACCAGAGAAATTCCCAACGTCGGGGAAGATGCCTTGCGCCAGTTGGATGAACAGGGAATCATTCGCATTGGGGCTTGGGTAGAAGCTGGTGATATCTTGGTAGGAAAAGTTACACCCAAGGGTGAATCTGACCAGCCACCAGAAGAAAAATTATTGCGGGCGATATTCGGTGAAAAAGCGCGCGATGTGCGGGATAATTCCCTGCGAGTTCCCAACGGTGAAAAAGGTCGCGTAGTTGATGTGCGCTTGTTTACTCGCGAACAAGGCGATGAACTACCACCGGGAGCCAATATGGTAGTCCGGGTATATGTCGCCCAAAAACGCAAAATCCAAGTTGGTGACAAAATGGCAGGACGCCACGGTAATAAAGGGATTATTTCTCGGATATTACCAGCAGAAGATATGCCTTATTTGCCCGATGGTTCACCAGTGGACATTGTACTTAACCCCTTGGGTGTACCCAGTCGGATGAACGTTGGACAAGTATTTGAATGCCTCTTAGGTTGGGCTGGTCAGACCTTGGGAGTACGATTTAAGATTACTCCTTTTGATGAAATGTATGGTGAAGAGACATCCCGCCGAATCGTGCATGGCAAATTGCAAGAAGCACGGGACGAAACCGGGAAAGACTGGGTATATAACCCAGATAATCCAGGCAAAATCATGGTGTATGACGGTCGGACAGGTGAACCTTTTGACCGAGCAATTACCATCGGTGTGGCTTATATGCTGAAACTGGTGCATTTGGTGGATGACAAGATCCACGCTCGTTCCACAGGGCCATACTCACTGGTGACTCAGCAACCCTTGGGTGGTAAAGCACAACAAGGTGGTCAGCGGTTTGGAGAAATGGAAGTGTGGGCATTGGAAGCCTTTGGTGCAGCTTACACCTTACAGGAATTGCTCACAGTTAAATCTGACGATATGCAAGGGCGGAATGAAGCGTTAAATGCGATCGTTAAAGGTAAGGCAATTCCTCGACCTGGAACCCCAGAATCCTTTAAGGTGCTAATGCGCGAGTTGCAATCATTAGGGTTAGACATTGCCGTACACAAGGTAGAAACCCAAGCAGATGGCAGTTCCCTAGATGTGGAAGTCGATTTGATGGCAGACCAATCAGCCCGTCGCACACCTCCCCGACCAACTTACGAATCTCTTTCCCGCGAATCGCTGGATGATGACGAATAAGAATTAGAGAATCGGGCATAGGGAATGGGAAAAATGCCCAATCCCCAATGCCCCGTTCCCGATGTTGTAAAACTAAATATACTCAAAACTCATAACTCGAAACTCAGCACTTAAGTATGAGACCTGCCCAAACTAATCAGTTTGACTACGTAAAAATCGGCTTGGCTTCCCCCGAACGCATTCGGCAGTGGGGCGAGAGAACATTGCCCAACGGTCAAGTAGTCGGTGAAGTTACCAAGCCAGAGACGATTAACTACCGAACTCTCAAGCCAGAGATGGATGGCTTGTTTTGTGAGCGCATCTTTGGCCCGGCAAAAGATTGGGAATGCCATTGTGGCAAGTATAAAAGAGTCCGTCACAGAGGTATTGTTTGTGAGCGCTGTGGGGTAGAAGTCACCGAGTCACGGGTGCGTCGTCACCGTATGGGCTATATTAAACTCGCCGCACCAGTAGCTCACGTTTGGTATCTCAAAGGCATTCCTAGCTATATTTCCATCCTGTTGGATATGCCCTTGCGGGATGTCGAGCAGATTGTCTATTTCAACTCTTATGTTGTCCTGAGTCCAGGTAATGCCGAAACTTTAACTTACAAACAACTACTGAGTGAAGACCAGTGGTTGGAAATAGAAGACCAAATTTATAGCGAAGATTCTGTGCTGCAAGGCGTAGAGGTAGGTATTGGTGCGGAAGCGCTGTTGCGTTTGCTTGCCGATATTAATTTAGAACAAGAAGCCGAAAGCCTACGGGAAGAAATTGGCAACGCCAAGGGACAAAAGAGAGCCAAGCTAATTAAGCGATTGCGGGTGATTGACAACTTTATCGCCACTGGTTCCAAACCAGAGTGGATGGTAATGGCAGTTATTCCCGTGATTCCCCCCGACTTGCGCCCAATGGTGCAACTAGATGGTGGGCGGTTTGCCACCAGCGATTTGAATGATTTGTATCGGCGGGTAATTAACCGCAACAATCGTTTGGCACGCTTGCAAGAAATTTTAGCACCAGAGATTATCGTGCGGAACGAAAAGCGGATGCTGCAAGAAGCAGTGGATGCTTTGATTGACAATGGTCGTCGGGGACGCACTGTAGTAGGGGCAAATAACCGACCCCTGAAATCTTTGTCCGACATTATTGAGGGTAAGCAAGGACGTTTCCGACAAAACTTGTTAGGTAAACGGGTTGACTACTCTGGACGTTCGGTAATTGTGGTTGGGCCAAAGCTGAAAATTCACCAGTGCGGTTTGCCTAGAGAAATGGCAATTGAGCTATTTCAACCATTTGTGATTAACCGCCTGATTCGTAGCGGTATGGTGAATAACATCAAAGCTGCGAAAAAGCTGATATCACGTAATGACCCCAGTGTTTGGGATGTGCTGGAAGAGGTGATTGAAGGCCACCCTGTAATGCTAAACCGGGCACCAACTTTGCACCGTTTGGGTATTCAGTCTTTTGAACCGATTTTAGTAGAAGGTAGAGCGATTCAACTGCATCCTCTGGTGTGTCCAGCGTTTAACGCCGACTTTGACGGCGACCAAATGGCGGTACACGTTCCTCTCTCGTTAGAAAGTCAGGCTGAAGCGCGGTTGCTGATGTTGGCTTCTAACAATATTTTGTCACCAGCTACGGGTAAACCAATCATCACGCCTAGCCAAGATATGGTGTTGGGAGCCTATTACTTAACAGCAGAAAATCCCGGTGCGACAAAAGGGGCAGGAAATTACTTTTCTTCGCTAGAGGATGTAATTATGGCTTTCCAGCAAGATCAAATTGACTTGCACGCCTATATTTACGTAAGGTTTGACGGCGAAATAGAATCAGACCAGCCGGATACAGAACCCGTGAAAGTGACGGAAAACGAAGATGGTACTCGCACATTACTCTATAAGTTCCGTCGAGTCAGACAAGACGCGAAAGGCAATGTACTTTCACAGTATATATACACAACTCCTGGCCGCGTTATTTACAACAATGCCATTCAGGAAGCACTAGCAAGCTAAAAGTGAGGAGTGATGAGTTAGGAGTTATGAGTTATGAGTTGGGAGTTTTTATTCCTAACTCCTCACTTTTAACTCCTAACTATTAACTCCTAACTCCTAACTATTAATTTAGGACTAATGATTAATGACTAACGAAAAAATGATTTTTCGCAATCGCGTAGTTAACAAAAGTCAACTGCAAAAATTAATTTCTTGGGCTTTTACGAATTATGGTACAGCCCGAACCGCAGTGATGGCGGACAAATTGAAAGATTTGGGATTTCGCTACGCTACCAAAGCAGGGGTTTCCATCAGTGTAGATGACTTGATGATACCACCAACTAAGCGATTGCTCTTAGAAGCAGCCGAGGAAGAAATTCGCGCTACTGAAACCCGTTATCAACGGGGAGAAATCACTGAAGTAGAACGCTTCCAAAAGGTAATCGATACTTGGAATGGTACTAGTGAAGCCTTGAAAGATGAAGTAGTCGTTCACTTCAAGAAGACTAATCCCCTGAACTCCGTATACATGATGGCATTCTCTGGGGCACGAGGTAACATCTCTCAAGTGCGGCAGTTGGTGGGGATGCGGGGACTGATGGCAGATCCTCAAGGGGAAATTATCGATTTGCCGATCAAAACCAATTTCCGTGAAGGTTTAACTGTGACGGAATACATTATTTCGTCTTATGGTGCCAGAAAAGGATTGGTGGATACTGCCTTACGGACGGCTGACTCTGGTTATCTCACCCGTCGGTTGGTGGACGTATCCCAGGATGTAATTATTCGGGAATTTGACTGCGGCACCACTAGAGGTCTGGCCATTCGAC
This sequence comes from Nostoc sp. C052, assembly GCF_013393905.1. Taxonomy (GTDB): domain Bacteria; phylum Cyanobacteriota; class Cyanobacteriia; order Cyanobacteriales; family Nostocaceae; genus Nostoc. The sequence goes on from NZ_CP040272.1 coordinate 6,131,497, forward strand.
CAATGACAGAAGGGGCTAAAACCTTAATTCCTCTGGCTACCCGCTTGATGGGACGGGTAATTGGCGAAGATGTGTTGCATCCAGTTACAAAAGAAGTGATTGCAGCTCGCAATTCCCCAATTTCTGAGGATTTGGCGAAGAAAATTGAAAAATCTGGGGTGGGTGAAGTTGTGGTGCGATCGCCACTAACTTGTGAAGCCGCACGTTCTGTCTGTCAACATTGCTACGGCTGGAGTTTGGCCCACGCCAAGATGGTGGATTTGGGCGAAGCTGTGGGGATTATTGCCGCCCAAAGTATCGGTGAACCTGGTACTCAGCTAACCATGCGGACATTCCACACTGGTGGGGTGTTTACTGGAGAAGTGGCACAACAAGTGCGTTCTAAAATCGATGGAACTGTCAAGCTTCCCCGCAAATTGAAGACTAGAACGTATCGTACCCGCCACGGGGAAGATGCTCTCTATGTTGAAGCTAATGGCATCATGCTTTTGGAGCCGAAAAAAGAAGGTGATGTTACCCCAGAGAACCAAGAGGTTCATCTGACTCAAGGTTCAACACTATATGTATTTGATGGAAATAAGGTAAAACAAGGTCAGTTGTTGGCAGAGGTTGCCCTCGGTGGACGGACAACTCGGACTAATACAGAAAAAGCAGTTAAAGATGTTGCCTCTGACTTGGCAGGGGAAGTGCAATTTGCCGAAGTCGTTCCAGAACAAAAAACCGACCGTCAGGGTAATACCACAACCACAGCCGCACGGGGGGGGTTGATTTGGATTTTGTCTGGGGAAGTTTACAACTTGCCGCCCGGTGCCGAATTGATTGTCAAAAATGGTGATGCGATCGCTGCTAATGGAGTTTTAGCAGAAACCAAGTTAGCCAGTTTACACGGTGGTGTCGTGCGCTTGCCCGAAGCTACCCCAGGTAAGAGTACCAGAGAAATTGAGATTATCACTGCTTCTGTGGTCTTAGACCAGGCAACAGTGACAGTCCAAAGTTCTCAAGGTCGTAATAACTACTTAGTCTCCACTGGCAACAACCAAGTATTTAACCTCCGAGCTACCCCAGGCACTAAGGTGCAAAATGGTCAAGTAGTAGCTGAGTTAATTGATGACCGCTATCGCACAACCACTGGTGGATTCCTGAAATTTGCAGGTGTCGAAGTCCAGAAAAAAGGTAAAGCCAAGCTGGGTTATGAAGTCGTGCAAGGCGGTACCCTGTTGTGGATTCCTGAAGAAAGCCACGAAGTTAACAAAGATATCTCCTTGCTGTTAGTAGAAGACGGTCAGTTTGTCGAAGCTGGCACCGAAGTCGTGAAGGATATCTTCTGCCAAAACAGCGGGGTGATCGAAGTGACCCAGAAAAACGACATCCTGCGGGAAGTCGTGGTGAAACCAGGGGAACTGCTGATGGTGGACGATCCAGAATCAGTTATTGGCCGAGATAACACCTTCATCCAACCAGGTGAGGAATTCCAAGGCAATGTCGCCACGGAATTGCGTTATATCCAATATGTGGAGACACCAGAAGGGCCTGCCCTGTTGAGTCGTCCAGTAGTTGAGTTTGCCGTACCGGATAACCCAGATGTGCCATCAACAACATCGGTAAGTCAACAAACCGGGCGATCGATTCAATTGCGAGCTGTGCAGCGACTACCTTACAAAGATTCAGAACGCGTCAAATCTGTTGAAGGTGTGGAACTGCTGCGAACCCAGCTAGTGCTGGAAATTGAGCAAGAAGGCGAACAAGACCATAATGCTTCACCCCTGGCAGCAGATATTGAATTGGTACAAGATACTGAAGACCCAGAAGTTCAACGCTTACAACTGGTGATTTTGGAATCCTTGGTGATTCGTCGAGACATTACCGCTGATGCCACCCAAGGTAGCACCCAAACAACACTTGAGGTACACGATGGGTTAACTATTGCCCCCGGTTCTGTAGTCGCACGTACCCAAATCTTATGTAAAGAAGGTGGGGAAGTGCGGGGTGTCAAAAAAGGAACTGAAAACGTTCGTCGTTGTTTGGTGTTACGCGACGTTGACAGGCTCATCACCAATACTAGTACTCAACCCAAGGTGAAAGTGGGTGACCTGCTAGTAGAAGGTGCAGAAGTTGCTCCTGGAATTTTTGCCCCAGAATCAGGGCAAGTAGTGGATGTTAAAAGTGTCGCTGCTGCATCTGGTGGAGACTCCGCTCTGAGTACTAAAAACTACGTTATTACTACCCGTATTGGTCGCCCTTACCGAGTCAGCCCTGGTGCTGTGTTGCAGATAGAAGACGGCGATTTGGTACAACGGGGTGATAACTTGGTGTTGCTGGTGTTTGAACGCGCCAAAACCGGAGATATCATTCAAGGTTTGCCCCGGATTGAGGAACTACTGGAAGCTCGTAAACCCAAAGAAGCGTGCATTTTATGTCGCCGGGCGGGTGAAGTTAAGGTAGTTTACGCTGAGGGTGGTGATGAAGCGATCGCCATTAAGGTCGTAGAATCAAATGGCGTAGTGACAGATTATCCTCTGGGGCCTGGACAAAATTTGATTGTCCCAGATGGCTCAATGGTATTAGCGGGACAACCGTTGACTGATGGCCCATCCAATCCTCATGAAATTTTGGAAATCTTCTTTAGCCTGGGTTCTGAAGACGGAATCTATGCTTGTGCTAGCCTTGCCTTGCAGAAGGTACAAACCTTCTTAGTGAATGAAGTGCAAATGGTTTATCAGTCTCAAGGGATTGATATTTCCGATAAGCACATTGAAGTAATTGTTCGCCAGATGACCAACAAAGTCAGGATTGATGATGGTGGTGACACCACCATGCTTCCCGGCGAATTGGTGGAACTGCGCCAAGTTGAGCAGGTGAACGAAGCTATGGCAATTACAGGCGGTGCTAGGGCACAGTATACCCCAGTATTGTTGGGGATCACCAAAGCATCCTTGAATACCGACAGCTTTATTTCCGCCGCATCCTTCCAAGAGACAACACGGGTACTTACCGAAGCAGCCATCGAAGGCAAATCTGACTGGCTGCGCGGATTAAAGGAAAACGTGATTATTGGGCGATTGATTCCGGCTGGTACTGGGTACAATACCTATGATGAACCTGGTGCGATCGAAGATTATGCTGCTGAGATTAGCAGTAGTGTCTTGGATGAAGTTGATGATCCTCTAGATATGGTTTTAGATGACCGCACAGCTCGCACCTATAATTTAGATTCTCCTACTCTTGGGGAATCTGGCTTTGGCAGCAGACGTGCAGAAAGGTCAGTTCTAGATGACGAAGATGAATTAATCGCCGATGAAGTCGCAGACGACGACGATTATGAGGAAGAAGAGGAAGACGACGAAGATGATTTTGATGATGAATAGAGACTAGAAATTTCAAGTATCTATTAAAAGATAAAAAGCAAAAAGGCAAAAGAAGATTTTCTTTTGCCTTTTTATTTTGCCCTCTAAAAACACATTTTTAAATCCTCAAAATTCTAGTTTCTGGCTTTTGAGCTAGTAGTCAGTCAATTATGGCGATTCAAAAGTAACATCCTCATATAAATCTGCAACGGCACACCGAAAATCTACGCTCGTCAGATGAATGATATCTTCTTTACCATAGGGATAAAGTACCCATTGTCTCTCTGAGTTACGGCGAAAACACTCAACATTTAACCGAGTTTGACTGACAAGTACATATTCCTGAAGTGACTCCATCTGTCGGTAGTCAGCAAATTTATCACCTCTGTCAAAGGCTTCTGTTGTCGGAGATAGCACTTCTACAATTAAGCAAGGATAACGCAGAAAGTTGTTAAAAGCTCTATCTCGTTGGTCACAACTTACCATAACATCGGGATAGTAATAGATATTAATCGACTCAATATGTGCTTTAGTGTCTGATATATAAGCCTGACAGCCACTCCCGCGCAAATGATTTCTCAGCATTGAAGCAATATTAAGAGAAATAATGACATGAGCATTACTTGCCCCTGCCATTGCATAAACCTGTCCCTGTCTATATTCATGCTTGATAGGACTGGTTTCTTCTTCTCTGAGATAGTCTTCTGGGGAAATATAGCTAGAATTTGGAATTGCGACCATCTGTAATGACCTTGTGTGATGCCTTATATCTAGTTTAAGAGAAGCTTTACGGCTACATTCGTATAAATCTAGCTATTGCTAGATGTTGTAATTCTCTCAAACGCTATAATCTACATCTGTTGCACCGAGAGATTAACTTGTGGATGTCATATTAGAACGATCGCACCAATTAAAACAAGCCTTAGTTGATTTTGTCTTTGATGCTGAGGGGGAACTAGCACAAGCACTAGAAACTTATGCAGCTATACAGTCGCGCCGGGGAAGTGGGGATAGTACGCAGCAGGATTTAATCATCGATAGCTTTCTGACAGATGGGAAAGTCGGTGATAAGTCTCCATTAGACTTGTTTATCGAAAGCCATCCAGATTTAGAAGAAAGCGATCGCAGCCTGATCAATAGCTGGCATCATAGTTTTATTGGCTTATTTGCCATAACGAATATTTTACCTGATGGCTTTGAATTGACGAACTGGTTGACAGATAAACACTACATCGTCAAGCCAAACAATACTCAAACATTACAGGCAATATCTCGCTTGAAAGCAGGAGAAATCTTGCTAACTCGTATTTCTCCTGTCACCGATAGCTATTGGATGTTTTCTGGCCCCTACACAATCATGGGTAAATTAGGTAAACCAAAACTTGCTGTAGCAATTGGCAATTTCAAAGAAAACTATAAAAGTAATCTTTACAGCGATGCTCCCGACTTGTTAGAAGAAGCTTGGCAGTCAGTAGCACAATATCATCAGCAGTTTGTGGACTTTTTTGGCACTGACGAAATCACACTATCTGGATACCATCTTAATAAAAAAATAGCGGAATTTCAAGAAGTAATTACTGAAAAAACTTTTGCCGCCGCAGGAATTGATACTTCTAAATCTCTGGCTGAAGTAGCAGAAGCAGCAGGCATTGGAGACGAGGAAATCAAAGCAGCAGCAGAAGAATTTGGTGCTGATTCTAGCGTAGTTTCTCAGATGTTTAACAGCAAAAGTGGCAATAGCAAAATGGTGATGCCAAAGGTTGATTTACCTGCTGACCTCAAGAAAGCAGAACAGGTAACGGCTCTTTCTCATCCACGTTGGGGACAAATGTTTTTACCAACATATAGTAAGATACAAGCAATTTTAGCCGCAGAGGATTGGCAAAGTGTTCAAGGGGCGGAAAAACTAGTTCGTTACTACCTGGAAGATAAAAGTATTAATGCTTTTATCTGGCATCGATTAGCGCAACAGTATCCAACTCAATTAGAAAATGTGTTACAAAAGTTTTTGCAACGTCCAGAGTTTCACCTTGAAAGTGACTTGGATACACTTTTGCAAGAATTTCACAAACCCATTGAGCCAGAGTTACCAGATATTGCCAGTGTACCCATACATTTGCATAACTTATTTCAGGAAGCTTTAGGAGAAGTTAACAAATCGAAGCCAAAGGCTAAGGGACAACAAAAGCCAGCAAAGGGTTTTCAACGAGGTTAGTAAATAGACATTTCCGAAAAAGAATTTAGAGACGTAGTATTGCTGCGTCTCTAAAATGTATAATTAAGAACAGTATTGCTTGCCATAATTAAATTCAGGTAATGTATTTGGAAATACACTCTTTATAATCCATATCAACAAAAGAATCTATGCATGAAATTAAACCTTGGACTACTACCTTAGTAGTCATAGTATATATGATTGCAACTTCAATAGGCGTTTACAGTTTGGAATGGTTCTTAAACAGTATTTGTGTTGTAAATACAATGCCTACTATTAGTAAGCATTGTAAGTCTCTGCCATAACTAGTAGAGCTTTATTTGCTGAGTTTTTACCTACCTAATTACCCATCATTCATTACCGAGGTTCAGCCTGAGTTGAAACTGTTAAGACTTGTGGTGGTGTGGCATCTGGTGGATAGAGAAAGTCTACTTCTACTAAAGAGCGATCGCCAGCTTTTATATTTAATAAAACTAATGGTTCCCCTGGTTGACCTCTCTTTTGCACTAAATGCACAAACTGAGTTTGCTGCTGATTTTGGCTATCTTTGTAACGTACCCGCACCGTTCCCCGAAAAAATACTTGAGGGGCTGGTGTACTAAGAAAGCGTAACCCCGGTTTTCCCAATTGATCCTCTTTGAGTGGCGTTTGTATCGACACACTAACAGTTTGAGGACTTTGAGTATTGTTGTATAGCGGCAACTTCAGATTATATTGAATTCCATAATTGCCATGAGCGCGATATGCGGTGTCAGGATAGCGCACCAGCATAGTAGCACTTTGAATTTGACCAGTTCCTAAGGTACCGCCATGTAGGGTACTCAGAGCGTAAGAAAACACTTGACCAGGCTGAGGAATGGTTAGATACCTAGCTTTAGGATTATCTACTAATAAGGCTCTCCATCGCGAACCACCAGCCACTCCAGCTACACGCCCATAAATTCTTGGCTTATCACTTCCTTCTAAGGGAGTGGGGGCTTTATCCCGTGGCCCAGCCAAATCACCATTATCTAGTAAATTTTGCCACTCTTCTAAGGTAGGCGATCGCTCACTGCCATCAGGATTCACCCGTGCAAACATGGCGAGGCTAGCTGCATAGACATTGCCATTACTTTGTAGTCGCATCAATGTAGACCGACCATTGAGGGGCGGTGTCAATCCCTGCACCGGAATTGGCAAATTTAGTAACATCCGACTTTTCCCTGGTGGAATCTCAATTTGAGCAGGGAAAATTTCTTGTCGCACTCCCCGAAGCACATCAGACATAACGCGATCGCCTGGACCCGCAAAAACTTTACCTAAAAGATTTTGGCTAAAAGATGGTAACGGAATAAATGGTGCATCCGGTTGACTCAAATAACTCGCCGCCTGCCAAATATTCACCTTTACCGATTCTGAACCAGGGTTATGCAAAATTATCCCTAAATAGAGCGCTCGCAAATTATCTGCTGGTTCAGCTTTCGTAATGTGGTGAGCAAAAATATCAAATCGTCCTCGAAAGGGAAAATTCAGATGTGCCGTTGGCACTTTTTTGCCATCGGGTGGAAAAGTGGAAAGTAAAATTCCTTCTTTCAAAACCAATTCTGGACTATTGCTGTTAAACGTTGGCACTGCATCCAATTGACCTGGTAAAGGTCGTACTTCTTGTGGTTGTACAACTTCTTCAGGTGGTGGTGTAGCAGGAGTTAATTGAGCAATGGGAAAAATTAGTAGCAATGGCAACATATACTTAGATATTTCTTTCACCATACAGACATTAACAACTTGATGAAAGTGCCAGTTTGTTAATAATTAATACGAAATCGGCAAGAATCCCCCTCAAATTTTCTTGATTGAGAACCGGAACGTGGACAAAAATACAACGTGCTGTGAGTTTATTTTGGCTTAAGTAATCCAACACTGAATAGTAAAGACCTTCACAAACAAATTTACCGCAGTCGTAGCTAATCTCAATTGCTGTGGCTCCCGCCACTAATTTTTCTAAATCAACTTCTGTCTGCAAAACAATTTCTCCATAGCTAGCAACGGCTTCCACACTTAATTGTGTACGGCTTGCAGCCATGCCACAACAGATAATGTAATCAGGTTGGATTGCATTGATTTTTTCCATTACCTGAGTACTGGCAAGTTGCACATCTACGGGTAACTGGCGTAAAAAAGTTAAGTCATGCGGTATCAGATCGAGTTTGGTAACTTCAAGTAATAAATCATCAGAAGAATTTGACTGTTGATCCTTTAGCCAAATATCAAAAGAAGTTAATAGAATTCTTTTCTTCATAACAAATATTATTTAGAATAGAAAAACCCTCCATAATAAATTTACAAGGAGCAGGTAAATGCCAGTGATTGCGGTCGTAGATTACGAGATGGGAAATTTGCACTCAGTCTGTAAAGGCTTGGAAAAAGCTGGGGCAACTCCTAATGTTACTTATTCTTCAAAGGAATTAGAGCAGGCAGATGCTATAGTCCTACCAGGAGTGGGAGCATTTGATCCAGCAGTGCAACACCTGCGATCGCGTGGTTTAGAACAACCTATTAAAGAAGCGATCGCATCTGGTAAACCTTTTTTGGGAATTTGTTTAGGATTGCAAATTCTCTTTGAATCAAGTGCAGAAGGTACTCAACCAGGACTAGGAATTATTAAAGGAAAAGTGAGGCGGTTTCGCTCAGAACCCGACATTACTATTCCTCACATGGGTTGGAATCAGCTGGAAGTGACTCAACCAAAAAGTATTTTGTGGGAGCATTTACCATCCGATCCTTGGGTGTATTTTGTCCATTCCTACTATGTTGACCCAATAGACCCCCTAATCCGTGCAGCAACCGTCACTCACGGTACTCAAACCGTCACAGCTGCGATCGCCCATGAAAACCTGATGGCAGTCCAATTTCACCCCGAAAAATCCTCCAATATCGGATTGCAAATCCTGTCTAATTTCGTTGCTCAAGTCCGCGAAAAAATTCCTGCCTAAATTCTTTTTGTCATTTGTTCTTTGTCTTTTGTCTACAATTGATGACCAATGACTAATGACTAATAACCAATGAGTTTGAGAATTTACGGCAATCGCCAGCTAAAAACTTTACCAGGGAAAGAAACTAGACCCACTAGTGCGCGGGTAAGAGAGGCAGTATTTAATATTTGGCAGGGAGAAGTCGCAGGTTGTCGCTGGCTAGATTTATGCGCTGGTACTGGCTCAATGGGTGCAGAGGCTTTGTGTAGAGGAGCCAGCCTAGTAATGGGAATAGAACAATCGAGCCGAGCCTGTGCCACCATCCAAGAAAATTGGCAACAGATAGCTAATACCGACCAAGAATTTCGGGTATTACGGGGAGATATTACCCAGCAGTTAAAGACTTTATCAGGCAAGCAATTCGATAGAATTTACTTTGATCCACCTTATGCCAGTGGATTGTACCAACCAGTATTAGAAGCGATCGCTCACCATCAACTTTTAGATCCTAGCGGCGAAATCGCAGTTGAACACGCCTCACAAGGTTGGAAACCGCCAGAGATTCCCGCTTGGGAAATTTGCCGCCAGAAAGTTTACGGCAACACATCACTTACTTTCTACAGAATTCGGAGTGAGGGATTAGGGGCGGATAAAGCAGATGAGGAACAATATAACTCCTAACCCCTAACTCCTAACTCAGCACTCCCTTATCCTCCCAACTGATTGGGGCGCTTGTATTGCCTATAGGCAGCGTAAAACAGTCCGGCAAGGGTGACGAAAACTAGACCAAGGACAATACCTGATAGCAGGGGTTCAACCACTGGAAATCTCCTCTTTGTAATGATTAAATATTCGTTGCTTGCTTTTGATTTTACCAAATTTCGTATGAATCCTGCGCTCTACAGCCTTTTTAACGCGCAACTACCCAATTGCCTACAAGAAAATAGTCTTCTGTGCTTGCAGACACAATCAAGAACTTTTAAGCTATGTGTAGGAAATGAAAACTTTTTAGCACACTTAGACTTTCACAGCAAACCTTTTGGATAACCAGATTACCAAACCTGAAATATTGATTCAGCGGATCGTTTTATTGATGCTGGCCACACTGCTAGCAGTCCCTTTAGGCTTTTTTGGTGTTCAGTTAGTTCAAGCCTCCGATCCATACGTCAAGAGTGTTCTATCCTTAACAGGAAACTCAATTCAAGGACACGCGATCTTTCAAATTAACTGCGCTGGTTGTCATGGCTTGGAAGCAGACGGGCGAGTGGGCCCCAGCTTGCAAGGTGTTTCCAAGCACAAGTCTCGGTATGGACTGATTCATCAAGTGATCAGTGGCGAAACACCGCCAATGCCAAAATTCCAACCTAGTGCCCAAGAAATGGCGGATCTTCTGAACTATTTAGAGTCGTTGTAGACCTGAGAATTTTTGGTTGCTGCATACACAAACGGAAAAAGCAGAATAGGTTGTGTTGTCTTTTTCTATCTCTAACAACTTTTAATAGACCCAGGACTTAAGGCTTGTCATTAGCCACATTTTTTTACAACTGGCGATCGCTTTCAAAGCAGATTACATAACCCTGATTATTGCGTGAATATTCTCAATAAAAATTAATAAATGAGAATCATGCTTAAACTTTAAAACCCAAATTTCATCAGCCTTCTAAGAGATGCGGGTAATGACAAGAGGTTTAAGCAGCATATTTGCGTAGAATCTTTGATAAAAACTCACATAAACTGTATATTTTTAAGTATGTTAGCAAGTAACTATTTAATTATTGTGAAAGTGAGGTTAGCATAACTAACTCGTTAAGATTAAGGCAAAAGCTCTTAATAAATGGGCTATGGTATAGCTTCTTTAACAAACTAGATATTCTTAAGATGCCTGAAAGCTAATGACTGAAGCGATCCAAATTGGTAATCGTACAATCGCAGCTAGTGAATTGATTTCCTTGCTGGCAAGTTACCAAATGCTGCCACAGTTGCAGCGTGAATTGATCATCGATGAGGCAATAGAGCAAAACTCACACCTTGCGAAAGTAGCAATAGAGTGTACACCTGAGGAAATAGCCCAAGCTAAACAGCAGTTTTACGCTGAAAAACAGTTCAAAAATGAAGAAGATATCCAGGCTTGGATGGCACATCAAGGGCTGACTTCCGATCAACTAGAAGTCATTACCACTCGTAAGCTGAAAATTGAAAAATTCAAGCAAGCTACCTGGGGTAACAAACTAGAATCTTACTTTTTTCAGTCCAAGGCAAAACTGGATAAAGTAATTTATTCCCTATTGCGAACCCAGGATGTGGGAATTGCCCAAGAACTCTACTTCAGGATTCAGGCAAAAGAAAACTCTTTTGCCGACTTGGCGCGGGAATACTCACTCGGCCCAGAAGCCCAAACTGGCGGTTTAGTTGGCCCGATTGAACTGAATGCACTACATCCTGTAATGGTACAAATGCTCTCTAGCAGTCAACCAGGTCAGATATTGCCCCCTACACGCATCGCTGAATGGTTTGTGATTTTGCGGCTGGAAAAATTTATTCCCGCACAACTGGATGAATTTATGAAAGTGCGACTTCTAAATGAACTTTTTGAAACCTGGCTACAAGAACAGCAAAAGCAAATCATGTCTGCACCACAACAGGAGGTAAACAGGGGACGACAGGGAGAAAGCGATAAACCTTTAATTTAAGTATGGAAGTCACCTTGTATGCTGTTTGCCTTCAACATCAAAAGCGAACTTTTGATGTTGTTCATATAGTAGGTGGAATTCCTCGCTCATGCGTTTTTACAGCAGTTTGCATTCAAACTAGCCACAATAAAAACTACCTACCTTCTTGGCACTCTTGACCACCAGATAACTCACTCAACATCTCATCAATAGCACCAGGTAAAGACTTTTGAGAATTTGTATAAGAGAACTCCACAAAAACAATGATCCAATAGCTATGCCGATTTAGTAAAAATTTCCACAAACCATTTTTTGAGATGGGGAAGACGGTGAATCTGTGCTTCAACTTTCTCCATAGCTTCTTGTGAGTGTAACTCCTGTGGAATAAACTTTTTCAACCAATGTTACAACTGGATTTTTTCCCTTAAAAGTAAGGGTTTTAGCAAAACTGAGTACCGTGTCAACAGTATCAAGCAAACTACCATTCCAATGCTGCTCTAACCAACCAAAGCAACGTTCTACAGGATTATATTTGCTGTGATAGGGGGGATAATAAGCAAGTTGCAACGTTAGCTGGAATGAGGTGGCAAAGTCTACAATGCGTTTCATAAACTGGGTGCGGCGGGAATGATTTTCCGGTCCATTATCCTGATTAATCACCAGTTTTTGAATGTGAGAAAATCGATGTTTAACGCTTTGCCACCAGCTTTCAAGTAAGTCAACTATGCAATCAGCAGTCAATTTTGAAGAAACGAAGAATAAAAATAACTCGTTGTACTCAGGTAGAAAAATCCCATAAGGAATCAGAGTCGTTTCTGGAGCAAAGTCATGGTCTAGTGAGATTGTGGGTACGCGAGTTTTACCCTTACGGTCAAACTCTCCAACTTTTACTGCAACCTTTGCATCAATAGAAATACGTAAGGTATTAGGATCATTATCAGCTTCGGTGTTAATTTGCTCAACTTGTTCAAAAATAGCTTCTGTTTCTGGAATCTTCTTGGCTGGCTTGGCTTTGAGAACTCGTTTTAAGCAATATCCCAAGTCATTCAATCGCCGCCGAATTGTCTCTGGTGATGGCAGTTCTTCGTCACTGTAACCAAATTTTTCTATCAGTTGCCGACGTACCTCTGCTGAGGTCATGCGGGTGTATAGACGTGTACTCTTAAAACTTGGGTCGGTTTGACTTTGGCCATCTACTAACGATTTAATATCCGCCAGTAAGTTGGGTAATTTTGCTTCAACTCGTTTGCGTCCACTAGCAAAGAAACCATCAATGATAGGTTGACCACTCTCTAACTCCTGTATTCCTTTACGGATTGTGCGTCTATTCCATCCCAACTCTCGTTCTACCAAGGTCTGTCCGCCAATTCCCAAGCTTTTTACAACTTCTGCCATGAACTGTCTTCGGTCGCTTCCTTTTAGTTTTTTGGCTGTTTTAATGTAAAGAGATTTTAGATTCTCCGTAAGTTCAATTAGAGATTTTGGTGACATCAGCTAGCTTGCACACTGAAAATTATATTCCTTTTATCATAGGATCAATCATTCTGTGGAGTTCTCTAAGTCCAATTTAAAAAATATCTACTGACATAATCAGTGTTTTTCTACCATTGCTTGTAGTCGCTTAGGTGCATATACATTGAGAGTTTAGATGAATTAAGAGCAATTATCCGTCAACGTCTTGACCAATTAACTACATCAATTGTTGCTTCTATTACAGGTTATGGATTTATTGTAGATGCTTTATTTGTATGAACGTCCATCAAGAATAGACTTCCTTAAATCCCAAAGTTCTTGAGTCATAGCGATTTATCCAATACTAAATTCAGGAAAAACAAAAGCCCCAAGCTTTAATTAGAGCGTGGGGCTTTTTGTAAAAAATAAACCTGGCATCGAGCTATTTTTGCGTAGGGCTACCCCTAAACTATCGTGGCCGCAGCAGCGTTTCACCTCTGAGTTCGGGAAGGGTTCAGTGTGGTTCCACCGCGCAATAGACACCAGGAAAACTTGTTGGGTCAGAAACCCTGAAGACTGCAAGTAACGCGAATTAAACCAAAAGAGTGATGAGGTCAAGCCCTCGGTCTGTTAGCACGGCTCGGCTACATACATTGCTGCACTTCCACCTACCGCCTAAGAACGGGTGTTCTGCCCGTGACCTTACCCACTTAAAGTGGTGAGAGCACTCATCTTGAGGTGGGCTTCCCACTTAGATGCTTTCAGCGGTTATCCGCTCCGCACTTGGCTACCCAGCGTTTACCGTTGGCACGATAACTGGTACACCAGCGGTGCGTTCCTCCCGGTCCTCTCGTACTAAGGAGGACTCCTCTC